>JABWAK010000070.1 GCA_013361065.1 Bacteroidota bacterium
TCGCTGCGCGGGTCTGTTTCTCCTTGATGGTGGTCAGGATGTCTGCGACCGTCTGATACGCACCTTCGGCCACGCCGTAGACGCTCTGGGCGTCGCCGACATTGTCCAGCGCTGCGTTCATGGAGCGCATGCGTCCTTCCATCTTCTTGGAGATCACATATCCGGAAGCATCATCCGCTGCGGAATTGATCCGTTTTCCCGTTGCCAGACGCAGTTGGTGTACGCCGAGCTCACGGCTGACCGAATTCAGGGCGCTGTACGCCTGATTCGCACCGATATTGGTGTTGATTCTACCGCCTGTTGAGAATGCCATAACTACCTCCGTGTAAACTGGTGAGACGGGCATCCTTGCCCGTTGTGTGAGAGTATCGCTATTGCGGCTCCATAGATATTATCGGCACATCGTCCGATTTCTGTATGGAGGAATGACAGGAATATTCAGAGGGAATAGAATAGAGAGCGGAGGGGACGGCGGGCCATCCCCTCCGGTGCTGCGGAGGTCATCGGTCGTTCCGGGCGCTATTTAAAGAGCGACAGGAACGATTGCGGCGACGAATTGGCCTGCGCCAACTGCGTGGTCGCCGTCTGCTGCAGGATGGAGAGTTTCGACGCCAGGATCTGCTCCTTCGCCACATCCGCATCCAGGATGCGGCTCTTGGCCGCTTCCGTGTTGGTGATGGCGCTCCGGATGTTCGATTCCTTGGTCTGCAGCCGGTTCACATAGGCACCGATCTTCCCGATCTCCGTATTGATGGTCTCCACGGCGATATCCACCGTGAGCGCACCGATATTGGCAGAGGTGACCGAACCGGCGCCGACGCCGAGCATGGAAGCGGTATTGACGGAGGTGAAGGAGACGGTGAGCATGCTGGACGCGGTGTCGCCCACCTGGAAGGCCCGGGCATAACTGCCGGACAGGAGTGATGTTCCGTTGAATTTCGTCTGATTGGCGATGTCCTCGATCTCGGACATCAGGGAGTTGATCTCGGAAACGATGGCATCCTTTTCCTCGATGCCCATGGCGCCGTTGGCGGCACGCGTCTGTTTCTCTTTGATCGTGCTGAGGATATCAGCGATGGTCTGGTAGGCCCCTTCCGCCACACCGTACACACTCTGCGCGTCGCCGACGTTGTCCAGCGCCGCACTCATGGCACGGATGCGCCCTTCCATCTTCTTGGAGATCACGTATCCGGAGGCATCGTCCGCAGCGGAGTTGATCCGCTTGCCGGTGGCGAGACGAAGCTGGTGGACCCCCAGATCGCGGGTGATATCGTTCAGTGCGCTATATGCCTGATCCGCACCGATATTGGTATTGATCCGACCGCCGGTAGAGAAAGCCATACAAACCTCTTAGATTGAGTTCGTCATCGGCCTCCTTGCCTTACGTGTGGATCGTCCCGGATACCGCTCCTGCGGTGCTGCTCCGGAGTTCCGTCCGCTGACCGTTCTTCCGTAAACGGTCCCTTGAACACTGCGGACAGTGATGGTAATTCAATAGTTGTGCCAAACCACTTCGGCGGATTTCAGGCTGTTTCAGCATTCGTCAAGTCTGCACCGTCCCGTCCAGTGAATAATATTGGACAGATGCAGGTCCGTATCACGCCACCGCCATCGATTCGATCCTGCTGCGCACAGCACGGAACCGGGCCCGCTGGGACTCGGCATCGGGCGGCAGGTTCCGCAGCATGAAGTCGATCCGCCGCAGCGCCGTGTCGAGATCGTTCAGCGCCATCGCCGTCTGGATACCGATGGTCTGCAGTTTCGGCGAACGGATCCCCCGCTCCTCCGCCGAGGTCACCAGCAGATGCGCCCGCGCCAGGTCCGAGGCCGCCATGGCGGCATTCGCCAATCCTTCATAGCAGACGATCGTCCGGTAATTGATCTCCCCTTCCGGCACCTGCAGATCGTGCGCCAGACCGGTGGGACGTCCGGCGTTGGACCGCATGGTATCGATGCTCCGCAGCGCTTCGTCGTACTGCTGACGGTGCGCCAGGATGCCGGACAGGAACCAATGCCCCATCACCTGTACCGGGACGAGCTTCACCGACTGGCGGCACCAGCGTTCGGCCGACTCCAGATCGTTGCGGTGCATGGCGGTCTCCACCAGGATGTTGCACGCACTCGCCCGGATGCTCACGTTCCGGTCATGCTCCACCGCCAGCCGCAGATGCTTTTCCGCTTCATCGTACCGCAGCATCACGCCGAGCGTGTTGCCGAGCTGATAATGGGCGTAATAATCGTGCGGGTTCAGCTCCAACTGCCGCCGCAGCAGCGCCGCATTCCGTTCACATTTCTGCTGGATCTTCTCCAGACTCTCGCCGTAGCCGAGATGCTCGATGAAGAGCGGCGAATCCTCGATCCGCTTGTTCATCCGGAGCAGCGACGGCAGCACCTGCTCATGCACCACTCCCTCGAACCGGATCTTCGGATGACGCCGGAAAAACCGCTGGTATTGGTTCACCTGGTCCACCGTGCCGGACGGGAGGATATGTTTGCTGCTGATCGAAACGTTGTAGGCAACGGTCTGTGCGGACGGACGAAGCTGACGCAGTGCATCGCCGTTCATCAGCCGCTCATCGGCATCCAGATAGAGGATCCAGTCGCCCGTGGCATGGCGGAGCGATTCGTTCCGCGCATCGGAGAAGTTCCCGTTCCAGGGAAAGGTGCGAATCACCGCTCCGAACTCCTGAGCGATGCCGACCGTGGTATCGGTCGAGCCGGTATCGACGATGACGATCTCGTCCACGAACGGACGGGCCGATTCCAGGCACCCGCGCAGATACCGCTCCTCGTTCTTCACGATCATACAGAGCGAGACGGTGAACGGAGCGGGGGCGGACGGTGCACTCATACCGTCATCTCCTCCGGTGCATGGTCGAGTGCGGAGTGTTCCGGCGGGAGACCGAGCAGGTCGTTCACCCGCTGCAGACCCTGCCGCGCCGTTCCATTCTCCGGATCGTTCTTCACCGCCCATTCGAACATCGTCTTCGATTCACGGTCCATCTCGGCCAGATAGAACACCTCGCCGAGACCGGCGCACGCTTCGGAGGAATTCGGGTTGTGTGCCAGTGCATCCTCAAAGCACTCCTTCGCTTCTTGGATCCTCTGAAGACCGAGGTACGAGCATCCTTTGACGATCGCGATATCCTCGGCAACATCGAGCAGTCCGCCCGAATCCGCCGCGGTCACATGGTCCAGCGCTTCCTGGTACTTCCGCTGTTCCAGCGCCTGCACCGCAAGCGAGAAGAGCGCCTGTGCCTTCAGCCGCGCCGTGAAGACCGCTTCGAGACGCTTCATATACCGCTCGTAGCGTTCGCGGTCATGGTCATTCACTTTCGTCATCCGGTAGGTGATGTACCGGTGCGCATGCTCGAACGGATCGCGCGCCGTATAGCGGAACGGAACGCTTTGCTCCTGACGGAACCGCTCCAGGCTCGGACGGAGTTCCTCCGGGATGACCGTCTGCAGCAGGACGCCGGCGATCCCGTTCAGCGATTCGCGCAATGATGCACGGAATTCTTCCGGCGCATCATTCACCGTCCACTCGAACAGCCGGTCCAGCAGCAGCGGACCGAACCCGAGTTTGTTGATGAAGGAGTTCGTATCGATCGCCACGGAGATGGTCTTCTTGATGACGGTATCGATCGTGGCGCGGTCGGTCAGCTCCAGCATCGGGAAGATGGCCGGGAACCGGTGATTGTTCAGGAACATGGCGCAGGAGATGGCCGAGTCATAGATGCCCGCTTCGGGGAACCGGCTCGCCCCCTGCTCCGGGTGGACGCGGTACTGGCAGGTGCGATGGTCAATGAAATCGAATGGGGTCACCGAGGCCATCCGGATCCACATATCAAAATCCTGTGCATCCTTCAGCCATTCGTTGAAGAACCCGGTCTTCATGAACACCGACCGGTGGATGCAGATGCTGATGCCGTTGATGTAATTGGTGTAGAAGAAACTCAGCACCTGGTCCTCCTTCGGCGCGACACCGGGCGCACCCATCAGCCGGAGTTTCTTCACATCATCGTACACATAGTAATTGGTATAGTAGAATTTCGTCTCCGGGGTCTTCGCGATCTGTGCACGGTGCACCGCCAGTTTCTCCGGCTGGAAGTAATCATCCGAGGAGAGCCAGCAGATCCATTCACCGGAGGCCCGCCGCACCCCTTCATTCAGCGCGGAGGCGACGCCGCCGTTCCGTTTGGTGTGGACCGTGATCCGTTCGTCGTACAATGCGTACGTGTTGAGGATGCCGAGCGTATGGTCGGTCGAACCGTCGTTCACGATCACCGCTTCCCAATGCGGATAGGTCTGTGCCAGCACGCTGCCGAGCGTTTCCGGCAGGAACCGCGCATGATTGTACGTGGGGATGAGGATGGAGAAGAGCGGTTCATCCTCCGTGCGGACCGGACGGACCGGCGGGACGAACTCCTGATGCTGGTACTTCTCCCGCAGACGGTGGATCCGTTTTGCAGGGAATGTACAACCGAGCCATTGTTCGTACGAACGGAGGAACGCATCGATCGACTGCGTCACGGTGAACTGACGCGCCGTGGCAAGACCGGCACGGAGCACCGGCAGCAGGTCGAATGAATGACGCAGGATGCGCTGCAGCAGGTCGCCGAACGCCTGCACATCGCCGTACTGCACGACGAACGCATTTTCGCCATGACGGCAGAAACTCTCCGCCCCCATATTAGCTGTGGTGATCACCGGCGTGCCGCAGGCCATCGCTTCCAGCACCGGCAGCGAGAATCCCTCGTACCAGGAGGTATTGACGACCACATCCACCGATGAGATCAGCGCGGCCATCCCTTCGGGGCCGAGACCGACATGATACTGCAGCGTGACGCCGCCGTGGGATGTTGAATGTTCCGCGGTGTCGCCGTTACCGCCCATCGCGATATGCACGGTGAGCCCTTCCACTTTCCATGCGCTCCGCTGCAGCTCCGTGACCGTTGCCGCCAGGAATTCGAATCCTTTCAGCGGCTGGCCGGGATTCCCGACGAACAGGATGGAGGGATGACGCTTCGGAACGGTCGGTGCAGGACTGAAGATGCGTGTGTTGATGCTGTTGGGGATGTACATCGGTTCCCTGCCGGTCCTGGCACGGAACAGTTCCGTCAGATGTGTGGAGACCGCGATGGTCCTCACCGGCAGACGATGAAGCTCTTCGAAGAAATATTTGTCCGACCGGAGTTCGGCGACAGTTTTCCCATAGTGATACCCTTCGTACCCCTGACAGAAGAGTGCGATCCGGTCGGCCGGATATTTCGTCATCATCTTCGGCACATCCGCGATGCACATGCAGATCACCGCATCGTGCACGCCGCCCGGAACATCATAATGGTCCTGCGTGCGGACGAAGGTCCCCGGTACTGTGCGCCAGGTCGGCGCCGGTGCATCGGAATAGATGGTCACACTGCATCCTGCTGCCTTCAGCCACTCGGCGTGCTGGAACATCTTCATCACGCCGCCCCCCATCACATTGGAGTACCGCATCACGACCGCCACATTCGGTAGGTCGTGCATTCCGGTGACGGCCGGGACGAGACCGGCGTTCCTCTGCCGGAAGTATGCGGTCATCGCATTGTCACTGAAGCGGTAGGCGGTGAGGCAATGATGACAGCCGGCCGTACCGCTGCTCGGTCCTGCCGCATACGGGAAGGTGTGAGTGAACTCGAAATCGTGGCCGCACTCGGCGCAGCGCAGCTGCAGATGGTGCCGAACGGATGATGCCTCCGGCGCAACATTCCATCGATGGATCGATTCCGGCTGGATGATCCGGATGTTGCCGTCGATCAGCTCCTGCAGATGGGAACGCAGGTCCGTCCGGCGAATACTCTCCAACAATGCTGCAGTGGTCGGGTCCTGCTCTCCCAGCACGGTCCGTGCGAAGATGAGCGCACCTTTGACGGTGTCCGGCAGTCCGGCAAGGTCCGGTTTGCGCCGGAACGAGCGGACGAAATGCGCATAGTTCCCGGACTGGAAACTGAGCCGGAAATAGCGCTGGAATGCATCGTCGTACCGCACATTGGGGATATCGGAAAGATATTTGAAGACGGCCACCGCCGTTGCGGTATCACCGGCCTGATGTGCTGCCGTTCCGGTAGCGAAGAGTTGTTCCACGAACGGCACATCGGCCGATTTGTCGAAGGTCGTGATGTCCGCTTCTTCCGGTTCATCGAACGGTACGATGCCGTGCTCTTTCGAGAGCATACGCTCCAGTTCCTGGAACCGCTGCTGATGTTCGCCGAAGAAGGCATATTGCTGTGCCAACGGAGCGAGGAATTCCTGTCCGGTCCGGAGGAACTTCGTGCGGAGCTGCGGACGGAGCGTGCGGAGACCGTCGGTCAGCCATTCCCACATCTGCCGCCGGACGGCGGAATGATTGATGTTGCAGTGCGGATCACCGAGGATCGGCAGCAGATGCCGCAGCAGTGCTTCTACACCGGCATCGGTCTCCAGATCCAGCGAACGGTAGAAGCTGCGCAGCGGATAATGACGGAGATAGAAATCGGTCATCCAGTACCCGTCGAACCGGCAGTCGTGCCGGAAATCGGTGAATCCCTGCTGGGGATGGATACGGCGGTACGTGAGCACCTCGCTGGTGTACTGGAAGCGGTACCCTTTGGATGCACAGCGGAACCAGAGCTCCGTATCCTGCGCATGCTTGAACTGCACATTGAATCCCCCCAGCCGGCGCATCACCGTCATCGGGATCATCACCGTACAGCCGTCGATGTAATCATACCGGAGGAATTGCGGGAATTCGAGACCGTCTGTGAACGGTTTTTCTTCCCGGACAGGAATCACCGTCCCGTTCGTGTCGATATGGTCGAATTTGCTGAAAAGGATACCGAGGTTCGCGGTGGTGGACCGGATCTCGGCGATCTGCCGCTCGAGTTTGTGCGGTGCATAGAGATCGTCCGACGAGAGCCAGCAGAAGTATTCCCCTTGTGCAGCGTCGATACCGGCGTTCAGCGCAGAGGAGATACCGCCGTTCGTTTTGTGCACAGGACGGATGCGGCTGTCCATCGCCGCGAACCTGTCGATCACCGCGCGCGTACCGTCCGTGGAACCGTCGTTGACCACCACCGCCTCCCAGTGCGGATAGGTCTGGTCCAGGATGCTCTGCAATGTCATCGGCAGCCATTCCGCCTGATTGTAGCTCGGCACGATCACCGAGACCAGCGGGAATTTCTCCTTCGTCCAGATCGCCACGCTCGTATCACTGCTCTTCTCTTCCGATACCTCGCCCCATTGGTAGTAATTCTCCCAGATGAAGACATGGTCGAATCCCAGCCGGTGCACATTGCCGGCATTCCAGGTGCTGCGGTGGGTCTGCCAGAACTCGCCGCCCATGTTCCAGGCATCATGATGCTGCTCGTGGATACCGATCGGGATCTGGCTGAAGATGATACCGGTGCAGTGCTTCTTCGCCTCCTCCACCAGGGCGATGGAATCGGCCTCGTTCAGATGCTCCAGCACGTCGATCATCAGGATGCAGTCGAAGGTCTCGGTTGTGCTACGCAGATAGGTGAGTCCGTCCGTGTTGAGGACCTTCCCCCATGGCGTGCGCGCCTGGGCCTTACCGACATACGGCAGATGCGGGTCCACGCCGACCACATACTGGTCGGAGCGGGTCTGGGAGAGGTAGTCCCCGATCCCGCAGCCGATCTCGAGGATGCGCCGGGCGTCGTCCACCACCGACCGGAAGATATTGTGGAAGTTCCTGTTGCGGATATCCGAGAATGAGACCATGATGCCCTCTGTTCGTATCGATCGGTGTGTCCGGCAGCGTTACCGGACCATCACCGGTATGTTCAGCAGCTCGAAGAACTCCTTCATCTCGTACACCTGCATCTGGATCGTCTTGGTGCAGAGATGCGTGCTCAGGGAATAAGTGCTGGCAAGCGTGCGGTCACAGAACTGCGGCGCTTCGGCCGGCTGGACGGTGAGACGCAGGTCGTACACGGCGCTCAGTGTCTCCAGCAGTTCCTTCTTCGAGACGGAGTTCGGTGAATGGACGTGGTAGATCCCTTCGGTGTAGATCTCGTTCTCGAGGATCTTCTCGATCACTTCCGCCAGATGCAGCGTGGTGACGCCGTTCCAATAGTGGTTCACGAATCCGTTCACCGTTTTTCCGCGCTGGCTCCGTGCCCATTCGATGAGGGAGCGGGATTGTCCCTGTTCCTCACCGATGATGGAGGTGCGGAGGGTCATACAGTTCAGCGGTTCGCCGGCATTCTTGGAAAGACCGTACACATCGTCCGCATCGAACACATCGTCCTCAGTATACTCCCCCTTCGCGCCGGTGTAGACACAGTCCGTCGTGATGTGGAAGCATTTGATGTTCATCTGCTTGCAGAAGGAAGCGAGATTCCGCGGGAAGACGGCGTTCACCTTCAGCACATCCTCGATGGTGTTCTTCGCGATCTGCGGTTTGATGACCCCGGCGCAATTGATCACCACATCGCTCTCCAGGATGTCATGTTCCAGTTTCGCGAACGGATCGCGGGTGATATCGAATTCCCTGCGGGTGATCCGCCGGACGTCGTATCCGCGCGAGGTGAAATATTCTGCGACCGCATACCCCAGCATGCCGTTCGCGCCGATGACAGTGATGGCATTCATTGGTGCTCCATAGATATTTCGTTCAGCATGTACCTTACTTCGATGTTTGCTGTTTCGTCGTCTGAACAGCGGTCCGACGCACATGTGCAATGATTTTGACTCCTTTTCGTCAAATACCGTGCCTGAAAAAATCCCCGCATTTCAGCATTTCTGCATCATGCTGTGCCGAACGGATGGCTAGTATTATGCAGCTGGACCGGATCGGGAGAATATTGCGGAGACGGACACGTCCGCACACGCATCATGCACAACGGAGCGGGACCGCTGTACGGTACATATCACAGGCTCTCACCGGCAGGGACGAACAATGGCTCCAGTCTCAGCATCAAGGGATACCGGCAGTGACCGGACACGGATGTCGGGATATTCTGCAGGTGTGGAATATTCGCCAGACGCTCCCGGCGGAATGAGGTGTACCGCCCCGATTCATCGCGTTTTTTTTGGCATGCAATATGACCTGATGGGGGTATTACATTGAACGGGGGAATACTATGCCCAAACTCTTTGTGGAAGACCTGGCGCCGGACATGGTGCTGGAGCGGCCGATCACCGACCAATACGGTCTCGTTCTGTTCCAGCAGGGAATGGTCCTGACCGCCCGCTCCATCAATACGCTGCGAATGTGGGGCATCACGGAGGTCTGCATCGAACCGTCGAGCATCAATGATGCGACCGTGCCGGCATCCATACTCGACCCGGCAGCGGTGGCGGCAGCACAGGAGATCACCGAGGAGCTCTTCCGCAACACGTCCTCGCGCAGCGGACCGTTCGTCCGTGAACTGATGCGCCATGTGGCTCACCGCATCGCCAAGCAACGCTCGGAGGAGGCCGCCCATGCAGGTTGACACCATGAAACTGATCGCAGGGATGGACAAGCTCTCCTCCGTGCCGGTGGTCTACAATGAGCTGGATGAGGCGATCCGGAACATGCGGGTCTCGGCCAGCCATATCAGTTCCATCATCTCCAAGGACACCGGACTGACCGCACGGCTGCTCCGTATCGTGAACAGCGCCTTCTACAGTTTCCCGCGCAAGATCGACACCATCTCGCGGGCAGTGATCATCGTCGGCACGCAGCAGCTGCGCGACCTTGCGCTCGCCACCTCCATCATCAGTTCCTTCAAGGATATCCCGGAGAACCGTATCACCGTGGAATCGTTCTGGAAGCACAGCATCGCCTGCGGTATCGCGGCCCGCTGCATCGCCGGGTACTTCAAGGAACCGAACATCGAACGGTACTTCGTGGCCGGCATCCTGCACGATATCGGACGGATCGTTCTCGTCACCAAGGCGCCGGACCTGGCGGAGGAGATCTTCCGGAATGCCGACCGGACCGGACAGCCGCTCTTCCTGGCGGAACGCGCGGTGATGGGATGCGACCATGGCGCCATCGGCAGCGACCTTGTCCGGCTCTGGCAGCTCCCCCGCTGCTATGAGGAGATCATCGGCTTCCACCATCAGCCGAACCAGGCGGACCTCTATAAACTCGAGACATCGGTGGTGCATATCGCGGATGTGATCGCCCATGCCATGATGCTCGGGAACAGCGGCGAACGCGGCGTCCCGCCCGTGTACGAGGAAGCGTGGAAGGAGACCGGACTCTCGGTCGATCTGCTGCCGTACATCATGGACACCGTCGAGAAGCAATACCACGATTCGGTCAACGGATTCATCTTCAATTAGGGTACCATGGAATTACGACACGACCCGGCTGCACTGCAGGAACGGATCACCCATCTGGAACGGCTCAATCTCTGGATGTTCGAATCGTTCGAGAAGATCGCCGCACTGGATGAGGAGACCTCCGTTTCCGAATCCGATGACGGGTACGATGCCATCTTCCGCACGACCCAGGAACGGCTCTCCACCCTCGTCCGCTTCTCCGCCGTCGGATTCCTGCTGACGAACGACGTGGACCGGGAGTTCACGATGCACGGCGTCCTGCCGGACGACCGCCGTCCCCTGGTCCAGGAGAGTGTCGACCGGCTCATTCAGGAAGGGACCTTCGGCTGGGCGCTGCGGCAGAACAGACCGGTCATCGTTCCGACCCATTGCGAACACCGGTACGCCGTGCTGTATTGCTTCCGGACCCGCGCCAAAGTGATCGGCATGTTCGCCGGTATCATCGATGACGTCGACCAGCTTCCGAACGAGGTCGAACTGAACCTCATCACGGTGATCCTGATGAAGACCGCCATCAGCATCGCGCAGGTGGACCTCTTCCGGAAGGCCCGCAATCAGAATATCAGCCTGGAACAGCTGGTGGAACAGCGCACCATCGAACTGCATACCGCCCTTGACGAGCAGAAGAAGATGGAGCGGACCAAACAGATCCTGTACCGCATCACCGAAGCGGTCCATACGGCAGAGGATCTGCAGACGCTCTACCAGGCGATCGATGAAGGACTGCGGAAGGTCCTGCCGGTCACCTGTTTCCTGATCGCTGTCACCGAGGATGCGGAGTCCTCCTTCACGGTCCCGTTCGCCGTCAGTGCCGGTGTCCGCACCGATTCCCCGCATGCCGGGGACCATCAGCCGGCGTCGCTCATCCGTGATGTGATCATCTCGAAACGCCCCATGCTCCTGCGGGGAGCAACGCTGGAGGAATGCTGTCCGGGGATCGTTCCGCTCCCCAAATGCTGGTTAGCCGTACCGATGGTGCTGAAGGAACGCGCGATCGGCGCTCTGGTGCTGCAGGATGAAGCGGATGAGGAGGCCTACCAGGATGTCGATGTGATCCTGCTGGAATCGGTCGCCCGTCAGGTGGCGTTGGCCATCGAACGGAAACGGTCCGAGGAGGCGCTGACCCGCTTCAACCGCGATCTGATCCGGGCCAAGTCGCTCGCCGAGGAACAGTCCGCATCGCTCGCCACCACGGCAGAGGAACTGACCCATGCCAATCAGCGGGTCGAAGCAGCCTCACGGCTTAAGTCCGAATTCGTGGCGAACATGAGTCACGAGATCCGTACACCGCTGAACGGCATCCTCGGTCTCACCGAACTGTTGCTGCAGTCGCCGCTCGATGCAGAACAGCACAAGACATTGAAATTGATCCAGAATTCCGGTACCTCGCTCCTTTCCATCATCAACGACATCCTCGACTTCTCCAAGATCGAAGCGGGGAAACTGACGATCGAAGAGGTGCCGTACGACCTGCCGGCGATCGTCAATGAGATCGGCGCGCTGCTCGAACACCGTGTCACGGAGAAAGGGATCGCCCTCTGTGTGGAGGATGACCTAGGTGATGCATCCCAGCTGCTCGGCGACCCGACCCGCGTGCGCCAGGTGATCATGAACCTCACCGGGAATGCCATCAAGTTCACCGAACGGGGAACGGTCACCATCCGGATGCGAAGGACCATCGAAGGTTCCGCCGACCTGATCCGTGTGGAGATCACCGATACCGGGATCGGCATACCGCCGGCCGTGCAGCAGAACCTCTTCCGCTCCTTCTCGCAGGCGGATGGTTCCACCTCGCGGAAGTACGGCGGCACCGGACTTGGGCTCGCCATCTCCAAACAGCTGGTCGAACTGATGCATGGAACGATCGGTGTGAAGAGTGTCACCGGACAGGGAAGTACCTTCTGGTTCACACTGCCGTTCGTACCGGCCGGACAATCCGCCGCTGCGGACGGGATACTGACCGAGCTGTCCGTTCCCGGCGCTGAACCGGCAGCAGTGTTGCTCGACCGCTCCTCATTCCGCATCCTGATCGCCGAGGACAACTATATCAACCAGAAGGTCTGTCTCGGGATGCTGGAGAAACTGGGATTCCGCGCGACCATGGTCGGTAACGGGATGGAGGCCGTGAACGAGTTCGCCCGGACAGGGTATGATGTGGTGCTGATGGATTGCCAGATGCCGGAGATGGACGGATACGAAGCAACGATGAGGATCCGGGCGATGGAGAAAGGGGAACGGCACACACCGGTCATTGCCATGACCGCCAACGCCTTCCAGAGCGACAAGGACAAATGCCGTGCGGCGGGAATGGATGACCACATCGCGAAACCATTCAAGCAGCAGGAATTGAACGACATACTCCTGCGCTGGTGCGGTATCGTCTCCGGTTCACGGAACGGAACGGTCGGGACGGTCACAGTCCCGGAGGGACCGCAGCCCGGTGATGAGGAACTGTATGATGCGGGGAATATCGAGGAGAGTCTGGATGTCTTCGGGATCGGGGTCGAGGAATTCCGGGCCATCATCAACGATTACTTCGAGAACGACGTCGTGAAACATATCTCTAATCTGCTCAGTGCGTTCACCGGACAGCGGACGGATGAGATGCGGTTCGCTGCTCATACCCTGGTCGGCGGCAGCGCTCAGCTGGGAGCGAAGAAGGCGAGCCAGTTCTGCCGCACCATCGAGCAGAATATCCTTCGCGGGGAGTATCGCACCATTCCGGCGGATGTGTCGGAGTTGATGGACCTCTGCACCAGAACGAAGGAAGCGATAAACCGGCATCTCACGGACCGCAGCCGACGACCGGCACAGGCGGCTCCTCAGATGCAGCAGAACGTCCACCCGGCATGACCCGGCTGCATGCCCGGCATCTCTCCCCCACCTTGCACCACAGTCCGAAATCCTGTATACTGTCCCTTCACGAAAACGGGAAGGGAACATGCTGTTCATCGATTATGTGCTGTTGGTGGCACTCTCCGCCATCTGGGGATCCTCCTTCATCTTCATGCGCATCCTGGCGCCGGCATTGGGACCGGTCGTCACGGCCGATATGCGGATGCTCATCGCGGGTGCATCCCTGGCACTCTTCATGAGAGCGATCCGTCAGCCGCTCGACTGGAAGAAGAACGGCAGACACTATCTCATCATCGGACTGCTCAACTCCGGCATCCCGTTCCTGCTCTTTTCTTACGCGGCGCTCCATCTTCCCGCTTCCATCTCCGTTATCATCAACTCCCTCACGCCGCTCTTTGCCGCGGTCGGTGCGGTCATCTGGCTGCATGAACGGTTCACGCCCCGGCTGCTGTTCGGACTGCTGCTCGGCATCGCCGGCGTGGCGGTGATCCGGGGAGGCGGGACCGTGGCGCTGGACAGTATGGGGACCATCTCCATCATCATGTGCGTGGTGGCGACGATGTTCTACGGCGCCGGCGGTGTCTATCTGAAGCTCAACGCGAAGCAGATGAGTCCCATGGCGATCTCCGCCGGCAGTCAGCTGGCCATCGGACTCCTCTTCCTGCCGCTCGTCTTCCTTGCTCCCCCGCCCGGCACCGTCACACCGCAGATCGCCCTCACCATGACGGTCTTCGCCGTGCTCTGCAGTGCAGTAGCGTACATCATCTATTATAGACTGATGAAGATCCTCGGTCCGACCAAGGCCGCCACCGTCACCTTCCTCATCCCGGTGTTCGGATTCATCTGGGGAGCGCTCTTCCTGGACGAATCGATCACCGCTTCCATGATCGTCGGCGGCGGCATCGTCCTCTCCTCCCTTTATTTCGTCACCGGCCGGCCAAAATCGTAACATTGTAGGACGGGATGACATCCCGTCCTACAACTGACCTTTGCGTTTAAAACAGATCGACCGACTCAGAGGAGCCGGTCAACAGTCATTCTTCACACTATTATTGTAGGTCTTCGTGTTTTATTGATCTATAGTTCTTTCCATGCATACTGCGGCGACGTGCTCCCGTATTCCTTCCTACGCATCGATCTCGAACCATTCATCATTCATAATTCCTCATTGCTCTTTGTTTTGATGGGATGCCATCCCGTCCTACTGTACCCATGGTTGCCATTTTTTGAATCCCTTTAAAAACACAAAATCCCGCATATGCGGGATTTTGTATTCGTATACTGGACAGGAGTCGAACTTGTAACCCTCTACTTCGTAGTGTCCCTGTCTAAAATATTTGCCTTTTTCTATTCAAAATCGATAGATAATAAGTCGCATATCCAATTTTTCTATTCGATTTTTCATGGGTGTGGTATCACTTTGGTTACAGTGTTACTGCTTGGTATTGGCTTGTATAGAAAATGTCAACACTTTGGTTACACTCGGTTTCAACTTCCTGTTGCCGGCCAATTATCGTAATCTGAATAATTAATCTGTGAATTTAATGTCTGCAGAACTTCCTTAATTGCCTTCCCATATGCTTCAGTTGGATCCCATAAACCAATCGAGTCCCTTTAATATGCTTCGGTATATTGAGTTATAACAGAATACCCCTTGCCTATAATGCGCAACGAATCAAGCGATGATTCTCTAAAATAATGAGAAATGCTCCACGGTGTAGAGGATTGAGAAGTTATTGAATCTAAATATGTATTTAAAAATGTCGGGGGTTGATTAACAGGCCAGGCCGTACTTCCAGAATAAGAATTGTCTCCTTGAAATTGAATAAATATCGCCAGAGATTTGATCACACCTTTCGATGAGACATACAGACCATTATTATATATTTGACCGGAATACTCACTTCCAACAAATATACATGTTGTATCATCTTGTGATGCCGCAACAACAGATGTAGAAACAAAAAGAAGCAAAAGTAATACTATTGTTTTCATTTAGCTCTCCAAAGATGTTAAGGTTGCTCAATGGATCAACAGCATTTTTTTGGTTTTTGTATTTCCGTTTATTGTCAAACTATATATATATATACCGCTTGCGAGATTTGTACCGTCGAAAGTTAGTTCGTGATACCCCGAATGTCTGTATTCAGAAACAAGCGACTTCATTTCTCTTCCAACGATATCAAAAATTTTTAAGGATACAAATCCGTTTTTGTTGGACCGCCAACTAATCTTTGTGTGGGGATTAAAGGGGTTTGGAAAGTTTTGATCTAAGTTGAAATCATTCACAGGAATTTCCATATGCTGATTAACCGAAGTGACTATACCGTACGTTGCTCCATTGATTATCGCTCCACGTAAATAATAATTGGGTTGCCCAGGAGGATCACCATATTCCGCAATAACTCCAAACTTACTCGCTAACCAAAGCGAGTTGATGAATAACCCTGAAGCGGAATCTGTATATTCAATGACCTTTATAGTTACATTTTGTCCTAAGTATGTCGATTTAAATACCTTGGAGATTTTCGCTCTCATCGAACCACCATTTTCAAACCTGTATACAGTCCATGAGTCACCGGAATCGGCGTTTAATCTAAATTTTAGTAATGCAAGAGTTGGTCCATTGTATACATCATATGTTACCGTATCAACTGTCCATTTGCCAAAACGAGTGCTCTGGAGAAAATATATTCCATTGCTCCCAAGTGAATCTTTTGTTATTACATTTTGAAAAGAGTCTGGAGAGCATGGCTGACAAAATGGATCTTTAACATAATAATCAAAAATATCGCCTTGATGATGAGGAAAAAATTCAAGAGGATGTGGTTCTTGTGCATAAAGAGTTGTAAGGAAAAAGACAAGTGTGTATGTCTTCATTAAGAGTCCTGTTAACAATCGTTGCTAAAGTATTCAAATATACAATCTTGAATGGGGAGACAAATCAACACAATTCAAATCCGGTCGGCAATAATATTATGCATTACTAAATTAAAAGTGTAATGATATTATTGTTTGAGCTTGTCAATACTTTGGAGTTGACATATGAAGCAAAGGAGTTTTACTAAATTTAGCTTATAAAGTATTAATTGTAAAACTGTCAATCACGTAAATACGTGATGGCCAGTTGCGCTGCACGTACAACTATCCTGGGGTAAAGAAAATGGACGAGCACTCCGGGTGGTTCATCACGAAGCGGTGCCGGAGGGATGGGTGGAGAGGGGGTCACACCAGGTTTTTTTTCATGGACCTGACAACAACAAACAGGCCCCAATGAGACCCTTTGCGATTCCGGATTCATTTGTAGGATTTAAGACGCGCGCGGCGGTCACACCATAGTAACACCGTGTAACCAGAAGGCTGAAGGCGGAGGGAATAAAAAAAGGGCCCTGATTTCTCAGGGCCCTTTCGTACACTGGACAGGAGTCGAACCTGCCTGCCCGCCTCAGGCAGGTAACCCCCGCCGTAGGCTGACCTTTAAAAAGCAGCATCCCGATTACTCGGGATGCTGTGTGTGTCGTACACTGGACAGGAGTCGAACCTGCCTGCCCGCCTCAGGCGGGTAACCCCCGCCGTTGGCTGACCTTTAAAAAGCAGCATCCCGATTACTCGGGATGCTGTGTGTGTCGTACACTGGACAGGAGTCGAACCTG
>JABWAK010000252.1 GCA_013361065.1 Bacteroidota bacterium
CGTGGATATGCACCACCAGCGGCGTCGGTACATCGGATTTCGCTTTCCAGAGATCGAATGAATGGAGCGGCAGCGGACCGTATTTCCCGTTCGGGATATCCGGGATCGGACCGACGATGTTCGCGGGACCGAACGCCAATGCCAGGAGCATCGTCGCACTGTCCCGGAGCGCCGGTTCGGGCACCACGGAAGAACTTTGCAGTTCGGTGGGAGGATTCGAGAGATCGGCTACATGATTGGTGGGACCGGCGTTGATCCACGTGCCGCGGTTGTCCAGAGAGTACGCGGTCATGAGACCAAGCATGTTCTGTGTGACGCCGTCATCAGCACGGTAGAACGGCGAGAACTGCTTGAAGCGCATCGTGTCCGCCGTGCCGGCGATGCCGCCTTTGGAATACCCGATGCGGTAGTACCGATAGCGGGAGACACTGTCGATATTGCCCTGCAGGAAACTCGTCCCGGTGTTCGCATTGCCGGTGACAACGGAGGCAAAGACATAGTGACCGCTCGCGATCCCGCCGGTACTTGTGCGGATGACGATCGGCCTGTAAGCGGCAGCATCACCGATCTCGAACCGTTTCTCTGTCTCACTGCTGCTGTTCATCCCTCGTCCCATCGTACCGTTCACATAGGAGGAGTCCGAACCTCCGGCGACGCTGGCACTGCCCGTCGCTGTTACAACGATCGCATTGCTGCCTGTCTCCACGATGCCGCGCCTGAACGTAAGGACTGCCGGACCGACGGAGGAACTGCTGTTCGTGAAGAGGATCCCGGAAGCGATGATCACCCTGCCGTTCCCGCTCTTATTGATCAAGACGCCGTTGAACTCCTCCACGCTCGCCTGATAGGTACGGCTCTTCAGCGATACGACCGAATGACCGCTGCCGGCGAATGTCGTCAGTACTCCGGCCGAAGTCCCGCCGGTAGTGCTGCCGCCGCGCAGATCGAGCGTCCCGGAATTGGTCAGATCGCCGTGCAGGATCAGCTGATGTTCAACATAACTGTTCGCGGCACCGGCGGGATTCCGCGATTCCACCCGAAGGAATGCCCCGGCACCGATGGTGACCGAACCGTTGACGGTCAGTGCTGTCACCGTTCCATCGATGGCAAACCGGAGTTTGGAATTCGTTCCGGTGATGAGCAGATCGTTGCATTCCGCTGCAGCAGTATTCAGCGTGACGGTGTGCCCGGACTGGATGGTCACATTGTCCCCCGCAACGGGCGCTTTCCCGCCGGTCCAGGTGGAATCAGCGCTCCAAGCACCGGAACGGGATGAAGTGATCTGCCCCGGAGCAGACACAACGAACATGAGGGTCAGCAGTGATATAACCGTAAGTTTCGTGATCATTTTCATCGTCTAAAATCGTCAGGAGTCTTTCTGCTCGTCGTTCGCTATTTCAGCAGCAGTATGCTGCGCGTCTTGGTCCGTGCACCTGCGGTCATCCGGCAGAAATAGACTCCGCCGGCAAGACCGGAACCGTCGAAGACCGCTTCATGGACCGTGCCGGGATGGAGCGTACCATGAAAAATCTGGACGATACGCTCTCCGACACTATTATAGATACTCACATCGGCCTGTACCGGACCATCGGAGTCGATGGAAAAACGAACCTTCGTTGCAGGATTGAACGGATTCGGATAATTCTCCAACATCATCCATCGCTCAGGCACCATTGATGTTGCATATGCCCTTCCGACCGATGTCACCACGGTGATCGAGTCCGGACCGTTGGGACCGACATCCTCTGCACGGAGCGGACGGTTGAAACGGTACCCTGTCAGGAATTCGTGGGCTCCAACATCGCGCGAGGTGCCGCGCGGCTGGCCGGTGATATCCTTCAGCACGGACGCTGCGGCTGTGGTTGCGGCATCGATCGCCGGACTACCGGCGGTCAGCCTCCAGACCGAATCAGCAAGGACCAGCTGCGGATCGATGATGCGGATCTGAGCATCAGTTGCTGTCACGCCGATGCTGGCGCTCCCGGTCGGGAACATCAGATTCCCGGAATAGGTGATACCGGTCGGCTGGGTGATGATCTTCACGAACGGGTTCTGCTTCCCGGCGACGATATTGTTCGCGATGGTCAGATTCTGCGGTGCTTTGGAATAGGACCCGTTGTTCGTGAATCCGAACTGCATGTTGTTCGCGTTATCGGCGAAGGTGTTGAAGGCGACCATGATCTGCTGCGGACGCCAATGCGCTGTGACGGAACCGGTCGCTTCCGCATCGCCGTTGGTGATAGTGAGCGCTGCATCCCATGTATCACCGGTAAGACCATTGAAATAATTGTTGATCACCGAATGCCCCACACCATAGAGCCGAACACCGCCGGTCCCGCTCTTCCTTTCTCCGAAGAAGAAATTCCCCTCCACCACCGAACTGTCCGATGAGCGGAGACAGACCGTTCCCTGCGAGCGCCGGAACGTATTGTAGCGGATGACGGAATGTTTCGTTTTGACGGAGATGATCTCCGGATCACCATCGCAGTCCTCGAACAGATTCTGTTCCACCACAGTATAACTGCTCGAACGGCAGATCTCACTCTGGCCGATACGGATGGTCTCCATCTCGTTCACGGCGCGGGGACCGATCGTACGGAAATGATTGTGGTCGATCCGGTCGTAGCGCGATGCTTCCGGAGAACCGAGACCGGACGGTGAGCCGTCGATGGTGATGTAATTGCCCAGCTGCTTCTTGTTCTCGAAGAGGTTGTGGTCGATGCGGTTGTACTGACTGTTCGCCGTCGCAATGTTGTACGTCCCGCCGATGAGCACCCACTTCCCGGAGGCGGTCTCGTTGAGGCGGAAGGTGTTCCGTGTGATGCGCATGAACGAACAGCTCTCGGTCTTGATCACCGTGGAGGCGCTGCCGGTGAAGAGGAACCCTTCGATGGTCACATAGGAGATCCCCTTGCCGGTGAAGGCCGAGGATCCTTTCAGTTCCGCCTTCCCGCGGTTCTGGGCTTTGATGACGATCCGCAGGTCGGCTGTGCCGGATCTGGTCAGCGAGTTCCCGCCGATATCGTACGAACCGTCCGCCAGTTCGAGCGTGTCGCCGGGAATGGCCGCACCCAGACCCGATTTGAATGACGAGGCGGTGGAGAACACCTTCCGTCCTGCCTCTGCCGTTGACGGCAGTGCGAGCAGCAGCAGGACGGCAAGGAATCGTATGGTCCTGGACTGTTCCATCGGCGGTTATGCCTTGAATTCCTTCTGCACATTCACCACGCCCCACTTCCGGTC
>JABWAK010000253.1 GCA_013361065.1 Bacteroidota bacterium
ATCAAGGAAGGGAAAGGGTTCATCCCGAACCTGTTCGGACTCGGGGGAGCCGATGTGGAGTTCCAATACCGGTATGAGCAGCTGGCGGACTCCTTCCGCATTACCCCCACACTGAGCCGTGGCGATGTGCCGGTGATACTGAATGATTCCATGAAGCAGACCGGCATCCTGGTGATCGATCCGTTCAAGACCCTGCCTCGCAGACTGGTGCTGCACTTCACCTCACTGCGGGTCGATTCGCAGTCAGTCTTACTCAAACGCTACATCCCGTATCTCACCGTTGAAGTCCGCGAGAACGGTCTCCCGTTGAGTGATTCCGTCATTTGGCGGGCAGCCGGTATCCGCGAAGGGACCGGCACGGGGAACGTCTTCAACCGGGCACTGCCGAGGTATTACCTGAGCGGAACATTGAGCAACGGCGAGAAGTGGGACTTCAGTCTGCAGATGACCTACTATAACAGTTCTATCGCCTTCGACTTTGGGGACAGAGGGGTTGGGAATGGGCGTCCCTCACCGACTTTCCTGTGGGGAAGCGGACATAGAAAAGGGACGGTTGACTTCCAGGTAGGGGACAGTGTTGTGCTGGAGTGGCACGGCGGAGTGAGAGGCGAGTTCCCGAATGCCGCTAAGATCACGCTCACCGGCGGCGGGACCAGCTCCAGCGAGGTCTCGCAGCAGCTCATGGATGGCATCCGGGTTGTCCCGAACCCGTACATTGTCCGCCACGCCGCGCAGAGCGGCGCACCGAGGATCTACTTCAACTACCTGCCGGACCGCTGCACGATCCGGATTTACACCATCGCGCTCGATCTGGTGAAGACCATCGAACACAGCAGCGGTTCACGCGAAGAATGGGACTTGCTGACCGAGGGAGGGCAGTCCGTGGCAAGTCAGATGCTCTATGCGTACATCGAGGCGCCGAATGGAATGAAGACCATTAAGAAGTTCGCGGTAGTGATGGGGAAATAGTTTGTTACAATATATGTCTAATTATTGTTTATCCGTTAACAACCTTTGTTCAATAATATTTGATCCCAAACATGCTATCACGTATATGGACTATTTTAAAAACACAGATACTTCATCGGATCAACATATTGATAAACCTGCTGTAGGATATTACATTTCAAGAGAGTTTAATGACCAATTGTCAAGTAAAACACCCGCCAATTTAGGTCTGCGATTTCAATGAAAACCCATAGCATTACATTATTGCTTTGTGCGGTGCTGTTGTTGGATGCCCAATCCAATAACGAGACCCTCTTCCGCCGCACCAGTAGAGTAAGCAATTTTAATTTTTATGTGTACAATAATGGAATGATGTTTCGTGATATAATTGATCCATCAAACGATAATACGCTGATAACTCAATATTCTGCCGAGTGGCCAAGAAATTCAAGTCATATTGCACCGGTATACTTTGGATATGGTTTAGTCTTTCTTGCAAAAAAAAATGATCGTCCATTTTCATCAGATGTATCATACTTTTGGGACGGGAGTATTCCCAATATGAGCGTATTCAATCAAATGGTGCCTGGTCGTATCGGTGACCCGAAAGCACCTTCAGATCAACGATTCAATGGTACTGGTTGGAAGTATGTTAATGATCCAGATTATATTGTTTACTCGAGTATTGATTTTAATGACAAGGGGGAAGACGTTAGTGGGAGCAACTTCAATGATTGGCCAATCCGAAATGTTAAAGGACAGCCAAAATATATTCCTGAACCATTAGATCGGAAAAACTTTGCACCATTGTACATATCGGATGAAGATATGTTTTGTGTGTTCAAGGACACAGATACAAGGGCAGACAAATTTTATTCGGATAGTTCAACGGCAACACTTCCTCTTGGGTTAGAGATACAACAATATATTTATTCGTGGGGCATTAAACCACTCAAGGATGTTGTGATACTTCGATATGATATTATTAATAAGAGTGGTGCAAATCTGGACAGTTGCCATATAGTCTATGGTACTGGGTTAGTTATAGTATCTTTACCTTATACTTCCAATTCTAGTTTTATTTACGGAAAATCAGTTTACCAAAGGAATGGTCAAAATGAGTTGGTTTATTTTAAGACAATGCCATTAAATCTTAGCACGAAACCAACACCATGGTTAACAACACCTCCTCCAGCCGCAATAGCATTCCCAATTCTAAAAAGCCCTCAGGGATATAATAATGTGGAGGTAGGATTATCTGATATAATGAATCCTGATTCGTCTTATGATAGCCCTGGTTTAAATGGAGACTCTATTAAGTACTACTACTTCACAAATAAACAGTTATTTCAAAAAACCCCTGCAATCAATTCAGATAGACCTAATGGGTACTTTAAATATACACCCACTCTTTTTTCCGGCCCATTTCCTTTGAAGGCCAACGATACTGCAAAGTATAGTATGGCCTATATGTTTGTGAAGGACACTAACAAACTGTTCGTACTGCATGAACTTCTCCGTCGCATGCACGCCAACAACTACCAGCGTCCGACTCCGCCGCCTTCAGCAACACTCACCGGCAAGGGACTCAACAACGCGGTACGGCTGCAGTGGAACAGCGTTTCGGAGCAGGCGACAGATATCATCGTCCCGGACAGTCTTGGTAAGCCGTTCAAAGGATATCGGTTGCTCCGCGCCCAGCGCAAGGAAGGTCCGTACGTGGAGATAGGGAAGTGGACCACCGACTCGGTGCTGGTGCACGAGTTCACTGACCAGGGAAGCGACATCGGCGGACTGCGGAACAATGTGCGGTATTACTACCAGCTTCTCTCATTCGATGCCGGCGCTCCGATGCTCGACCTGGACCCGATGGAGACCGCCCCGACCGAAGGAGTGAACAGCATCTCCGTCGTCCCGACCACCGAACCGAGCAACATCGCCGCATCCACCGGCTCCGGTACGCTCTCGGACGGCACCCTCGGCAATATCAGCGCCCTGCAGCTCCTGCCGACCAATGCGGGCAACTACGCGTCGTTCTTCAGCAACCGGAACTTTACGATGGAAATGACCACCACCAGCGACGGCAAGGAGTACTTCTTCCCGGTCACGATCAAGGACACTATCTCCGGCCGCTCGCAGAACATCGTCATCACGCCGAACCTGAAGGTCCACGGCAGTTCCTCCACTGCCGGTATCAAGGAAGGGAAAGGGTTCATCCCGAACCTGTTCGGACTCGGGGGAGCCGATGTGGAGTTCCAATACCGGTATGAGCAGCTGGCGGACTCCTTCCGC
>JABWAK010000071.1 GCA_013361065.1 Bacteroidota bacterium
GCCGAAACGCCGCACAAGAGCATGGTCCTGGCACCGGTGAAAGAATTGCAGAAGAAATATGCACCGGATAAGCGTACCGCGGTCTTCGCTGTGACGACCTATGAACGGGGGAAGGACCTCATCGTGGTCGGCGAGGTGGAACAGGAATCCGCAAAGAAGGAATTGTTCGATGCATTGTCCGCGGAGTATCCGTCATTGATCGACAGTGTGACGGTGCTGCCGGACAGTGACCTCGGTGACAAACAGTGGGGCATTGTCACCGTCAGTGTGGCGAACATGCGGTCGGATCCGGGAGAGGATGCGGAACTCGGCAGCCAGACGCTGATGGGCAGTATCGTCCGGATCCTGAAAAAGAAAGGGGGCTGGGTCTATATCCAGTCGCCGGACAAGTATCTCGGCTGGGCCGATCCCGATCAGCTGATCCGGGTGACGGAACAACAGGCGAAAGCCTGGGATGCGGCTGAGAAGGTCTTCGTGACCGCCTATTTCGGATTCGTCCATCAGCAGCCGAACGAATCGTCCTTCCCTGTCTGTGATATCACCGGCGGTGCGGTCCTGAAGAAGATCGGTCAATCAGGTGAGTGGCTGCAGGTGGGTTTGGCCGACGGCAGGACCGGATACATCAAACGGAGTGCGGCGATCGATCTGCGGCAATGGGGCACTGCGGTCGTTCCGGTACCGGAACGGATCGAGGCTGCCGGGAGATTCCTGATGGGAGTGCCGTACCTGTGGGGCGGGACGTCGCCGAAAGGGGTCGATTGTTCCGGATTCACGAAGACGGTCTACAATCTGAACGGACTGATGCTGAACCGTGATGCCAATCAGCAGGCAGAGCAGGGAGAACCGGTCGAACCGGGCAGGGAATTCGAACATCTGAAGAAAGGGGATCTGCTCTTCTTCGGCCGGAAGGCAGGGGAGGGGAAGTCGGAGCGGATCGTCCATGTCGCCATCTATCTCGGCAACCGGCAGTATATCCATTCCTCAGGCAAAGTGCAGATCAACAGTTTCGATCCTGATTCACCGTTGTTCAACGAATACAATCTCAAGCGGTTCGTCCGGGCCCGGCGGGTGATCACCTCCACTCCGCAGATGTCCGAGATCAAGATGCAGTAATGCTGATACATGCACGCATGGGACTCTCCATGTGAAAGGAGGCTGGAATTCGGGAATCGGTCGTTGACCTTCCTTTTATAGTATGCCCCTCCGTTATCTCTTCATCGACTTCAATGCGTATTTCGCCTCCGTGGAGCAGCAGGAACAACCTGCACTCCGCGGCCGGCCGGTCGTTGTCCTGCCGGTAATGGCCGAGAATACCGCCTGCATCGCTGCCAGTTATGAAGCAAAGAAGTTCGGCATCCGCACCGGGACCACCGCCAAAGATGCCCGGAATCTCTGTCCTGATGTGACCATCCTCCCCGCACGCCCTCCGCTCTATGTGCAGTACCATCAGCGGCTGATCGCCGCCGTGGAACGCTGCATCCCGGTCCATTCCGTCCGCTCCATCGACGAGATGGCCTGTCTGCTCACCGGCAGTCAGCAGCAGCGGGAGAACGCGGTGGCGCTGGCCGCGAAGGTGAAACACACCATCGCAGAGGATGTGGGGGACCTGATGCGCGCCTCCATCGGCATCGCACCGAATATCTTCCTGGCGAAGACCGCTTCCGATATGCAGAAACCGAACGGACTGGTGGTGATCGAACAGGAAGAACTCCCGTCGGTCCTGTTCCGGCTGGAACTGCAGGACCTGACCGGCATCGGACGGAACATGGTGAAACGGCTCTACCGGCACGGTATCTATACGGTGGAGGAACTCTGCCGGGCGGACCGGGAACAACTGAAGCTGGTCTGGGGCGGTATCGAAGGGGAACGGATGTACGAGCGGCTGCGCGGCATCGAACCGCCCGTGCCCGAGACGCATCACACCTCCGTCGGACATTCCCATATGCTCACGCCGGAGGAACGGTCCATCGCCGGTGCCACGGCGGTGCTCCACCGGATGCTGCAGAAGTCCGCCATGCGGCTGCGGGACATGCACTGCCGCACCTCAACCCTTTACGCCGGCATCCGCTACTACAACGGTCACAGCTGGAATGAATCCATCACGATCACGGCCACGGCAGATACGATGGTGCTGACGCAGGCGCTCACCGCACTGCTGGACCGGCGACCGTCGGTCCGCGAACGGCCGCTGCAGGTCTCGGTGACGCTCCTGAACCTCACGCCGGAGAATGCTCACACTCCGTCCCTCTTCGAGAACGAGGGACGATCCACGGCGCTCAATGCTGCGGTGGATGAACTGAACCTCCGGTTCGGGAAACAGGCGCTCTATTTCGGCGAGGCGCATACCGCACTGGAATCCTCGCCGGCGCGCATCGCGTTCCATCATATCCCGAACATCGAACTGGAAGACGGTAAGGGAGGGCGGCCGAAGAAAGGGAAGAAGAGGAAGGAACAGGGACCGCCGCCCGAGGAAGGGTTCGGTCCGGGACCGGCATAAAACAGAGGACCCGGAACAGTGTCCGGGTCCGTTGATTCATTTCTCGCGCTCCATCACGAAGTCGATGAAGTGCTCCAGCGACCGCTTGGCGTCCGAATCCGGGAACGGCCGCAGACATTCCCGCGCTGCATTCCCGAAGTCCTGCGCCCGCTTCTCCGCGTAGGTGATGCCACCGTACCGCTGCACGAACTCCACGATCTGCTCCACATCCTTGTTGCTGGCTCCTGCCTTGATCCGCTTCAGCACGCTCTTCGCTTCGCTCTTCGGTGCCTGTGTCAGTGCATGGATGAGCGGCAGGGTGATCTTCTTCTCCTTCATATCCCCGCCGATCGGCTTGCCGAGGATGCTCTTCCGCGAGGTGAAATCGAGGATATCGTCCCGGATCTGGAACGCCATGCCGACATTCTCGCCGTACTCCTTCATCGCCTTCCGCAGCGCAGGGTCCTCGGTGACGCTCGCCGCGCCGATCTCGGAACAGGTGGAGAGGAGGGAGGCGGTCTTGTTGGCGATGATCTTCAGATAGGTCGCTTCGTCGATGTTCAGTTCACGGCTCTTCTGGATCTGCAGGATCTCCCCTTCGCTCATCCGGCGGACGGAGTCGGAGGTGACCTTCAGGAAGTAGACATCATCGTGGTTCAGCGAGATCATCAATCCGGTGGAGAGGAGGTAGTCCCCCATCAGCACCGCCACTTTGTTCTTCCAGACCGCATTGATGGAGGCGAGTCCGCGCCGCGTATCGGCGTCGTCCACCACATCGTCGTGGACGAGCGTGGCGGTATGGAGGATCTCCACCAGAGTGGCGCCCCGGAAAGTGCTCGGGTTGACCGTGCCGCACGCCTTCGCGCAGAGGAAGACCACGATGGGCCGGATCCGCTTCCCCTTCTGCTTCACGATGTAGCGGGCGATGGTGTCCACGAGAGCGATATTGGACCGCATGGCGTTCTTGAAGAAGCCGGAGAATTCCTTGATCTCCTGCTCTACGGGTGCTTTGATGTCGTCCAGGGAATGCGACGATGCCGATCGGAATGCCATGGGATGCTCGTTCTATGCCTTAGCGGGCGGTTTCTGTCGTTGTGCAAAGGATGCGATGAAGATACTGAATTCGTACAGCAGCACCATCGGCGCCGCCAGCAGGCTCTGGGTGAGGATGTCCGGCGTGGGGGTGACGATGGCGGAGATGATCAGGATGCCGACGATCGCATGACGGCGGTACTTCCGCATCATTGTCGGCGTGACGATACCGATCCTGGAGAGGAAGTACGTCACCATCGGCAGCTCGAAGACGAGTCCGGCGCCGAGGATGAGGCTCAGCAGGAAGCTGATATACTCGTCGATGGCGATGTTCAGCTCGAACACGTCCGTTCCGAACGTGGAGAAGAAGGTGAGCGCCGTCGGCACGAGGACGAAATATGCGAATGCGATACCGGACAGGAAGCAGAGCGTGGTGAAGAAGACGATGCCCGAGGCGTACTTCCGCTCATTCGGCATCAGTCCGGGCGCGATGAACTTCCAGAGCTGATAGAGGATCACCGGCATGGCGCCGATGATGCCGACCACGATCACCACCTGCATATAGGTGAGCATGATGCCGTACGGTTTCAGCACCTGCGGTTTCAGTCCCACCTTCAGCAGAGGACCGAGCAGCACCTCCTTCACCAGGAAATCGGAGAAGAATGCCGCGGCGATGGAGGCAATGAGCACCGCCATCACCCCTTTGAGGATGCGGGAGCGGAGCTCCTCCAGATGGTCGAGGAATCCCATCTCCCTGGTATCGATGTCCTGCGGTGCTGCCATCAGTTCAGGTCTTTATAGAGCGGGAAGCCGCTGCAGAGGTCGAACACCTTCCGCTTCACCGATTCGTAGACATCCTTCTTCCCGATGTTCTGCAGCACCTCGTCGATCAGGTCCCCCACGCTCCGCATCTGGTTCTCCTTCATCCCGCGGGTGGTCAGCGCCGGTGTGCCGATGCGGATACCGCTGGTGATAAGGGGCGATTTATCGTCGAACGGCACGCCGTTCTTGTTCACGGTGATGCCCGCCTCGTCCAGCGCTTCCTGGGCATCCTTGCCGGTGATGTTCTTGTTCCGCAGGTCGAGCAGCATCAGGTGGTTGTCCGTACCGTTGGAGCAGACCGTGTAGCCTTTGGACATCAGGTGGTAGGCGAGCGCCTGTGCGTTGCGGATCACCTGCTGGGCGTATACCTTGAACTCCGGCTGCAGCGCCTCCTTGAAGGCGATCGCTTTCGCGGCGATGATGTGCATGAGCGGTCCGCCCTGCACGCCGGGGATGACCATGGAATCGAGCAGTTCGGAGATCATCTTCTTGCGTCCCGATTTCGGGGCGACGATGCCGAACGGATTCTCGTAATCCTTGCCGACCAGGATGATGCCGCCGCGCGGTCCGCGGAGCGTCTTGTGCGTGGTGGAAGTGACCACATGGCAGTGGGGGATGGGGTCGTTCAGCAGGTCCGCGGCGATGAGCCCGGCCGGATGTGCGATATCCGCGAAGAGGAATGCTCCTACCCGGTCCGCGATCTCACGGAAGGTCTTGTAGTCGATGTTGCGGGAATAGGCGCTTGCGCCGACGGTGATGAGCTTCGGACGGTCGCGTTTCGCCACATCCTCCACTTCGTTGTAATCGATGAACCCGGTCTCCTTGTTCACGCCGTAGGCGGAGAAGTTGTACATCTGGCCGGAGAAATTCACCGCAGCGCCGTGGGTCAGGTGACCGCCGTGCGAGAGGTTCATCCCGAGCACCTTGTCGCCCGGCTTGATGAAGGTGAAATAGACCGCCGTGTTCGCTTGTGACCCGGAGTGCGGCTGCACGTTCGCATACTCGGCACCGAAGAGCTTCTTCACCCGGTCGCGCGCAATGTCCTCGATGACATCCACATACTCGCATCCGCCGTAGTACCTTTTACCGGGATACCCTTCGGCATACTTGTTGGTCAGCACCGTGCCGGCCGCTTCCATCACTGCCTGCGAGACGAAGTTCTCGGAGGCGATGAGCTCCAGTTTGGTGTTCTGACGGTTCTGTTCGTCCTTGATGGCGGCGAAGATGTCGGGGTCGAACTGGCGGAGGTTGTTCATGCGGTTATCGTCCGGTTAGTGAATGGATTTTTTCGACGCGCTGGGTATGCCGTCCGGCTTCGAAATTGGTCGAGAGGAAGGCCCTGATCATATCCTCCGCCACGCCCCAGCCGACGAGGCGCTCGCCAAAGCAGAGCACATTGGCATTGTTGTGGCGGCGGGAGAGTTCCGCGGCGGTCACCGATTCACAGGCGGCGGCGCGGACCCCTTTATGCTTGTTCGCAACGATGGAGACGCCGATGCCGGAGCCGCAGACGATGATGCCGAGTTCGCATTGCCCGCTGGAGACCGCCTGGGATGCGGCATGGGCGAAGTCCGGATAATCGACGGATGCAGGGGAATCGGTGCCGAAGTCGCGGAATTCCTGTCCGAGTTGGGTGAGGTAGGTCTTCACCTTCTCCTTATAGTGGAACCCTGCATGGTCACTCGCAACGGCGATCATAGGACCTCAATCGATGGGTGGCTGGATGAACATCAGTTCGGAGGCGGAGACCGAGACGGTGAACCGGACGATGGCATCGCGGACGAGATTGGAGGAGGTCGTGCCGCGCAGGCCGTACTCCAAAGCCAGATGGACGCGTGTCTCAGGATTCATCGGGAAGGTCATGCCGGCGGTACCGCCGATCTCGTTGATGGAATTCCCCATCAGTTCCAGGTTGCTGCGCAGTGCATACGCACCGACGCGGTAGGAGATCCGTTTCAGGAACTCATCGCCGACGAAGTCCGATTGCGGCAGGAACTCCGCACCGATACCGAGGCGGAGACTGTTCTGCAATTCGGCCGGATGGACACCGTCCACCGTGAATCCGCCCCAGTTCTGGAACTGCATATCGGCCGCATAGACCGTGCGGTTGCTCAGCATGGCGATACCGGCGGTGAATCCGAACGGCAGCGATACGGACCGGTCCTGCTGTGCAGCCGTGTCCTGACTCGAGTAGAAATTCCGCAGCACCTCCCGGTCCAGATCGAGCGACGAACCGGTGAAGAGTGTAGCAGCAATATTGACCGATTTCGTTTCCGAGAGACCGAGCGCCTTGTCGATACCGGCGTAGATACCGCCGACCGTCAGGCCGAGACCGCTGTAGGAACTCGTCTCATTGTAGGTGGCACCGAACAAGTTGCCGGTCAGGAAGGTGATGGTCTGGTCCCGGTAGATCGAACCGAACAGATAGTGCGCCGTTGCGCCGACCATCACATCGCTGCTCACGGCATACGAGAGCGATGCCTGAGCGGAATTGATGCCGCCGCGTCCTTCATAGGACTGGACCGATGCATTGCCGCCGACGACCTGCTCCTTCCGCAGTTCATAGCCGACGGTGGTGAAAGGGAGCAGTCCGAGCGAAAAGACCATCTTCTTCCGTTCCAGCACCGGGAAGGCGAGCGCAAAGGAATTGATGCCGCCGCTCGCCACCACGGAGGATCCGAAATCATCCTGCGAGGCGAAGGAGCGGTACTGATACGATGCCGAGAGGATGGAACGGGTGATGTTCGCGATGGAAGCGGGATTGGACAGATTGATATGCGTCTCACCGAAGAGCGCGATACCGGCATTCCCCATGCCGATGTTCTTGCCGCTGAGGAAGGCATTGACGTCGCCGACGCCATACCGGGAGTACAGGGAGCCGGTACCGGCTGCGGCGGTGGAGACAGCGATCAGGAACAGGAACGTTAGATTCTTCATATCATTTCTTCGAATAGGTGACGATCATCCGCGGTCTGCGCGAGGGGACGGGATCGTTATAGCGGTAGAAGACCGCCTGTTCTGCGGAACCATATTCCGCGCCCCAGCGGAGAGTGATCCCCTTGTTCTGTTTCAGTCCCTGCACCCAGAGGTCCGCGATGTTGGTGACCGTGAAGGAATAGACCGGCGGCTGTCCTCCCGTTCCGGCACGGCGGACGCCATACGCGAACACGGAGGAATCGGACCGGTCGATATCGCCGTCCGGCATGCCCATGATCGCCACGACCGTATCCGGCGCGAATCCGCTGAAGGTGCTCGCAACGCTGTCGAGCATCAGTTCCAGCGTCGCTTTGTGCAGCGTCGTCTTGACCGCGGTATTGACGGTGTCGCGCAGCATCCGGTGATCGAACGTCACTTTGGACCGGGTGCCGAATGCACCGCGGACCGTCATCGGCACCGGTGCCGGAGCGCCGGTAGTGATGGTAGCGTAGGTGTCCTCACCGTTCGAGAAGACCACGGAATCACGGCGGCCGTTCCGGGTGAATTTGATCACCATCGTCGGTGCATAGCCGACATAATTGTTGAACGAGCTGAAGCCGACGATCCCGGTGGTCGCTCCCGCCTGCGGAACGACGGCGAAGCCATAGAATTCCGGCACGGCCGAGGAGGTATCATAATAGTACTGCGCCCACCGGCGGATGACCGAGGTATCGGCAATGAACGTATACGGGATGGAGAGGAAGTTCATCGAATCGGAGAACGTTCCGAGCACGGAGGTGCCGAGCTGCAGCAGCGGCATGGAATCTTTCGTGAAGGTGGTGCTGCTCCAGGGACTCTTGACCTCGACGAGCGAGAAGGCGATGGGAGGGGCTGCCGGTGTGAACCGGTAATTCACCGTCAGCATCAGCCGGACGGAGTCGATCGTGGCGCCGCGGAGCGAATCGACCAGACTGGTGCCGGTGAAATTCAGCAGGGAGATGACCGATTCGTTGGCATTCAGGCGTCCGCTCAGATCGCTCAGGCTGCTGCCGGGAGCATAGGCGACCGTGTAGGAGGTATCGCTCACGGCGCGGAGCGTATCATAGAACATTGCGAAATCGCCGTCGGTGTTCGGCAGGCCGTTGCCGACCGAATTCGGTTTCTCGGCGCAGCCGGCGGTGAGGAGCACGATCAGAGCAGTAAGGGAAAGGAAAGGTCTCATTGATTCACGATTGATTTGATGTACTGAACTGCCCCGTAGAGATCGGCAGTATATTGGTCCCGCAGCCCTGCAGCCGCTTCCCGTTCACGTTCCCCATAGCCGGTCCCAACCTGGACCGTTGTTGTGCCGGCAGCGCGTCCCGCTTCCATGTCGATCCGCTTATCCCCGACCATGAATGAACGGGTCAGGTCGAATCCGAACTCCCGCTGTGCATCGAGCAGCATGCCCGGACTCGGTTTCCGGCAGCGGCAGGCGGTGACGTACGGTGCGATCCCTTCGCTCGGATGATGCGGACAGTAATAGTACCGCTGCACCGAGGCCCCCGCTGTCTTCAGCATCGCGTCCAAGGCGGCATGCACCGCAGCAAGGTCCGCTTCGCTGTACAATCCGCGGGCGATGCCCGATTGATTGGTGACGACAATGACCGGGATGCCGAGTTCGTTCAGTTCCCGGATGGCGTCCGCACTGCGGGGGATGAGCTGGAGCTGGCCGGGAGAGGAGAGGAAGTCAACGTCTACATTGATCGTCCCGTCGCGATCGACGAACACTGCGAAGTCCTTATGGTCCATCACCGGTTACTTCAGCAGACTGCGGTAGAGGTTGATGTACTTCTTCGCCGACGATTCCCACGAGAAATCCTTCGCCATACCGTTCCGCATCACCTTCTGCCATGTCTTCTGGTCGCCGTACATCTTCACGGCACGCTGGATCGTCTTGAGCAGTTCCTTGCCGTCGTACTTCTGGAACTTGAACCCTGTTCCGTTGCCGCCCGTGCCGACATCCTGGATCGTGTCCTCCAGACCTCCCGTGGCGCGGACGATGGGGACCGTGCCGTACTTCAGACTATAGAGCTGGTTCAGGCCGCACGGTTCGTAACGCGACGGCATCAGGTACATGTCGCTGCCCGCTTCGATCAGATGCGCGATCTCCTCGCTCATGCCGAACATGATGCCGGCCTTCTTCGGATATTTCTTCTTCAGGGACTCGAAGTATTCATGATACCGCTTCTCGCCCAGGCCGATCATGATGAACTGCAGGTCCAGTTTCATCATATCATCGGCGATCTCCTTGATCAGGTCAATGCCCTTCTGGTCCACCAGACGCGTGATGCAGCCGATGACCGGGATCCCTTCCTTGTACTGCAGTCCGAACTTCGTGCAGAGGGCGATCTTGTTCTGTTCCTTCCCTTCCAGGGACTGGATGTCGTACCGCTGGTCGATCACCGGGTCGGTCTCGGGATTCCAGACCGAATAGTCGATGCCGTTCACGATGCCGTACAGGTCCTTCTTCCGCTTCTTCAGGATCCCTTCCATCCCGGCGCCGAATTCCTCGGACGTCGTGATCTCCTGTGCATACTTCTCGCTGACGGTCGTGATCACATCGGAATAGACGAGTCCCGCCTTCATAAAGTTCAATTTGCCGTAGAACTCCACCCCTTCGTGGGTGAATTCATTGCCGGGAAGTCCCGTCTTGTCGAACGACGTGTCCGGGAACGCACCTTGATAACCGAGATTGTGCACCGTGAAGACCGTCTTCACATTCTTGAAGGTCGGCTCATCCTTGTAGATGGTCTTCATGTACGCGGGGATCAGACCGGTCTGCCAGTCGTTGCAATGGATGATGTCCGGCTGCCAACCGAGCTTCTTCAATGTTTCCAGCACACCGCGGCAGAAGAAGATGAACCGTTCATCATTGTCCGCATAGTCCTTGTTCGATTTCGGATCGGTGTACAGACCGGCACGGTTGTACATTTCCTTGTTCGCGAGGAAGTAGACCTGGACCTTTGCTTTCAGACTGGAGATGAAGGAGGAGTTGACGCTGGCGACCATGGATTCGGTGCCGACGGGGATCGGGATCTCACGGAGGCGGATGACATCGTGGAGCTTGAATTTGCGCTCGCTGATAGTGCCGTACCGGGGTGTCATGATCCGGATGTCATGTCCCAATTCCCGGATCATTTTCGGGAGTGCCCCTGAAACGTCTGCCAATCCGCCGGTCTTTGAAAAAGGTTCTGCTTCGCTGGTGATGAAGAGGATATTAAGGGGTTTGGACATACTTCCCAATCTTTGTGGAGAATATCATTCGTGCACAAAGATACGGAAAAATTGCGGAATTTACAAGGTTTCGAAGAACAGGCCGGAACGTGCCCGAAACAGCAATGAACGCATGAGGCGTTCATTGCTGTCAATTATAGAGTGCGGAATGGGGAGGAGGAGCGGTTCAACGTTACCAGCGTTCTCCGAGCCACTGTTCATAGATGGCGCGCTGCAGGTCGGTCGGCGCGGCGGTCTTGGTGACAATGTAGGACGGATTCCCGAACAGCTCCAGCGTGAAGGTGATCTCCTTCACCTTGTCATTCCGGAAGATGAGGAACGTCACCCGTTCACCCGCAGCCATGGATGCGATCCGCTCCGTGATATCCGCAGTGCGGACGCGATAGCCGTTCAGTGCTGCGATCTCATCATTGATCTCGAACCCGGCACGTTCTGCCGGCGAACCGGGAGCGATATGGCTGATCCGCGTCCGGTCACCGGCGTCCTGTGTGGTCATCCCCGTCCCGGTCTTGCGCACGGTATCCTTCGGCTGGACTTGCAGACCGGCGTACGAGAGCGACTGTTCCCACGGCAGCGGGGCAGTAGAATAGATGTACTGTGCAAAAAACTCCTTGAAGCTCCCGCCGCCGATCTCCTCGCAGACCTTCTGGAGGTCGGCATTGGTGAACCCTTTCGTTTTCGGGAATCGGCGGTACATGGTGCGCAGCACATCATCCAGCGAGGAGGCATTCTTCGTCCGCTGCCGGATCTCCAGGTCCAGGATGAGGCTCACATGCGATCCTTTCCCGTAGTAATCGCTCTCCGCATTCGCCGCATTTTGTTTGCTCCGCCAGAACTTCACCCAGGCATCGAAACTCGCTTCCGCCAGCGGCTGCACCTTGTTTCCGTAGCGGGCCCGTTCGTTGTTCACCATCTGATTGATGTTCTCCAGATACCGTTTGGAATCCCAGAATCCGGCCCGGAGCAGCAGCAAGTCATCGTAGTAGGAGGTCGTTCCTTCGCTCACCCAGAGCTCTTCCGTATAGTTCTCCTTTGAGAAATCGTACGGCGCGATTGCACGGGGACGGAGCTGCTTCACGTTCCAGGTGTGGAAGAATTCGTGGGAGACGAGGCCGAGGAATCCTTTGTACGCCGCCGGATTGCTGAAGATGAACGGCCGGACACCCATGATGGTGGAATTGATATGCTCTGTTCCGCCCCCCGCATTCGGCTGGCAATGGATCATGAACACGTACTTGTCATACGGCAGATCGCCCCACAATTCCCGGTTCGCGATGACGATCCTGCTGAAATCGGAGATGAGCGTATCGATGTTCCAGTTCCCGTCGCCGTAGATGCTGATGATATGCCGCTTGCCGTCCACCAGGAATTCCGCATCCTTCTGATTCCCGATCTCCAGAGGACAATCACCGAAATACTCGAAGTTCGGAGCGCGGTAGGTGAATGGAGTCCCGGTTACCTCGTCCAGTCCCGTGGTCACCTTCCAGTCGCCGAACGGCCGCACGGTAAGCGTGAGCGGCTGGTCCTTCAATTCGTTCACGTACATGAAGACGGCGAGCGGGTCGACGAACGCATGCTCGCTGTTCAGTTCACGGGTGCGCATATTGAACTCATTCGCATAGACCCGGTATGTTGCCGTAACGGTGGTCGCTTTCCCTTTCTCGATGCGCCAGGTATCCTTGTCGGTCTTCTTGAACGGGAGTGTTTTCCCGTTCGCATCCGTTGCCGCGAATTCCTGCACGCCGCCGGCGAAATCCAGCAGCACGTACCGTCCGGTGCGCCATGCCGGCATATGCAAGTCCACCGTCATCCCGGGAAGATCGTGGATACGGACCTCCACATTCAGGAGATGGGTCTGCGGCTGCGGCATGGAGAGGGTGTACGAAACGGACGGCTTGGCGCTGGTCATGATGGTCAGGAATGTGACGGCGGTCAGAAGATACTTCATTGGAACCGTGTATGATGGATGGGAGTGGATTCCTGTCAATCTACTGAAAGTGTTCGCGCACCGCAAGCGCAGGGGAAAAAAGAGTTGACAAACATGACCCGCTTCTCTATATTTGTAGAACAACGAATACCAAACACAAGGAGCAACAAGTATAGATCGTTCGTTAAAGGTTGCAGGTCAGTACGCCGTCAATTGACACCTTTAACGTTCCTACTCGTTGCTTTTTTTCTGTACCGAACGTGAAGGAGTCCACACTCTCACTGTTCGGTATTTTACTTTATGACCATACGCCTTCTCATCCTGCTGCTCATCCTTGCTGCGGTCCCCGCAACAGCCGGGACACCGCTCTATCCGGATGTGACCGTTCTGGCATCCGATGCGAAAGGGATCACCCTGGAGTTCCGTCCGCGGTATGAGACGGACCGGAATGTGACCGCTGCCGGGACACTCTATACTGTTCCCCGGTTCGCATTCGAAGTCCCTTCCTCCGCCAATCAGCCGGGGAGTGAGGACCTCCGTTCCAGGATACTGACCATCGCCGTTCCCTCCGTCTCCGGACACCGGGTGACGGTGGTGGCTGCGGACCATGCGGTACTCCCGTCCTATGACCTTGCTCCTGTTCCGCAGTTCCTCCCGCCGGCAGCCGGTGCTGTTCCGGCGGCTCAGTACAGACCGGCGTTCCGTTCCGGTGCTGCATTCGTCCCGTCCGACCTCGTCGCGTTCACGTATCTCGGTGCAGTGAAGGGGATCCCGACCGGCCGTGTCGCGATCACACCGTTCCAATACAGTTCGGCATCGCGCACGCTGAAGCGGTATTCCCGCATTGTTGTGCGGATCGATTTCGGACCCGTCAATGCGTCTGCGGACCTCACCGGGGATCTGGAATGGGCGAAAGCCTCCCTCCTGAATTTCGATCAGCTGCGGCAGTGGAACCGTTCATTCTCACCGGCGACGCAGACCGCCGTCTCAACCGTACTGGCATCCGGGACCTGGGTGAAGATGGAAGTGATGGAGGATGGCATCTACCGGCTCGATGCGGCATATCTGCGGAGCATGGGGATCGATCCGGTCGGAAGGAGCATCACCGACGTGAAGGTCTTCGGCGGTTCCGGACAGGTGCTCCCCGAGAATCTCAACACACCGCGTCCGGCGGACCTGCCGCAGTTGGCAGTGCAGTATGTGGACAAGAATGCGAACGGTACGTTCGATACGGACGACCATGTTCTGTTCTACGGACAGGGAGTGAACGGATGGACGTACAACGCAACGCAGAAACGGTTCAATCACTACGGTAATCCGTATTCCTTCAGTAACTATTATTTCGTTGCTCTCGGTGCCTCGGCACCGGTGCGGACAATCACAGCTGCCGCGGTCACAGGGACGACCCCGTCATCACTCACCACCGCGCGCGGGAAGGTGGTCTTCGACGAGGATAAGTTCAACTTCAACCAGTCCGGGCGGGATTGGGTCAGTGCCCCGATCAATGCGGGTGAGTCGCGCACCATCAGCACGAAATTGACCGGCTGGGTTCCGGGCACCTCGGTCACCTATCAATATTATCTGTACGGCAGGGCTACGGAACGAACAACGATGAGCATCGACGAGTCCGGCACACTGCTGGCAACGCCGCAGTTCCTTGCGGTCGATTTCGCTTCCTATGATTACTTCGCGTGGCCGACAGCAGGGGAAGCGACCATCGTACCCTCGCTGAGCGACGGACGGAGCACGGTGAAGTTCAAATACAATTCCACGAATACGATCTCCTCGGGGTACATCAGCTGGCTTCGCTTGCTCTACACGCAGCACCTCACGGCGTCATCGAACCAGCTCGGTTTCTCCTCGCCCGATTCCTCCGGAACGGTGGAGTATCGTGTGAACGGATTCAGCCGCAATGATGTGACCGTCTTTGAAGTGTCGGATATCCACAATGTCCGTTCCATGTCGTACACGCTGGCGATGGAAGCCGGTGCGTTGACATTCAAGGATACGCTGAGCCCCGGTGTGATCCGTCGGTACATGCTCTGCACGCCGGACCAGTACCGCACGCCACGATCGTTCGTGAAACTCCCCAACTCCGATCTGCACGGCATGACCGGCGGGGAGTTCATCATCATCACCCACAACGAATTCAAGAGCGAGGCGCTCCGGCTGAAGCAGCACAAGGAATCACTCCCCGGAGCGCGGAGGATCCCGACGGTCGTGGTGGATGTGGATACGCTGTTCAACGAATTCGGCGCCGGTATCGCGGACCCGACGGCGATGCGTGATTTCCTCCGGTATGCACGGGAACAGTGGGGGACCAAGCCGAAGTATGTGCTGTTGTTCGGCGATGCCAGCTATGATTTCCGGTCCATCCTGCAGAACGACCGGAACTGGGTGCCAACCTATGAAACGGCGGAATCGAACACCAAGATCAGCACGTTTGCCATCGAAGACTATTTCACCTATATCGATCCTGCCGCACCGTACACCGTCTCCATCGCCCTCGGCCGTCTGACACCCCGGAGCGCGGCGGGAGCGAAGGCCGTGGTGGATAAGATCATCCTCTATGAGACCGGTATGCCGAAAGGACCGTGGAAGAACACGGTGACCCTCGTGGCGGACGATATGTGGGCACCCGGTTCAGAGTTCGAGAGCGAACACATCTATCAGACCGAAGTGATCGCCGGTATCACAGGAGGGAAGGGATTCGATGTGGAACGGATCTATATGGAGGAGTTCGAGACGGTATTCGCCTCCACCGGACGACGGAAACCTGCCGCCAGAGCGCGGATCCTGGATATGGTCAACAAGCAGGGAACACTTCTGCTCAATTATGTGGGACACGGGAATCCGAAAGTATGGGCGCATGAGAGCATCCTCACTCAGGATGATGTTCGGAACCAGTTCGTGAACGGCGACAAACTGATGTTCATCACCGCCGCCACCTGTGACTGGGGACGGTTCGAAGAGGCCGGGGAGTCGAGCTCTGCGGAGGATGTGGTGCTGAGCACCAAAGGCGGGGCGATCGGCGTCATCAGTGCCAATCGCGCCGTCTATTCCAATGAGAACGCCCTGCTCAATCAGCGCTACTATCAGTACCTTCTCTCCGGGAATCCCGTTCTGCGGATGGGCGATGCCTACGTGCTGATGAAGAACTCACTGGGGGTCTCCGATAACAATCAGAAGTTCTTCCTGCTCGTCGATCCGACCATCGCGTTGGCCGCTCCTTCCGGTACGGTGACCGTCGACTCGCTCGTCAACGGTGCCGGTCGTACCGCCGATTCTATCATGGCACTGGAACGCATCACCATCCACGCCTCCGTCCGTGATACCGCCAATGCTGTCGCAGCCGGCTTCAACGGCACCGCTGTGATCGAAGTGCACGATGCGGAGTTCACCGCATCCGTTCCGGCCGTGCCCGGATTCTCCTATACGGAAAAGGGTTCGGTCATCTACAGCGGTCAGGCGACCGTCAGCAACGGACGCCTGTCCGCCTCTTTCGTTGTTCCGAAGGATATCGCCTACACGAACCGCCAGGGAAAGATCGCCGTCTATGTTTCCGGTGCAACGACGGACGGCCGCGGCAACACCACCGGATTCCGGGTGGGCGGAACGAATCCGGCTGCCGCTGCGGATACCGTTGGTCCGGAGATCACCATCTATTTCGACCGGCCGGAATTCCGTTCGGGTGATGTCGTCTCGGACGATCCGGTCCTGTACGTGGCACTGCGGGACAGCAACGGCATCAACTCTTCCACGCACAGTATCGGTCACCGGATCGAAGCGTGGATCGACGGCAGCACCAAGAGCATCGATCTGACGGAGTTCTATCAGGGGAAGGTGGACAGTTATAAGGAAGGTGTTGCATCGTATGCGCTCGAAGGACTTTCGGTCGGAAACCATTCTGTTGCCGTCCGGGCATGGGATGTCTATAATAACTCCTCGGGTGCGGAAGCGTACTTCGTGGTGGAATCCGGCGACGGTCTCTCCATCCGCCAGCTCTTCAATTTCCCCAACCCCGTCACTACCGGTACGGCATTCACCTTCCAGCACAACCAGCTGACGCCGATCGATGTGACGCTGCATATCTATACTGTAGCAGGGCGGCTGGTGCATACCATCGAGCGGCCTGCCGTGAACGACCGGTTCGTGAAGATCGATTGGGACCGCAGGGATGCGGAAGGGGATGAA
>JABWAK010000254.1 GCA_013361065.1 Bacteroidota bacterium
ATCGATCTGGTCAATTTCCGGTCCATCACGCTGGAACACAATGTGAGCATCGCGCAGCAGAGCGCGGCGCTGGTCCGGTCCGCCATGTGATGCAATTATCCGATTGCTTCTTCGGCCATCATTCACGTCCTTTGTACAGCATCATCGGCCGTCAGGTCATGATGCAGACGGAGTAATACCGCACTGCGGGTGCGGCGTTCCGTCGGAACAAGGGGGAGCGTATGGATATCCGAACGGTCATGGTGATGGGGTTCATCGAATCGATCATTTGTTCGATGATCATCTTCTCGTTGTGGAGGGAGGGGCGGGAGCGGTTCAACGGGATCGGATTCTGGGTGCTGGACATCGTGCTGGTGGCTGCGGCACACATCCTGATCGGTCTGCGCGGCATCATCCCTGACTGGCTCTCGATCGGATTCACCACGCCGGTCGCTTCGGGTGCGGCGCTCCTGGGGCTGATCGGTCTCGGCCGGTTCGTCGGACAACGTGTCCCGGTGTCGCTGAATGTCATCATCTGGTCCGCCGGCGCTGCGGTCAATTCATATTTTGCCTTCGTGCAGCCGGATATCGCTGTGCGGAATGTCGTCTTTTCCACCATTCTCTCCGTCTTCACGCTCCAGTCCGCTCTCATTCTCTTCCGGCCAGCCGATCACGCCCTGCGCTCCATTACCCGTGCAGTGAGTGCAGTGTTCCTATTGTATACGATTGTCAGTCTTGTCCGCATCGTTCACTTCTTCTTCGGCACACGCATCACGGAGGATTACTTCCAGCTCGGCACATTCCAGGTACTGGTCTCGGTCTCGTACCAGATGCTGCTGATCGCCCTCACCTACGGTCTGGTGATGATGGTGAACCGGCGGCTCAATTGTTCCCTCCGCATGCAGGAGCAGCGGTTCGCCAACGCGTTCCATTCATCGCCGTACGCCATACTCATCACCAGACTGTCGGACGGCGGGATCATCGAAGTGAATTCCGGATTCGAACAGATCACCGGGTATGCTGCCGCGGAAGCGATCGGCAGACGGACGCCGGAACTCCATCTCTGGGCGGAACCGGCGGAGCGGTCGACCGTGGTGGAACAGCTGCAGCAGACCGGAACCGTCCGGAATGCCGAGCATCGTTTCCTGCGGAAGGACGGCCGGCCGATCACAGGGCTGTTCTCCGGCGTGGTCTTCGAGATGAACCAGGAACGGTACATCCTCTCCAGTATCAATGATATCACCGACCGGAAGCGCCTGGAAGAGGATCGTGAGCGGTTGGTGCAGGAGCTGAAGGAAGCGCTGGCGAACATCAAAACGATCAGCGGACTGGTGCCGATCTGCGCGAACTGCAAGAAGATCCGTGATGACCGCGGGTTCTGGAACCAGCTGGAGCAATATCTCACCGAGCATTCGGATGCGACCTTCTCCCACGGTATCTGTCCCGATTGCCTTCAGCGCGAGTATCCGGAGATCCATAAAAAACGGAACGGGTGATCCTGCGATCGCCGATCGACCCATCGCGCCCGTTCAATAGGAAACCACAATTTCTGAATTATGAAATTGTGGTTTTTTTATATTCCGCGGCATTATCATGGCGATGACACTGAACTTCCTGTTATAGGCACTTGTCGGTCGCACCACGATAGTGAATGGGGCTGCCTTTTTTGTTTACAGTAGTAGATTGACAGAGTGCATGTATCAGACTACCTTCTATAACAGGGACACATCGTTATCATTCTCTTCCACGGAGACCGTTGCGCTGTGTGCACCGCAGTGCTGTCGATCGAACACCATTTCAAGGAATGAACCATGAATGCAACGGCATCAACAACAGAATACTACACCAACTTCGCAAAAGCAGGTGCCATTGCAGGCATCATCGTCGTGATCATGTATTTCCTGTCGAAGATCACGGCATTGCCGGAAGGATTGTACTATGGATTACACGTCTTTCAAGGGCCGGTCATGGTCTTCAGTTGGATGGGGATGTATGCCTTTTTCCGGCTGCAGGGTGCCAGCGTCGTTCTGACGACTGCTGTTGTGTTCGGGATCGTGTCTGCAATCTCCAGGATGATGTTCCTTGTTGTGCAGCTGAACAATCTCATTTTCATCGGAGAGTACAAAGATGCCGCTGCCCCGGGACTTCGGGAATCGTGGAATAACATCCTCAAAGGGGTGTTCACGGTCCAGAACGGGTTGAACATCACTTCTGACATATTCCTCGACCTTGCCATCATCCTGTTTGGCGCAGTGTGCTGGAGCGATCGGCGTATGGGGAAGATGTTTGCCGTCAGTGCATTCGTGGCCGGTGGACTTCATTTAGTCTTTAAGGCCTATACATTTCCAAAGCCGCCTGCCACGGCAGGATTGTTCGATGCCGGTCCGGTTGCGGCAATGTGGCCGTTGTTTGCCGCTGTATGGATCCTTCGAGATCTATATCGTAAGAAGCATACAATATAAATATCATTCCCGGGTATTTGGGTTTCACTCTCCTCGTGCGGGCCGCCAGAAATATCTTGCCTGAGGAACGAAAAATCCGTATCTTTACATGCTAAATGCCACGCGAATGCGTGGTTTTTAGTCTATGGTGGCCATAGTTCAGTCGGTTAGAACGCCAGGTTGTGGCCCTGGAGGTCGTGGGTTCAAATCCCACTGGTCACCCCACTGTAACGATTGGACGAGCGTTTCTCCGTTCAATGTGTTCAGATGCTCCCGTCGTCTAGGGGTTAGGACACGAGCTTTTCAAGCTTGCGACACGGGTTCGATTCCCGTCGGGAGTACCATCAGAACCGCTAAAAGTTCATACTTTTAGCGGTTCCGTGTTTTTAAACCCGTCAGCGAACTATTACGGCGAGTGATCAGTGAGGAGGCGGTGTTTTAAGTGGTTTATCGTCAACAAGGGAACGTCCACTGCATTATCAAGCCTGTGTGTTGATAAGAGAAAAGGCTTTAGTATAAAAGAGGAAATACTAATCGATCAGTGGAAATAAAAACGGAGATGATTAGTCTCCGTTTTTTTGCTTTTAATATGCACACTATTTATTTCATCAGAATCATCTTCTTTGTTTCAACAAATCGTTTGTTTGGATCGCTGACGGATATTGTTTCAAATTTGTAAAAATATATGCCAGAAGTCATATTACCAGCATTAAATTCAACTTGATAGAACCCTGGGTTCAATGTCGATTCCTTTAATACTGTAACTTGTTGGCCAAGAGTATTAAATACACTTAGTTTCACAA
>JABWAK010000255.1 GCA_013361065.1 Bacteroidota bacterium
ACTCTTTTCGCAGGAACGATTAAAGGGAGGGTCACTCTGGGCACAGAGAAGGCCGTGATTTCCGGAATTTCGGTCACATTATTGGACAAGAAAGTCCGTTTTGGCACTGATGCGAATGGCGAGTTTATTATTCCCAATCTTACGAAAGGGATCTATCGCCTGGAAGTGATGCAATTAGGGTATAAAAAAGCTGTCCTGAACAATGTGATCGTCGAAGAAGACGGGACCACCGAGGTCGAGATCAATCTGGCGGAGTCCCCGTTCCAGCTGAACGAAGTGGTTGTGACAGGGTCACTGAATAAGCACCTCCTGAAGGATTCTCCGGTGGTCACAGAGATCATCTCCCGGAAGGACATCGAGAAGACCGGCAGTTCTGACCTCTCTGAAGTGATCAAAGCGCAGACCGGCGTGGAATTGGGAACAAGCATCGGACAGACACAGAATGTGCGGCTGCAGGGCCTCAACAAGAATCAGGTGCTGGTGCTGGTGGACGGCGAGCGCGTTACCGGGAAAGTGGATGACGCGGTCGATCTGGGCCAGATCCCGGTGAACATGATCGAGAAGATCGAGGTGGTGAAAGGTCCCCTCTCCTCTGTCTACGGCTCCGACGCGCTGGGCGGGGTGGTGAACATCATCACCAAGAATCCCCGGAACGCCTCCCAGTTCCACATCTCGGCCGAAGGGGGATCGAACGGCAAACAGGATTTTGAGGTCTCCGCCGCCCAGTCATTCGAGGACATCCTCGGCGATTCGAACGATGTCGCCTTCCTGATCAACGCAGGACTCAACAAATACTTCGGCATCAGTCATTACGACTCCTCGAACAGTTTCGACGGTATCCCGGAATACGACCGGCGCAACGCCGATCTGAAGCTCTCTTTTTCGGACCACCATAAGCTGCAGGCGGATCTGAAGCTGGGGTATTATGAGGATTACATGATCTGGCAGGCCAGTAAGGTCGACTTCTATCAGGTGAAGACCAAAGCCACGAACGAAAAGAAGACCGTCTCCGGCTCGGTGAACTATACGATCGATGAGGGATCCCATCTGAAGGTCTCCGCCCATCTCTCCCAGAACGACCACGGGTCGGTGAAGATCTCCAATACCAAGGTGGAGTCCGACTACAATCTTGCCGTGGAAGAGCTGCAGACCTACCGTGCACAGTATGCCTTCACTCCTTATACCTCCAGCATCATCACCGTGGGTGCAGAACGGAACATCGAAGGAGCGCAGTCCGGCCGTCTGAACGCCGGTGCGCGGACCATCACCAATGATGTTGCCTACCTGGAGGATGAGTGGAGTCTCTGGAATTACACCCTCTCCTTCGGCGGCCGGTATTCGGACAACTCCGTGTTCGGCGGATTCTTCGCACCGCGTGTCAGCCTTCGGTACAAAGCGACCGAGAAGCTGACCTTCCGCGGTTCGTACGGGCGCGGGTACCGTGCACCCAGTTTCATCGAACTGTTCTTCGAGTTCAACCATGCCGGTCTCAGCTACATCGTGGCCGGTGACCCGACGCTGCAGCCGGAGACCTCCCACGGGTATAACTTCGGCATCGACTATGCGCGGGACAATCTGATCTGGTTCCGTGCGAATTTCTATTATAACAGCGTCACGAACCTGATCGAGGATTACATCAAGCACAACGCTACGACGGCAGAACCGATCACCATCTTCTCCTACAAGAACATCGCCGAAGCGGTGACCAAAGGAGTCGATGTGGACATCGACATGGCACCGTTCACGTACTGTGCCCTTTCCATCGGTTATAATTACACTTCCGCGGTGGACGGGAACGGCATCGAGCTCCCTTTCCGCACTCCCCATTCGGTCACTCTCAAGACCTCATATGAGAACCAGGAGGATGGGACGATCATCTCCATCCGCGGCCGCTGGTACGATATGAAGGTGGTCAACGACCGCCGTCAGAACAACAATACGCTCACGGGACAGGTGACGGAATCGATCGTCACGTCACCCGCGTATTCCGTGTACGATCTGAAAGCCATGCAGACATTCTTTGAACGTTTCACCCTCTCCGCCGGCATCAACAACATCCTGGATAAGACGGTCTTCCCGTACGGGAACGTCAAAGGCCGGGAATATTACGCCGGCATCCGATACCAACTCCAATAACTCATACACAATCAAGGAAGATCACCATGAAACATCTCCTGTTCTCCCTCTCGATCCTCGCCCTGGTGTTCGCCGGCTGCGATAAGGATGACGATACCACCGTCACCCCCACGCCGACGACCAGCAGTATCTTCACATCCAGCAACATCAAGACCAAGCCGGTCTATTTCAGCTTTGCTGCCAAGGATTCCGTTGCCTCCACGGCGAATTGGGACATCAAGCTGACGACTGTGTTCGCACCGGATGATTCATTGAAGCAGTTCCCTTCACCGGGCATCGTGCTCAACAGCGCACTGAATGTCACCGGAACCTACGTGGATGTGAAATTCGAGAACGTTGACCCTGCTGCCGTCACCGGTCTCACAAAGGATGCCGTTGATTCTCTCGTCACGGACAGCACCCGCAGTGTGAAGAGCATGCCGGTCTATTACAGCTTCGACAAACGCGATACCACCACGGCCGACGGTAACTGGGATGTGAAGCTGACCGTCAATGCTGCTATGGAGCCGCTGGTCGTGCTGAACAAGGCCAAAGGGGTCACCGGAAAGACACTCGATGCAACACCGTTCGCCACGTTCAATCCGTCTCAGGTCACCCTGGAATCCGACGTGAACGACACCACACTCGTCATTGGCAATAAGTGCTTCCTGTATGCCGGTCCGCCGACCCATAAGCTGAATCCGGTCGCCAACCGCACGTTCGTGGTGCGCACTATCAACGGAGCACGGGTGAAGTTCCAGACGCTCAGCTACTATAATGCAGCAGGTGCCTCGGGCTCCTTCAAGTTCCAGTATGCGGCACCGGAGCGGTACTCGATCGGTTCGTTCGTCCTGAAATATGCCGGACCGCCGACCCATAAGCTGAACCCGTATACGGACCGCACGTTCGTGGTGAAGACATCGGCCGGCAACTTTGCGAAATTCAAGATGCTCACCTATTACAATGAAGCGAACGCTTCCGGGTATATGAAGTTCGAATATGCCGTGAAGTGATCCCTTCGGATCGCGAAGACCAGAGCCGCGGGGCAACAAACCGCGGCTCTTTTTTTAATGTACACCGAGAACTCTCCGTT
>JABWAK010000072.1 GCA_013361065.1 Bacteroidota bacterium
CCCCAGGCGCTCCAGAATCGCACGGTACCGCGCCTCGTCGATGTGGCGCAGATAGTCCAGCAAACGCCGACGACGACCGACCAACGTCAACAGGCCGCGGCGGGAATGGTGGTCCTTCTTGTGCAATTTGAAATGTTCCGTCAGGTAGGTGATCCGGTTCGTCAGGATGGCGATTTGCACCTCCGGTGAGCCGGTATCTTTCTCATGTTGCTGAAAACCTTTCACCAACTCCGTTTTGACTTCTTTCACGAGTGCCATACGTCTCTACTCCTCCAGTGAATACAATCCTCTATACGTGAGAGTCCTCCGTGACCAATACCTTGGCCACTGCAATCGGTTGACGACTGCTCCCCGGTCGCGCAGCCTCCACATCCGGTGGAAGGATCCCGATCGCCAGCAACCGGCCCGCCTCGTCCTGAATCCGGACAGCCTGATTTTCCGATGCAGTTCGAATGGCCTGCAGCCCCGCCCAGTGACGCACTTCGGCGGGAGGCACAGGCATCCCGTGCATCACGCGCCGGGCCATGACCTCGCCCACACGGCAGACAGGGAGTCCTGCCAGCGCCTCGTCTAACGTGAGCATCGCGGTAATGAATGCCCCTTGCGCAAGACGCGATTCCAACTCCCCTACTGTGAGGGCCTGCTCAAGAGCCAACGGGCCGACCCGCTCACGAACCAACGAACGCATGTGCCCCCCGACCCCTAGCCTCTGCCCGATGTCCGCACAGAGCGTCCGAATGTAGGTCCCCTTTGAACAGACGACCCGCAGCGTCACATCCGGCAGGTAGATTCGAACAAGATCGAGGCGAAACACGGTGACTTCGCGTGCCTCGCGCGCCACATCGCGGCCGGCTCTGGCCGCCTTATACAAGGGCACCCCGCCAACCTTGACTGCCGAGTACATCGGGGGAATCTGCTGAATACGCCCGATGAACCCCGACGCAATCGCACGAACCTGCGCTTCCGTCACCCCATCGATAGGCGACCGGCTCAGCAAGGTCCCGGTCGCGTCCTGCGTATCGGTCGTTTCGCCTAATCGCAGTTCGGCCAGATAAGTCTTGTCCCACTCGACCAGATACTCCGCGATACGAGTTCCACGCCCCACCAGCACGGGCAACACCCCGGTAGCCGCCGGATCCAAGGTACCGGCATGACCGACTTTCAGGCCCCGCAGTCTGCCGCGCAGGCGCGCGACGACGTCATGCGAGGTCCAGTCCGCTTCTTTGCGGACATTCAACACGCCGTCCCGGAACGTGGCGGTCACATAAGCATCTGTCAGCGAGGCAGCGGCCATAGGCTAGACCGTGGGGCGAGCCGGCGTATCGGCCGCCTGCTCCGGCGTCTCGTCGCGATGGAGGTCTTCAAGCAACTGCAACACTCGATCGCCTCTCGGGCCGCTGATATCCTTCATGAAAATGAGCTCGGGCAAATACCGGAGCGTCAGCCGCCGCCCCAATTCAACCCGCACGAACCCGCTCGCCTTGGCCAATCCGTCGAAGACTTCCCGCTCGGCCTCATCGCGCTCCATAGTGGTGACAAAGACCCTGGCGATGCGCAGATCTTTGGTCAACTCCACATCGGTCACCGTCACAGAACGCACGCGCGGGTCCTTGATCTTGCGCATCAGGATATCCGCTACTTCCATCCGAATCTGATCCGCTACGCGCTCAGCCCGACTGTATGTCGATTTCGCCATGTCGCCGCCCTGTCGTGGTAGAATCCGCCGCCCCAGTCCGTTCGCAGAGCGAACGTCGCAGGACAGACGACACTACAGCAACTCGATTTGCGAACGCACCACCTGAACAGTGGGAACCCCGTAAATCAGGTTCATGGCCTGATCCAGCACCTGATTGACATGGACAGACTCATTGGCCACACAGGCCATCCCGAGCACCGCTTTCTGCCACAGGTCGTGGTCGCCCACCTCCGCAACCGAGATATTGAACTTCGCCCGCAACCGGGTCTTGACGCTCTGAAGGACCTGCCGCTTGTCTTTCAGTGAATGGCCGTCGGGGATGAACAATTCAACCGTACAGACACCGACGATCATGTTCGTTGACTTTGTTGCGGAGACGCACCTCGGTTCGTTGATTCGAGCTTCGCGGCCACCTTTTCAACGACATAAGTTTCGATGATATCGCCGGCCTTGAGGTCGTTGAAATTTTCAATCGTGATGCCGCACTCATATCCCTGCTGCACTTCGCGCACATCGTCTTTGAAGCGCCGGAGCGAGCCGAGCTTGCCTTCGTAGACAACCACGTGATCGCGAATCACACGCGCACCGGCACTGGCACGGGAAATGAGTCCGTCGAGAACATAACAGCCAGCGACAAGACCGGCTTTCGGAATCGTGAACACCTGTCGCACTTCCGCCCGTCCCATGACTCGCTCTTTCAACAGGGGCTCCAAGAGCCCCTCCATAGCGGCACGAATATCATTGAGCGCATCATAGATGATGCTGTAGAGACGGATATCGACCTTCTCGGTCTCCGCCAGACGCCGTGCGTTCAGGTTCGGACGGACATGGAAACCGACGATGACCGCACGCGATGCCGCGGCAAGCACGATATCGGATTCGGAGATGGCGCCGACGCCCTTGTGGATGACACGGATCTTCACCTCTTCGGTGGAGAGTTTCATTAGCGAATCGGCGAGTGCTTCCACCGATCCGTCCACATCGCCCTTCACGACGATGGAGAGCTCGCGCACCTGATGGCCGGCCTGGATCTGCTGGGAGATATCGTCCAGCGTGACCATCCGGACCTGACGGAAATCCTGTTCCCGTTTCAGCTGCTGACGCTTCAGACTGATCTCGCGGGAGATACGGTCCGATTCGACGACGATGAACTGATCACCGGCGGCCGGGATACCATCGAAGCCGAGGATCTGTACGGGAGTGGAGGGCGGTGCCGATTCCACTTTCTTCCCGCGCTCATCGAACATCGCCTTCACCTTACCGCTGTAGATACCGCAGATGAACGGATCACCGATCCGCAGCGTCCCCTTCTGCACGAGAACGGTACCGATGGTGCCCTTCCCTTTGTCCACCTGCGATTCCACGACCGCACCGCGGGCCATACGGTCCGGGTTGGCCTTCAGATCGAGCACTTCGGCTTCCAGCAGCACTTTCTCGAGCAGCAGGTCCATGTTCTTCCCGGACTTCGCCGAGACCTCGACGGACTGGTATTTGCCGCCCCACTCTTCCACGAGCACGCCGCGGTCCGACAGCTGCTGACGGATCCGGTCCGGATTCGCTTCCGGCTTGTCGATCTTGTTGATCGCGATGATGATCGGAACGTTCGCCGCCTTGGCATGGTTGATCGCCTCGATGGTCTGCGGCATCACGTTATCCTCCGCCGCCACGACCAGCACGACGATGTCGGTCACCTGGGCACCGCGCGCACGCATGGCGGTGAACGCTTCGTGACCAGGGGTGTCCAGGAACGCAATGTGCTTGCCGTTCGGCAGTTCCACTTCGTACGCACCGATATGCTGCGTGATACCGCCGGATTCGCCGGCGACCACGTTCGCATTCCGGATGTAATCGAGCATCGAGGTCTTACCATGGTCGACGTGACCCATGATGGTGACGACCGGTGCACGCGGTTTGAGATCCTCGGGATCGTCCGGCGTGTCCTCGAGGACGTCGACGGTGAATTCCGATTCGAACTCCACCTGCTTGCCGTACTCGTCGGCCAGCAGGACGATGGTGTCCTTCTCCAGGCGCTGGTTGATGGAGACCATCATCCCGAGCCCGATACATTTCGCGATCACATCGGAGGCGCTCACCTTCATCAGGTTCGCCATCTCGCCGACGGAGACGAACTCGGTCACCCGGATCCTGTTGGCCTCGAGTGCCTTCGCCTCATCCTGCATCGCCTGTTCCTCTTCGCGCTCCTTCTTCCGTTTCTTGCGGTGCGCGGCACGGCTGCTGATGACGGTCTCCGCATCGTCGAGTTCCGCGAGGGTTTTCTTGATGGCGGTATCGACCTGGGCCTGGTCGATGGCGTACGGACGGAGTTTCTTCTTTTTCTTCTTCCCTTTCGCCTCCTCCGACTCCGTTTCCGGCGCTTTGGTCTCCACGCCGCCGATCTTCTTCTTTTTCTTCTTCTTCTTCTTCGCTTCTTCCGATTCCGCAGCGGTCAGCGGCACAGGACGTCCATTCTTGTCCAACGCACGGGCCGGTTTCGGCTTCGCCAGTTCCATCTTCCCCTTCACGGTGAGACCGCGCATCTGAGTGCCGCGGTTCGCGCGCAGGGTCTCCAGCGGCGAGTGGGAGCGTTCCTCCTCCGTCTTGGGTGCCGCCGGTTCGGCCTGCTGCTGCAGGGACTTGATGACCACCACTTCCGCGGGCGGTTTCATCTCCTGCGGCTGCGCCGGTTCCTCCGGTGCCGGAGTCTCGGTCACAACGGGTTTCTTCTCCTCCGCTGCTTCCTCTTCCTCCTTTGCCTTGGTCTCCGTCGTACGGCGGCGGACCTCTTTCATCTCCGCGATCTTCCGCTGATGACGCTCCGCGCTGTCCTTCTCCTTCTTGAAATGGGAGTTGATATCGCGCATCATGTCGTCATCGACGGAGGACATCAGGTTTTTCACCTGCTTGTATCCTTTTTTATTCAAAAAGGCGACCACATCGTTGAAGCTGATGTTGAGGTCCTTCGCGACGTCTTTGACCTTGACTTTTTTTACTGCTTCGGACATTCGTATCCTTCTATGCTAACGCAACGTTATGATGCTGTTTTCTCGGTTTCCGTACCTTCGGACTCCTGTTCATCATCATCCTCATCCTCTTCCTCATCGACCTCCGCCTCCTCGTATTCCTTCTTGATCAGGGCGACGATCTCCTTCAGTTTCTCCTCTTCCGCACCGATCTCCTGCACGAGATCCTCCAGATCCGCATCGATGACCTCTTTCGCGGTGCTGTATCCGGCCGCCGTGAATTTCGCATAGAGTTCCTCGCCGAGTTCTTCCTTGAACTCTTCGAGATCGATGTCGTACTCGCTTCCTTCCTTCACCAGCTGGATATCGAATCCGGTGAGCTTGCTCGCCAGACGGATGTTCTGTCCCCCTTTACCGATGGCCATCGAGACCTGTGATTCCTCGACGGTGACGGTCGCTTTGCCGTTCTCGCGGTCCAGTTCGATGTTCTTCAGTTTGGCCGGTGCCAGGGACCGTGTGATGAACGTCGCCTTATCATCGCTGTAATTGATGACGTCGATGTTCTCATTGTTCAGTTCGCGCACGATGGCGTGGATGCGGACGCCCTTCATACCGACGCATGCGCCGACCGCATCGATGCGGTCATCGGATGACTCTACAGCGACCTTGGCACGCTCACCCGGTTCGCGGGCGATGCTCTTGATCTCGATGATCCCGTCGTACACCTCCGGGATCTCCAGTTCGAACAGACGCTCAAGGAACCGCGTATCGGTACGGGACACGACCACGACCGGATTGCTGGCGTTCTTCCGCACTTCCTTCACCACGCCGCGCACGGTATCACCCTTCTTGAACCGCTCCTTGGGGATCTGCTCGCTGCGGGGCAGGAGCAGTTCGTTCTTATTGTGCATGATGAGCAGGTCGTTGTTGCGGATCTGATAGACCTCGCCGACCACGATCTCGCCCAGCGAATTGGAATATTCGCTGTAGATGAGCTCCTTCTCGATCTCCTTGATGCGCTGCGTGAAGTTCTGCTTCGCGGTGGTCACCAGACGGCGGCCGAACTGTGCGAGCGGGATGATCTCGACATACTCCTCACCCACCTCCAGCTCCTCACCGGAGAGTTTCCGCGCGGATTCGACATCGATCTGCGTTGCCGGGTTCTCCACGACCTCCACGATCTGACGCTCCAGATAGATCTCGATATCCCCTTTGTCCATGTTGACAACGACATCGAACTTCGCATCCAGGCCGTATTTCTTCCGCACCATCATGCCAAAGATATCCTCGACGATCCCGGCGAGGATGTCCTTGTCGATGCTTTTATCCCGCACTAAGCCGGAAAACGATTCGACGATCTCATGATTCATTGTGTTTCTCCCAAAGATTGTGCTGACTTACTTTATAAATGGTATGATGTACGTTTCCAGGATGTCCGGGAACGGGATCGGGATGCTCTTGTTCCCCTTGGAGACCGTGACCACCGTGTCGGTCACCTGCTCCAGCGTTCCTTCGATGACCGCTTTCGTTCCTCCGTCCATGTACCGCACCTTGCACCGGCGGCCGATGTTGCGGGGATATTGCCGCAGCAGTTTCAACGGACGGTCGAGGCCGGGCGAGGAGACATCCATGCGGTATCGGCCGGGAAAGAGGTCGGCTTCATCCATGCGCTCGGACAGCTGACGGCTGATCTCCGTGCAGGCATCGAGTGTGATGCCCGTATCCGAATCGACATACACTTCGATCACCTTGCTCGTACGCTCCCCGCGAACGATGATATCGACGATGAACGCTTGGGAGGATTCCGCGATCGGAAGCAGGATGTCGTGAATTTTGTCGGTGACTGAGGGCATACAGAGTGCGTATCAAAAAAAAGTCCCGCAATTCTGGCGGGACTTTCAACACACAAATATACCCATTATTGCAACCATTCGCAAATGAATTATCATTAGAAAAACGCCCGTACCTCCATCCTGCCGGTATGGACAACGATATCCCGCGGTGTGGTCCGGCCCGAATAATACAGAGAAAACTGCACATTCCCGGCCATCCGATATTCGGAGGAAAGACTCCACAAATAGTTCTTCCCAAGATCCCGACCGGAAGTCAATTCGTAAGGTGCGCTATATCCTACCGGTGCAGGTCCAAGAAGGATCTCTTCCCTGATACACTCCGCCCGCACTTGTCCGTTCCCCTGGAATCCATACACGATGCGGAGCGTCTGTCCGTTCGTCCGTGCCGTTACCGGACGGACAGCCGAAGCATCCTCCGCTTCGCCTGTCTCGATCTTGAGTCCCAGTTCGATGTTCCGTTCCGGCCGATAGGAAAGGTCGGAGGTCAGCACGGACGCATTGATACTTCTGGTCCGGTTGATCTGTGACGCCGTCGCAGCGTCATCATCCCGGAACACCAGATCGGTCTGATTGGTGATATCGCCGGTCAGCAGCAGACGGACCCGCAGCGAACGCTCGCGGCTGTAGTTCTCTTCCAGACCGGAAGCAAAGCGGCTGAGTCCGTTCCGCTGATTATACCGGAACCGGAAGGAATACTCCGGCTCGAACTCGAACAGATGGATATCCTGCTGGAAGAACTGATACCCCATCAAAGTGGTGAGCGGATGCAGGAAGACCGAACGGTCGAGCAGATAGATCCTGTTGACTTCGGTCGTCGAGCTCCGCTCCTCCAGACGGACGAAGGTCTCGGATGAGACCGAGGCGAGCATCCGTTCCGCGATTCCGGTCGGAGAGCGGAGGAACCGATGCGGCGTGAACCGGATCCGCGCGGAACTCTTCAGGTTGACAATGGGACGCAGTTCCTCGCTGTTCAGCGTCAATGCGACATACTCCCCGTCATACCGGTCCGCCACGAACTCCCGTTCATCATTCAGGTCGACCGTTCCGTTCCCGTTCGCATCGGTCCAGGAATACTGCCCCTCCCCGCGGCGGACCTTGTAGAAGTACCGTTCCAGCGTTGCCGTCCGCTGTGTGGCGGCATCGTACAACAGATCGATATCCACCCCCTGGGAGAACGGCCGGTAGCGCGACTGCAGATTGATCAATGTCGTCTGCTGTGCCTGATTCTGCGCCTGGAATTCAGCTGCATATGACCGGTCGCGGAACGTAACGGCGGACGACGCCGTGAAATCACGTACTTCGCGCAATGATACGGAGTAGATCTGTGTCAGTGAGCGCGAGAACGGGATGACCGATCCACGATACGCCCCGTCATCCTCCCTCCATTCCACTTCCGAGGCAAGGTCGAGTCCATTCCACTCCTTCACCGTAACCTTGGGTGCCAGGGAACGGAACCCGAAACTTGCACTGAGGATGGAATCGGTAGCACGCTGCCGGACCTCACGGCGTTCCTGCTCGAACCGGAGCGACGGAACGACGATGTCGACCGGATGTTCCGCCGCCGCCTGCTGACGGAACCACTGGCTATGCAGTCCGCGGGTCCGTTCCTCTCCCTCGATCTGTTCCGCACGATACTGCAGAGTAAGTCCTTCCTTCTTGCGGATATCGAGACCGCCGTCCCATCGGGTCGAACCGAAATCACCGGTCCTGTCCAATGAACCATAGCCGGCGGAGACTGTGACACCTTCCGCAGGATCGTACAGCAATCGTGCTTCCCGCAGCAGTTCGTCCGATGCACCGCCGACGGAGAGACTATCCGTGCTCCACTTCCGTCCGAATTCGACATCGTCCATCCTGTCCATTGCCGTGAAGCGCTGCTGCTTCATTCGCTGTGAGAACGAGAGATCGAGGCTTCCGAGGTCCATCCCCGCAACGGAGATCGCTTCCGGATGGTAGCGTAGTTTCAGATGATATGCATTGCCGGCATTGGTTCCGTCGCCGATCGATGAGAACCGGTTCCTGTCCATGCTGCTCGCAGCATATTCCCCTTCCAGTTCGACGGAACGGAACGGACGGACGGTCGACTGCACGGCGAAGACCTCGTGCAGTTCCGGCGACGGCAGGAGCACGACCGGTGCATGATCACCGGAACCGATACCGACGAATGTGTACCGGCCGATCCCTTCCCGGCGGTAATCCCCATTCCCCTGACCGACCGGTGAGAAGGTGATACGATAGACAGCATCGGCACCTCCCTGATCCCATCGGAAGAACCGGAAGGATGCTGCATTGATGACCGTATCCACCGCAGCGTAGTTTCCGAGGGCGATCCCGAGTGAATCGCGACCGACCATCACGATCCCCGGAGCCGTTGCCGGTGCATTCCCGGCATTCCGGAGGATGGTCTTCTCCTGTTCATTGAGCACCAGATCGATCGGAGCATCGGGATCATCACCTTCACGGAAGTAGTTCGCACGCACCTGGATGTCGTTGGTCAATGCCGCCGATGCATCGACGCCGGCGAAGTTCCGCGTGTATTGCCGGTCCGCATACTCATAGTCCACCACGATACGGGATGCTCCGGTGATGAGCCGGTGCACGGTGAAGGTCACTTCGGACGATGCGTAGTCGATGATGTAATCAAGTTGTTCGCCGCGTTTCATCAGATCACCGTCTACATATACGCGCTCGCTCCCGGCGATGACGATGATCGAACGCTCATTGTTCCGGCCGGTCAGCCGGTAGGGTCCCTGCACACCTTCAAGACCGTTGAACGCTTTGGAGTAGAACTTCCCCCTGCTGGCGGCACCGGTCACCTGAACGGTCGCCGATGGAGTGGATGACGAATATTCCGCACTCAGTTTCGCTCCCTGCAGCTTCCTGTTCACCCGGACGAACTCGCCTGACTGGACCGCGTAGGGAAAATCACCCAGGGTCGCCATATAGGTGGGATGTTTGATCTCCACGAACACATTGTCGATCTCCTGCAGCGTCTGCGTGTTCCCCTGCGGCTGGATGGGTGTGTTCTCATCGGTCAGTGCGGCGAGGATGTCGATATCATCGGAGAGTTTGCCGGCCATCTGAAGCCGGAACCCGGAACTGAGCGTGAGATCACGCGTGGAGCCGACAAGGAAACCGCGGCTGATGGAACCGCTCTTGGAGAGTTCCGGACCGAACATATCGCTGAACATCCCGCCTGGTCTCGTCACGATCGTACTATCAGCCCGACCTCCCCGCTGCGGTTTGCCGTATTCCAAACTCCGCAATGCATAGAGCGGACGTACGGAAAATACAACGGCGGAGTACCGGATGGAAAGAGCGGAAACAGGATCCGAAAGATCGCGACGGAACAGCACGACGCGGTTGGTCCTGCTGTGGAAGGTGAACGGAAGTGTACGGCCGGAATCATCGGCGACATGAACGGAGGAAGGGATGACGAACGGCCGGGAAAGACGCACGGAGACCGTATCACCATGCGGCGATAACGCGAACCGTTCCTGGAATTCTGCCGTGGTGTTCTGCGCCAGCAGTGAGTGGAACGGAAGGATGCATAACCATAATACTATCGTGATCCGCATGCGGTCCCTGACCAATAGTAAAAAGTTACGCTAAACCTCCGTCAATTGAAAAGAAAAACGTCATCCGGGGACCGAATGACGTTGAGGGTGTGTGCCGAAAGTCGGACTCGAACCGACACTCCTTTAAGGGGAACTGGATTTTGAGTCCAGCGCGTCTACCAATTCCGCCATCCCGGCAGCTACATAGATGAATATACGGATTATTTGAAATGCGGGCAAGTATCGCGTCGGGAGGTTCACTCCCCGGCGAACTTCCGGATAGCATCATAGAACCGGACGATCGCTTTCGCCTTACTCTTTCCGAAGGAGAGCCAGTGCCAGGATGTATCCGGTTCAGGATTCTCCACGAGCGGGATCCTGATCACCGGTTTCCCCTTGAATTCGCTGATGACCGGTCCTGCCGGTTCCGGTGCACCGTCCTGCGTCTCTGTCGTCATCGCGGTCCCTTCAATAGATACGCCGTCTCATACTTCTTGTTGGTAACCCCGTCATGCAGACAATAACTGCCACCCTGCCAGAGAGATGCGCTGCCGTGCTCGCCTTTCTTATTGATCGCATAGAACGAGACATTGAAGTCCGGCTTGCCGTCCTTGTTCAATAACCGTTTCATCCTGGTGTGGTCGATGATCCGCTGGCATGCCATCAGGCAGGCTTCTTCCGGTGATTTCCCTTGCCGCATGAACTCCACGATCATCACCGAACTGCAGTTGGTCAGATTCGCCTCACCGCGGCCGGTGGAACCGGCAGCGCCGACCTCATTGTCCACATACAATCCTGCACCGATGATCGGTGAATCACCGACACGGCCCGGGATCTTGTACGAGAGACCGCTTGTCGTGGTAACACCGGAGATGTTGCCGTTCAGGTCCTTGCCGAGACAGTTGATCGTCCCATACGTCTGCATCACCTCATGCAGGCGTGACCCGATATCGCGGTCATCAATACCGTGCGGCGGCAGATAATCATCCTCCGTGGAGAGATTCTCCTTCCATTTCAGCCACATCTTCCGGGATTCCTCTGTCAGCAGATTCTCCTCTTTGAAGCCGTGCATCCGGGCGAAATTGAGCGCTCCCTCCCCGACCAGCAGCACGTGATCGGTCCGCTCCATCACCACCTTCGCGACCGAGGATGGATTCTTGATGTTCCGCAGCGATGCAACGGAACCGGCGCGGTGGGTCGGTCCGTGCATGACCGACGCATCGAGTTCCACGATACCCAGTTCGTTCGGCAGGCCTCCCAGACCGACGGTCATGTCATTCGGATCGTCCTCCACGATGTTCACACCGGCGATGACGGCATCGAGCGCATCACTCCCCTGGCGGATCATCGCCATGGCACGTTCGGTGGCAGCGATACCGTTGCCGCTGCTGATGACCACCGCATCCCGGGCGGCGATCCCTTTCTTCTGGACCGCCGAAGAGAGCGGCGTTGCCGCAGCGGCGATACCGCCGGCGACCGTCGTAGAGAGGAACATCCTTCGCGTAACTCTGCTCATGGAATCCTTTGCGTTAATTGGAACGTGAATGGAACAGTGAGGGATCCTCCGGAATGCTGTCGTCATCGCTGAAAAGACAAAGGGGTGCCTGTGCACCCCTTTATCGTTCAGCAACGGACCATGATCATTTCAGGATCATCATCTTCTTGATGCTGGTATAATTCCCGGCGGTCATCTTGTAATAATAGACACCGCTGGAGAGCCGCGACGCATCGAACTGCACGGCATAGATACCGGCCTCATGCACCCCTTCCGCAAGACGGGCCACTTCACGGCCGACCACATCATACACGGTGAGCATCACCGTGGAGACATTCGGCACGTTGAACCGGATGGTCGTGGTCGGGTTGAACGGGTTCGGATAGTTCTGCTCGAGCAGGTATTCGGTCGGGACCATACCGGCGATCTGCTGTGCGATGCCGGCGACCGCATCCGGATCGAGGGCGATGGCCTGCATATCCGATTTGCCGATGTCGCCGATCACCGAAGCGGCACCGGAGGCCGTATCGATCACCAGCAGTTTGTTCACCGCTGAACCTGTACCGCTGATGCCGTACAGTTTCCCGTTCTTGTCGAACAGCAGGTCCATGATACCGATACCGACGTTGGATTTACCGACGAGGGTCGACTTACCGGTGACACGGTCCACGCGGAAGATATTGTCCTGCGTACCGCCGGTGCCGGTCCTGCGCAGCGACATGTACAGATTGCCGTTGACGGGGCTCAAGGCGAGACCGCCCACGGGCTGGGTGATGCCGTTCGTACCGAGCTGTACGGCTGCACCGGTATTCATGTTCACAGAGTAGATGCCGCCGCTGAAGGTGCCCATATACGCCATCGAATCGTTATAGATGGCAAGACCCTTCAGGAAGGTGACCGGCACTTCCGAGATCAGCTCGGAGTTCAGTCCGTTCGCGCTGAGACGGTAGAATGCACCGCCGGTTGCGGAACCGGTGTTATTGAACGCGATCAATTCCTTCGTCTTCGGATGGACCCGCAGCGAACTGATCTGCGGCAGTTCCGTCTTGTTAATGACGGTCGGCGTAGCAGTGCTGGTGTTCAGTGTATAGAGATATCCGCCGTCCGAACTGCCGGAGGCCAGATACATCGTACCGGCGACCGGTTTCACGATCTGGAATCCGAGACCTGCCACCTGGACCGCCTTCGGATTGGCACCGGTCGAATTCGACGTGATGGTGATGAAATCGACCAGACCACCGCCGGTGGTCGGCTTGAAGACGACCTTGAACGTATAGGAACCCTGGCTGGCGATCTTGAACGGCAAGGCCGGTTTATTGGTGACGATGAAATCCGGTTTGCCGAGGGAACTGCCGATCGCACTGATCGTCAAGGTATCGAGACCATCGTTCACGATGTCAAAGGAGAGTGTATCACTGGTCTCGCCGACCTTTTTCGTCGGGAACGTGATCGCATCCTTGCTCAGCGTGGCGATCGCACCGGGCAGCGGTCCGATCTTGGATGACGTGATCCAGGTGCCCCAAGCATTGCGAGCGGCGGCATATTCCGTGTGAGCCCACATCGTGGTCTGGTCCGTCGGATCGACGGCCGCACCGCTGTAATCACCCCAACGGTTCCGGGTCCCGCCGAAGGTCACCACGTAGTTATCGACGCCGGTCTTCATCGGAACACTGCCGGACAGTCCTGCCGGGTCGTTCTTCTTGCGCCCGGAGAGGAATGCGCCGGGATACTCATTGGCGGAACTGCGGGAATAGGTGACCATCACATCCTGGTCCTTGTTGACCACGATGGACGGGAAGATGTACCAATATCCCGGAGCACCGTATGCGACATCCTCCAGCACCGCTTTGGTGTATGGGTTCAATTTGACATAGCGGACCGCGGAATTCTGGAAACTCGCACCGGCCGCCACGGAGTGGACGAACCAGAGCAGACTGTCACGATAGATGACATTCGCACGGATCTGGCGTCCGCCGCTCTCGAGCAGCGGTGTACCGCCGCCCAACTGTGCCGGCTGGGTCGGTGTGCGGTACTGTCCGACCGTGATATTCTCACCGATCATGGACGGTGAACCGGCAGGATCTGACATCGTCCAGAGCGTGACATAATTCACCGGATTGGTCGGCGGGATGTTCACGAAGAACGATTTGGTGCTGCGGGAGTATCCGTTCATCGGACGGATGCCGTCGAATACTGAGTTCTGTTCCGGATCCTTGAAATCCCAGAAATCATTGAATGTGATCGGTGCAGCATTGTTCGTGTACATCTGTGCCTTCGGGATCACACGCAGTCTGTTATACGCGAAGCTGCCGCCGGAGAGGGAGAACTGACGGGAGGAGACATAGATCGCAAGACTGTCATAGCCGAGCGCCGGGTAATCGCCCCAGTTCGGGGTGAGTGAATCACCGACGGAGATACCGGAGGTGCTCCACTGATACCATGTGCCGAGGGGATTATCATCATCCGACACTGCGAACAGATGCCGGTGATCGGTCGCGGTAGCACTGGTCATCCACATCATCACCCAACGGTTGGCGTAATGGTCGTAGATGATCTGCGGATCGTTCGGGGAGAGCGAACCCGGCAGCGCATTGAAGAAGTTCGAGGCCGCGATGTTCTTGATCAATGTACCGTTCTTGTCGAAGATACGGAACGAGACGTTGATCATCGCCACCACATGGTTCGGACCGACCGCCATGATCGGATCGGGCGGGATCGAATTCCCCATCGGGAATGCCAGGAAGCTCTTGTCGACCACCGGACGGCCGATCGTCGCCGCCGGAGTGTTGACGTTGACATCATAGATCATCTTCATCGGCTTCACATCGGCGACAGCATTGGGATACTTCTTCGGCGCGATCTCAGAGAGCGCCGGGATCTCATAGTGCGGGAAGTACGGCGTCACGCGCTGTTCATCATTGGACGGAACGGATGCACCGTCCGGAACGTTATCGAAATTGTTCGTGCTGACGGTGTTGGTCGCCATGGACGTTCCCGCTTTGGGACCTTTCACATAGACCGGTGCCGAACCTTCGGTCACTTTGAACACCAGATCACCGCCGGTCGGTACGCCGCCGTTCGTTCCGCCGCCGTGCCATTCACCGACCTGGATATAGTAGGTCTTCCCTGCCGTGACCTTCATGAAGATCTCGGACTGGCGGGTACCGGACGCATCATCACTGCAGCGCTCTTCGACCAGGGCACCGCACGTTCCGGTGTAGACGCCCATCATGATATCGAAATCCGCAGTCGGCGTGCTGCCCAGTGTGCTGAAGTACACGAACCGGTCGGCATCGGGAGTGTACTTGAACCACACGGTCTTGCCGTTGGCTGCCGTATCGTTGCAGGAGATGACCGGATCGCTCACATTGACGGTGGCGATACGTGTGTTCTGCGAAATGTTGAACGGCAGTGCCGATACGACTGTTGCCGTTGAACATTCATCGTTCGGTGCCTGGGCACGCACGACCGATGTCAACAGCAGGACGAAACTGAAGAGAGTAACGATGGAACGCCTCATTGAACCTCCTTGTGTGGATGGATTTGTGTTTGGACCGTATCAATGAAAGAATATAGGATTAGTAGGTATGAAAGTAAAGAGGAACACGTCACCGGAAGGTGAGCGAAACGGGGGTATTTTTACTATATTCAAACAATGCACTATGGTCATCCGCACGGCACATATCGACCGAATCATCCCATTTTTCCATCTTGCTCTTTTAGTCCTGATGGTGCAATTCCTTCCAGCCCAGCACCTGAATTATTGGAATGAACTGCCCTCACCTACGCAGCACACCCTCAGCACGGTCCATTTCACCGATTCAGTGAACGGCTGGATCAGCGGACAGAACGGCGTGTTCATGCGGACGACCAACGGCGGGACCAGCTGGTCTCAGATCCTCCCCGGTTCGACGGGTGAAGTGCCCGATTTCGCCATCCTGTCCCCGACGAACATCCGGGCGATCGAATTCCGTTATCCAATCACCGACACATCGTGGTTCGGAACGTTGATCCACCACACAACGAACGGCGGAACCACCTGGATGACAATCAAATACGATTCATCACTCTTCCGCTGCATCACCTTCGTTGATTCGCTGACCGGCTATTTGGGAGGCTCGTACGGATCGATCGCGAAAACGACCGACGGCGGACTCACCTGGCGGGAAGTGAACATCGGTTCCTTCGCGAACATGGAACGATGGCCGATCTACAAGGTGCGGTTCCACTCTCCGCAGTTCGGTATGGCGGTGGCAGGACAGCTGGATGTGTTCGGCATCGTCTGGAGGACAACGGACGGCGGTGAGCATTGGAGCGCATCAAAGATCAGTGCCGATCCGCTCTTCGATGTGATCTTCATCGATTCGCTCCACATCCTGACGGCGATGGGTGATCTGGAATCGACCGGCGCCGGTTTCCTGCGGTCACTTGACGGCGGCGAGACATGGAAGTTCGAGAACACGACGATCTGGGGCGAACCGAATACCTTCGCCTATCGCACGCCGTCGGATTGCTGGGTGCCGATGGGAACGGCAGGGATCTGCCTGCGGAGTTCGAATAACGGATTGAATTGGCAGACCATCACATTGCCGCGTCAGGTTCCGGTCTATGACATTTCCTTTCCCTCCGAGCGAACCGGATTCATGATCGGGCACCGCGGAGCTCTGTTCAAATTCAATTCCTCTCTCCTTTCGGTCGACCGGAACTCCGAAGCGTTGGTCCCGAGCCGGTCCATCCGCTCCTTCCCGAATCCGTTCAACGGATCGACAACATTCACATACAAACTCGACAGATCTGCTCTGGTCCGCGCTGAACTCTATGATGCTGTTGGAAGAAGAGTGGCCGTGCTTCACGACGGAATGCAATCATCCGGTGAACATTCGGTGCGATGGGAGTCAGATGGATCACCGAGCGGCATGTATATCCTCCGCGTCACGGACGGTCACACAGTACAGATCGGGAAAGCACTCCTTCAACG
>JABWAK010000256.1 GCA_013361065.1 Bacteroidota bacterium
ACGGCAGCATCAGCAAGAAGAATGGATTCGACTGGCTCTCGCCGGTCAATCCGGAGGTGCAGAAGTTCATCACCGCGATGGTGAAGGAAGTGATCATGAAATACGATGTGGACGGTGTCGAATTCTCCGACCGCATCCCGGCCATGCCGGTGGAAGGAGGCTACGACTCCGTCACCGTCGCATTGTACCGGCAGGACCATGCAGGGAACAATCCGCCGGCCGATCCCCGCAATGCCGCATGGATGCGGTGGCGTGCGGACCGGATGAATCAATGGTACGCCGATGTCCGCACCGTGGTGAAGGCGCGCAGTCCGCATCTCTTCGTCTCCTCCAGTCCCAGCATCTATCCCTGGTCGTACCAGGAATATCTGCAGGATGTGCAGGGATGGATCGATTCCGGCATCGCCGATCATTTCATCCCGCAGCTGTACCGGTACACCTTCTCGGAGTATGCGTTCGAACTTCAGAATGCCATTGCGCAGGCGGGGACGAAGAAACATATCCTCTTTCCGGGCATCCTGATGAATATCGGCACCGGTGCGAGTGAGTATGTCATCCCGGCCGACTACCTGCTGAAAGCGATGGCAGAGAACAGGAAGTACGGCGTCAACGGCGAAGCATTCTTCTATTATGAGGGATTGCGGAAGAATAACGGGAAGCTCGGTGACACGCTCAAAGCGACCTTCTATAAAGAGAAGGCGCTGGTGCCGGGACGAGGGGAGAGTGAATGGCGTTTCCCGGGAACGATCGTGCAGGAGACCGACAGTGCGGTGACGCGTACCGGTGCCTGGTCAACATACCTGATGAAAGGATTCGAAGGGGCGGTGCTCCGGTCCAATGATTCTGTTCCGGGTGCCGCGCTGACATACTCGGTCACGGTGCCTGTCTCCGGCTATTATGACCTGTTCACATTCCGCATTCCGAACACTCCCTGGAACACACAGGCCCGATATACCGTCCGCTCCTCCTCCGATACCGCTGTTATCGTGGTCGACCAAAGCGATCTCTCCCGGAAAGGATGGCAGCTGCTCCGGACGCTCCATCTCGCTGCCGGCACGCGGCAGATCGCCACCGTTGATAATGCGCTCGGTGTTCCGGGAAAGTACACTGTCGCCGATGCGGTGATGATCACCATCAATCGTACGTTGTCTCCCGATGCTGTGCTTGCGGCGGACGAGGCGACTGCACCGGATGCTGCTGTCCCGGACCGGTACATTGTTCTGGAGAATTTCCCGAATCCGTTCAATCCCGCAACAGTGCTGCGGTATTCCGTCCCGTCCGCCGGTCATGTCCTGCTGACTGTCTATGATCAGCTTGGCAGGGAAGTGCGCCGGTTGACCGATGGATGGCAGGATGCCGGTGCGCATTCCGTCACATTCGATGCGTCCGGACTTGCAGCCGGTGTCTACTATGCCCGCATCACCGTCGGTCCGTACCACACCGCGCGGAAGATGATGCTCGTGAAATAATCCAATCGTTCCTGAACCGAAGGAGAAACCGATGTCCGTTCCCCTGCGCCGCGCCGATGCCCTGGATGCACTCCGGGGTCTGGCGATCCTGTTCATGGTCCTCTCCGGGAGCATCCATTTCCCCGATCCGCTGCCGGCATGGATGTATCATGCGCAGGTGCCCCCGCCCGATTTCAAATTCAATCCGGACCTTCCCGGCATCACCTGGGTCGATCTCGTCTTTCCATTCTTCCTCTTCGCCATGGGGGCTGCGTTCCCGTTCGGACTGACCAAACGGCTCCTCTCCGGCGTGCCGCAGTGGAAGGTCGCACTGCAGGCGTTGCAGCGGGGACTGATGCTCGTGGCGTTCGCCATCTTCCTGCAGCATACCAAGCCGTTCCTCTTCAGCGCCGATCCCGGTCCGCTCGACTGGCTCATCGGTCTCGCATCGTTCGGCGTGATGTTCGCACTGCTCGTCCGCTATCCTGATTCCATTCCGCGCACCGCACGGATCGCACTCCGGTCCGCCGGACTGCTCGCCGGCGCAGTGATCCTTGCGACCAGGACCTATTCGGACGGTTCCGGTTTCCTGCTCACCCGCAGCGATATCATCATCATCGTTCTGGCGAACACCGCCTTCTTCGGCTCCGTGCTCTGGATGCTCACGCGGACGAACATCCTGCTCCGGCTCGGCATCCTCGGCGTTCTGATGGCGCTGCGTCTGACACAGGGGATCGACGGCAGCTGGAACCACTGGCTCTGGAATGCATCGCCGTTCCCGTGGATGTACAAACTCTATTATCTGCAGTACCTCTTCATCATCATCCCCGGAACGATCGCCGGTGACCTGATCTACCGGCACCTGCAGGAACCGGCAGAGGAGGGGCGTCCCTCCGGCGGGTGGGGACCGGTGCGCTGGAATACTGTTGCACTGCTGCTGACCGGTACCGTCATCATCACCGTGGCAGGACTCTACTCCCGCGACATTCTGCTCACCATGGCGCTCGATGCCGGACTCATCACGGCCGTCATACTCCTGCTGCGCTCCGCCGTCTCGCGCGAAGCGGAACTCTACCGCGGACTGATGTCCTGGGGGACCTTCTGGCTTCTGCTCGGATTCTTTTTTGAAGCGTACGAAGGAGGGATCAAAAAGGACCGTGCGACGGTCAGTTACTATTTCGTCACATCCGGATTGGCGGTCTATACATACATCGTGTTCTCCGTGATCGCCGAGCATGCCCGGCGCCGGTGGCCGTTCTCGCTCATCATCGACAACGGGAAGAATCCGATGATCGCATACGTGGCGGGAAATGTGCTGATCCTGCCGATCCTTTCCCTCACGGCACTCATGCCGGTGCTGAACATGCTCACCGTTACGCCGTGGCTCGGATTCGTCAAAGGGGTGATCTTCACGCTGCTCGTGGCGGCAGCCACGCAATTCTTCACTAAAAAAGGACTGTTTTGGCGGACATAACGAACGGATCCCGGAGACACCCTACACAATGATGTAGTTGAATTTCGGGCGATACAATCGAATATTGATGCACTTGGCAATACCGACAGGACTTCATATACCCATCTATAATAATCCAATCTAAAGGAATCCGTATGAAAACATTTCTTCAGTTTTCCTTCATGATGCTGCTTTGCCTGCTGGTGACCGGAAGTTCGGTCGTCCAGGCGCAGAGCACATTACCGAAGGTGTGGCTGGATACAGCCGGTACGTTCGTGAACGGCGTGGCCGCAGGGCCG
>JABWAK010000004.1 GCA_013361065.1 Bacteroidota bacterium
GTCTTCAGCACATCGATCGTCTGGGGGAAGCATTCGTCGGAGACGAAGAACTGGTTCCCCTTCTTCTCGTGATTGGCGGAGTACATCATGAACATCGCTTCCGCCGCCGCGGTCCCTTCATCCAGCAGCGACGCGTTCGCGATCTGCATGCCGGTCAGGTCGATCACCATCGTCTGATAGTTCAGCAGCGCTTCCAGGCGTCCCTGCGCGATCTCTGCCTGGTACGGCGTGTACTGCGTGTACCAGCCCGGATTCTCCAGGATGTTGCGCTGGATGACCTGCGGAACGATCGTCCCGTAATAACCCATCCCGATGTAGGAACGGTAGACCTTGTTCCGCGCCGCGATAGTGCGGACGTGGTTGAGCGTCTCCTGTTCGGTCATCGCCTTGCCGATCTTCATCGGTGCTTCCAGCCGGATGGAGGGCGGAACGGTCTGATCGATCAGTTCGTCCAGCGATGCTGCGCCGATCACCTTCAGCATTTCTGCTGTATCCGCTTCGTTTGGTGCGATATGGCGGGGTTCAAAGATGTCGGAGGGATTGAGATTGAGGGCCATGGTAGTGTAAGAGTAGTATAGGTGTTAGGTACTAGGTATTAGGTACTAGGCTCTGGGACAAATATATATTTTGTGCTAAATCCAGAAAACCCGGGACCAACAATTATTAAGAAACTCTGCTCTGTTGTCTTTCTACTTTTTACTTTTAACTTTTCTATCGTTGTTGCTTTACCAACTGCTCCGTTCACTTTTAACTTTTTACTTTTGACTTTCTTGTATGTGTAGTTTCCCCACGGCTTCTTCCGCCGCTGCCTGTTCCGCTTCCTTCTTGTTCTTTCCTATGCCGGTCCCCATCGCTTCGGCACCGACCATCACCTGGATGGTGAAGGTGCGGTCATGGTCCGGGCCTTCCTCTTTCACTGTCTGATACCGCGGGATCCCTTTCCCCAGTGCCTGGGAGAGCTCCAGCAGTTCGCTTTTGAAGTTCTGGTCCGCTGCTTTCAGGAATCCGTTCTGCAGAGCGGAGGCAAGGCGCGTCAGGATGAATCCTTTTGCCTGGTCCATGCCGCCGTCCAGATAGAGCGCGGCGATCACCGCTTCGTACGCATCGGAGAGGATGGTGTCGAATCCCTTCTCCTGCACGCCGGCGGAGTTGGTGTGGGTGAGCATGAACTTCCGCAGATCGATCTCTTTCGCACAGAACGCAAGCGCTTTCCGGTTCACGAGCCGCGCACGGAGGATGGTCAGTTCCCCTTCCTCCTTGTCCGGATACTGCGCGTACAGGTATTCTGCGATGACGAAGTTCAGGATCGAATCGCCGAGGAACTCCAGCCGTTCGTTCGACTCCAGCTCTTCGATCTGGGAGACAGGGATGAAGGAACGGTGCACCAGCGCCCGGACGAAGAAGTCCTTATTGTGTATCGGATAACGCAGCGCTGCTTCCAGTTGGTTCCAGTCGATGCGGGAGTAGAGAGAGCGGAGCTTCCGGTCCTGTCTTCCGAAGAGGGAGGAGATGAAATGACGAACGCGCGAAAGGACCACGAATGATGCTTATTGATGGAGAGTCATTGAATTGTATGAATATACGGCTTTTTGCCGAGAATTGCCTCTGCCCGGACTGTGCAGAATGTCCGGCCGGTACCGTGTGAAAAAGAAAAAGGCGGAGAATATCCGCCCTTTTCATGGTAATACCGTATTGCTCGTATACCGGAATCGCCCCGATAAACAGCAACGGGACAACCCATAGACCTCTTTACGCCGAGAATTTCTTAAATGCGAGAGTGGCGTTGTGTCCGCCGAATCCGAACGCATTGCAGACTGCGGCATTGACGGTCTTTTTGACGGAGGTGTTCGGCACGTAGTTCAGATCGCATTCCGGGTCCGGGGTTTCATAGTTGATGGTCGGATGGATCTCGTCCGTCACCACGCTCATGATGGTGGCGATGGCGCCGACCACACCGGCCGCTCCGAGCAGATGACCGATCATCGACTTGGTGGAGTTGACCGCCAGTTTCGATGCATGGTCGCCGAAGACGGTCTTGATGGCATTGGTCTCGTACTTGTCGTTGTAATAGGTCGACGTCCCGTGCGCGTTCACATAATCGATGTCCGACGGCGACAGACCGGCATCAGCGAGCGCCATCTTCATGGAACGCTGCGCGCCTTCGCCGCCCGGAGCCGGCTCGGTGATATGATGCGCATCGCCGGTGAAGCCCATACCGGCCAGTTCCGCATAGATCTTCGCGCCGCGCGCTTTGGCATGCTCCAGCTCCTCCAGCACCAGCACCCCTCCCCCTTCGCCCATCACGAATCCGTCGCGGTCCTTATCGAACGGACGGCTCGCCTTCTGCGGTGCATCGTTGCGCGTGGAGAGCGCCTTGAGCGCATTGAATCCGCCGATCCCCATTTCGCAGATGCCCGCTTCGGAACCGCCGCAGACCATCACATCCGCCGTACCGCGCTGGATGAGCATCAGCGAATCGCCGATGGCGTGCGATGCCGTGGCGCAGGCGGAGACCGTGGCATAGTTCGGTCCTTTCAGACCGTACTTGATCGAGATACGCCCGGCAGCGATGTCCGGGATCATCATCGGGATGAAGAACGGACTGATGCGGTGCGGACCTTTCGCCTCGAACAGGTTCTGCGCCTGGTTTTGGAATGTCTTGAACCCGCCGATGCCCGAACCGAACACCACGCCGATGCGCTCCTTGTTCTCGTTCTCCATGTTCAGACCGGCATCCTTGATCGCTTCTTCGGAAGCGGCCAAGGCGTACTGCGTGTACTGGTCCACCCGCTGTGCGAGCTTACGGTCCATATAATTGAGCGGGTCGAAGCCCTTCAGCTCGCCGCCGAATTTGGTATCGTACTGGGTGGTATCGAAATAGGTGATGGCGGCGATGCCGCTCGTGCCGGCCAGGGCATTGGTCCAGAACTCCTTCACGGAGAGACCGATGGGGGTGACGGCACCCATACCGGTGACGACAACACGGCGCATTGGACGTTGGGACATATTGATTCCTTATTAATGAGTCATCCTTCCCCCAAAGGGGTCCCTTCGGGAGGCGCGTCCACCAAGAAGTACCGGACTTGCTCAGGATGACTTATATTTATTCTAAAACTTTCTAGATGACATCTTTTTACTAGAGGCTATCTTAACAATGAAATTTATATCAATATTGTCGCACTGAGCGGAGCCGAAGTGCGACAATATTACAAGGTTGTGCTTCGACTACGCTCAGCACAACATAATGCTGCTATTTTGAGATACGCTCAAATACAATGTGTCACCCGCCGAATGTCCAGCTATTTGGACTCCGTCACTTCGAAAAGTGATTGGCGGTTGTTGATCGGTACCTGCACCACATAGCAGTGTATAAAACAAAAAAGCCACAGCGCCGCGGCGGTCCAGAGGATGCCGGGACGATGTGGCCTGGAATGAGTTCGATTACTTCTTGGAGGAGATGTAGCTGATCGCGTCGCCGACGGTCCCGATCTTCTCCGCATCTTCGTCCGGGATGCTCAGGCCGAAGGTCTTTTCGAATTCCATCACCAGTTCAACGGTATCCAGCGAATCGGCGCCGAGATCGTTGGTGAAGGAAGCGGTTTCGGTGACCTGTGCTGCATCAACGCCAAGTTTGTTGACGATGATCTCTTTCACTTTTGCTGCGACATCTGACATGGTGGTTCTCCTTAGATATGGGTTTATGGTTAAAATTGATTACAATAATCGAAATTGATTCATTGGTTCATTGGTTCAATATGTCTTAAGAAGGTCCTGAATGCTATCGTTTTTCAGCTCTTCATTGAGTCAATGATTCAATGGATCAATGACTCAATTCCTTCCTTCTGCCATTATTACATGGCCATCCCGCCGTCCACATTGATCGTCTGCCCGGTGATGTAATTGGCATCGGCAGAGGCCAGGAAACAGACCACGGAGGCGATCTCCTCCGGTTTTGCCATCCGTTTTTGCGGAATGACGGTCAAGATAGCTTCTTTTTGCTTTTCATTCAACTTCCCGGTCATATCGGTCTCAATGAAGCCGGGGGCGATACAATTGGCTTGAATATTGCGAGAAGCGAGCTCTTTTGCAACAGATTTCGTGAATCCGATCACCCCGGCCTTGGAAGCGACATAATTGGCCTGTCCCGGATTGCCGATCACCCCCACAATAGAGGAGATATTGACGATCTTGCCGGACTGCTGGCCCATCATCGGGCGGGTGACCGCTTTCGTGAAGTTGAAGACCCCTTTCAGGTTGGTATCGATCACATCATCCCAATCCTGCTCACTCATGCGCATCAGCAGACCGTCCTTGGTCACGCCGGCATTGTTCACCAGGATGTCGATGCGGCCGAACTCCTTCACGACGGTCTGGACCACCTCGTCCGCCTGCTTGGTATCGGCAGCGTCGGACTGGAATGCGGCAGCTTTGCGGCCCATCGCCTGCAGTTCAGCGACCAGCGCGTTCGCCTCGTCCACTTTGCTGCGGTAGGTGAAAGCAACATCGGCGCCGGAAGCGGCGAGGTGCAGTACGATGGAACGTCCGATACCGCGGGAACCGCCGGTGACGAGCGCGATCTTTCCGGTCAAATTATACTGTGTCATTTCGAATGTGAGGAATGTGTAATTTGATGATTTTTTAATTCTTTATATCCCTCTGCGCCAAGCACGTACTCCAACTCTGCTTTACAGGAATCGATCAGCGTGACATCGGTGTCCTTCACGATGGAACAGCATTGCGTCTTCCCGTCCTGATAGTCATCGTACGTCAGCGTGCCGTGCTCCAGCACGATCGGGAACGCCACACAGTAGAACGGCTTGATCTTCCACGGATCGTTGTACTTCTCCGCACTCACCAGCTGCACGCTGCAGCGTCCGTCCTTGCGCAGGAAGACGCATTTATCGTTGAACGTCTGCGTGCTCACGGAGATGCCGGAAGGGAAATCCATGTCCGCTTCCTCGTTATTGTCGAACCAGACCGCTTCGTTCGTGGTCTGCGTCTCGTCCATCTGCTGCTTCACTTCATCTGTATGCGCGATGATCACATCGCGGTCCTTCGGGTCCAGGTAGACGCCGGAGGAGCAGCAGGTGGTCTCGCACTGGTACGGTCCGCAGCCGCGGGAGAAGCCCTTCTCAAAGAGAACGGGGTCGATCCTGTATTTTCCGATGATGAGATCGCTCATGCGATGGTCACTTCCGATGCCTTGTCCACACCGGCGATCTCCGCCGCTGCGACCGTCCGTTTCACCAGTCCCTGCAAGACCTTCCCGGGCCCGATCTCGACGAACTTCGCCGCACCGGCCGCAGCCATGTTGTTGACCGTTTCCTCCCAGCGGACCGGGCTCGTCACCTGTTCGAAGAGGAGCGTGCGGATCTCATCCGCCTTCTGCACCGGTGCTGCCGTGACGTTCGCATAGACCGGCACGGATGCATCATGGATCGTGACGGCATCCAGCGCCGTCTTCAGTTTATCCTTCGCACTCTGCATGAGCGGGGAATGGAACGCTCCGCTCACCACGAGTTCCTTCACCAGTTTCGCGCCGCGTTCCTTCGCCAGTTCCATCGCTTTGCGCACGCCGGTCACGGTGCCGGAGATGACGATCTGTCCGGGGGAATTGAAATTGGCCGCCTGGACCGCGCCGACCTCATACGCCGCACAGGTCACTTCGCCGACGGTCTTCGCATCGAGTCCCACCACCGCTGCCATTGTCCCGGGATTCTCTTCGCCCGCTTTCTGCATCAGTTCGCCGCGCAGGCGAACAAGCTTGATGGCATCGGCAAAGGAGAGCGCACCGGCAGCCACAAGAGCGGAGTATTCACCGAGCGAGTGGCCTGCGACCATCGCAGCATCGGACGGCTTCAGCAGCTGCCATAGCGCAACGCTGTGCAGGAAGATGGCCGGCTGCGTGTTCTTCGTCTGCTTCAGTTCCTCTTCCGGTCCTTCAAAACAGATCCGGGAGAGCGGAACGCCGAGGATGGCATCCGCTTCGTCGTACAGTTTCTTCACGGACGGGTACGCATCGTACAGGTCCTTGCCCATGCCGACGTACTGCGAACCCTGTCCCGGAAAAATATATGCTACGCTCATAACAAAACTATTGTTAACGGTGATTGAAGAATGAAGAATATTCTCCATTCTTCATTTTGCATTCTTCATTCTGCATTGCTCTTAGTAGGCCCACTTCACATACACCGCACCCCAGGTATACCCGGCACCGAAGCTGGCGAAGACGAGGTTCTGCCCCTTCTTCACCTTGCCGGCATGCCACCACTCGGAGAGGCAGAGAGGGATGGTCGCGGCGGTGGTGTTGCCGTACTTGTTGATGTTGATCATCACCTTGGACTTGTCGAGACCCATCCGCTCCGCGGTGGCATCGATGATGCGGAGGTTCGCCTGATGCGGCACGAGCCAGTCGACGTCAGCACCGGTCAGGTTGTTCCGCTGCAGGATCTCGGCGGAGACGTCGGCCATGCCGACCACCGCCACTTTGAAGACGGACTTGCCGTCCTGATAGATATAATGCAGCTTCTTATCGATCGTTTCGTGGGACGGGGGATTGAGGCTGCCGCCCCCTTTCATATAGAGGAAGTCGCCGCCGCTGCCGTCCGAATAGAGTTTATGGTCGATCACGCCGACCGTCTCATCCGTGCTCGGTTCGAGCAGCACCGCACCGGCGCCGTCGCCGAAGAGGATGCAGGTGTTCCGGTCCGAATAGTCGAGGATGGAACTCATCTTGTCCGCACCGACCACGAGCACTTTCTTATAGGCGCCGGTCTCGACCAGCTGGGAGCCCATGGAGATGGCATAGACGAAGCCGGAGCAGGCGGCGGAGATATCGAAACCCCACGCCTTCTTCGCGCCGATCTTCTGCTGCAGCACACAGGCGGTGGCTGGGAAGAACATATCCGGCGTGACGGTAGCGAAGATGATGGCGTCGATCTCCTCCGCACTGATACCGCGGTTCTTCAACAGCATCTGCACGGCGGGCACGGCCAGGTCAGACGTGGCACCCTGTTCCAGGATGCGGCGTTCGCTGATGCCGGTGCGTGTGCGGATCCACTCGTCATTGGTCTCGACCAGTTTCTCCAGGTCGTGATTGGTCATGATCTTGTCCGGCACGTGATGACCGACGGCCGTGATCGCTGCGCGTACTTTGTTGTTCATTGTCCCCGTAATTTTTCTTGAATGTGTTGGTTGATCCTGTACTGCACCACCTCTTCGGCGCGGAAGAGCATGTTCCTGATCGCTTTCGGCGGCGAACCGCCGTGGCCGATGATAGTGACGCCGTTCACCCCCAGCAGCGGGATCCCCCCGTGCTCCGTATAGTCCATATCTTTGAAGATCTCGCGCAGCGAACCGCGCAGGAGGCCGATCATGAGCTTGTTCAGGATGCCCTTGTCGGCGAACCGTTTGAACTGGAATTTCAGATATCCCGGCACGCTCTCGGCGAACTTCAGCAGTACGTTGCCGACGAACCCGTCGCACACCACCACATCCACGTGTCCTTTCAGGATGTCGCGTCCCTCCACATTGCCGGTGAAGTTCATCGTCCCTTTGCGCTCGGAGATGTATTTGAAGGTCTCCTTCGCCAGCTCGTTCCCTTTGGTCTCCTCCTCGCCGATGTTCAGGAGTCCCACACGGGGATTCTTCTTCTTGAACATGTATTCGGAATAGATCGACCCCATCACGCCGAACTCATAGAGGAACTGCGGACGGCAGTCGGAGACGGCGCCGGCATCCACGATGAGGGTCGGACCCTGTTCGCTCGGGAAGATCGCGGCAACGGTCGGACGGCTGACGCCCGGGATGCGTCCCAGGATGAGGGTGGAAGCGGCCGTGACCGCACCGGTGTTGCCCGGGGAGACGAATGCATCGACCGTCCCCTCCTTATGCATCGTGATCCCTTTCACGAGCGAGGAGTTCGGTTTCGTCTTGATGGAGGTGACCGGCGAGTCATGCATGTCGATCACATCGGGAGCGTGGACGATGGAGTAGTCCAATCCCTTCGCATCGAGCTTCTGCAGTTCCGCCTGGATGCGCGGCTCATCGCCGACGAGCACCACGTGGAAACGGTTGTTGCACTGGCGCAGACATTCCACGGCGCCTTGCACTTCGTTGGCGGGTGCGAAATCGCCCCCCATCGCATCGAGTGCAATACGAAGCTTCTGTGCGGATTGGCTCACAGCGGTCGCAGGGTTAGTGAATGGTGGTGTACAAAAAAGCCACTGCGAAACGCTTCGTCAGTGGCTATGATTGTTGCAGACATTCTTACGCTTGCTTCTTCTCTTTGATCACGCGGCCTTTGTACATCAGCTTTCCTTCCGATGTCCAAACGGCACGGTGGCTCAGGTGGGCTTCACCGGACGTCTTGTCGATCGCCACGGTCGGAGCTTCCGCTTTGTAATGAGTGCGGCGTTTGCGTCCGCGGGTCTTGGAATGGCGGCGTTTTGGATTTGGCATTGCTTCGTTCCCTTCGAGATAAAGATATGTTAGTTTTTTTCAGTCTGTTTCAACAATTTCAGCTGTTCCCACCGCGGATCGGTCTCCGGTTCCGCTGCGCGCACGTGCGCCGGCAGTTCACAATTCCGTTTGCAGAGCAGTTTGACGGGGACCGCCAGCTGCAGATAATCCCGGACCGATGCCGTCAGATCGATGATGTTGTCTTCCTTCCCGAGAAGGTAGAAATCATCGTCCTCTTCCCGCTCCTCCGTCCGTTCCCATGAATAGACAGCCGTGTACCGCGTATCGACCGTCTCCTGGAACTCCTCAGCGCACCGGTCACAGATAAAAACGCCCTTGACAGAAGCATTGACCGATGCCAGGATCTGGTGAATGCTCTTCTCAAGGGTGATTGTCGCTGTCACATCGCCGGTGAAGTACGATTCCAACCCCATCCCATCCGCCGGTTCCGTCAGGACGTACTGATGAGACCCCTCTGAAAGGCCTGAAATATTGATCTTCATACTTTTTCTCCGGTCTCTTTCAGAGAGAATTGCCGTTTTTCTTCAAAATTTCAAAGAATTTGGGAAAAAGGTAGTCCAAATATAGAAAGATTGGGGGTGAGAGTCAAGAAATTGGTGCAATGGTGTACCGTACATCTGTCCGCTGTGCCGGAAGGGCGGCGGCAGGGAAAACATGCCGGATGATTGGATTCACGGCTTAGTTTCTCCATATTTCATCATACCTGGAGCATGATGAACAATACCCCCACACGCACCATTCTGCTGATCCTGCTGGTCTCCGCTGCGCTCCGCATCGGCTCAATCACCGGCTCCGGCCATACCCTCACGTCGGATGAGCTGGATTATCTTCAGCTGGCGGAACAACTCCGAAACGGAGGGTCATACGCGACCCCCGCCGGTCCGACCGCCTACCGTCCTCCGGCCTATCCCTTCCTGATCGCGGGATTGCTGAGTATCATCTCCTCCCTGCCGTTCGTCTTCAGTGTACAGATCCTGCTGGAACTGCTCACCTGTTATGGATTGTACCGGATCGGGAGTGTTATCGGCGGAGCCGGGACCGGCATCACCGCCATGGGTGTCTGGGCGCTCCTTCCCTCGTCGGTGATCATGCCGGGTCTGCTGATGAGCGAGACGTTCTTCACTGCGGTGATGACCGCAATGGTGCTGCAGTCTGTCACCGGGGAACGGAGGCCGGTACTGACGGGAGTGCTGCTCGGCATCAGCATCCTGCTGAAGCCGCAGATGCTGCTGCTGGGCGGGATGTATGCGGTATGGTTAGCGCATACCGGAGCATGGAAGAAGAGCCTCATGATCGCCGGAACAGCTGCCATACTCATTGCACCGTGGATCATCCGGAATGCGGCGGTGATGGATGCGGCGGTGCTGACCACGAACGGCGGGGTCAACTTCTGGATCGGGAACAATCCGGAAGCGAACGGGAGTTACCGCATTCCGTCGGCGCCGTTGCTCGAAGCCGGTGCAACGGAACAGGCGCTCAACAATGAAGGATACCGGCGGGGACTCTCCTTCCTGATGGATGACCCGGCTGCGGGCGTCCTGCTTGCCGGAAAGAAACTCGCGCATCTCTGGTCCTCGCAGATGTACCTGTTGCTCGCTGCGGATGACGGGATAGGTATGCAGCGTCCGTACCGAGACCAACTGCGGGAGGTGCCGATGCGTTCTGCATTGTCGGTCGATATCCCGTTCGTTCTGCTGGTGGTGTTCGGTCTTGCGGGATTGTTCCTGCTGCCGGAAGGGAACGGTGGTGCGAGAACGATCGCAGTGGGGATACTGCTGCTCTGGTGTGCGGTACACATGCTCTATTTCGGTTCGGCACGGTTCGCCTATCCGGTGCTGCCGCTGCTGGCGGTGACGGCAGCGGCCGGCGTCCGGGAGCGGCACCGGATCGGCACACTGCCGCTGCACCACCGACTGCTCCTCGCCGCTCTCGCCGGAGGATTCCTCCTGCTCACCCTCTTCCAGTACGTGCTCATCTACCTTTAAAACAGCGACGCTCTCCTGCAGGGAGAGCGTCATTGTTGATGGGGTTCGGTATTCCGAAGGGTCAGGCCTGTTCCACTTCCGCTTCGCTGACCGGAGTCTCATCGGCCGATGCCGTGACCGGGATCCCCTGCTTTCCGAGTTCATCGTGGACAAAATCGACGGCCTCTGCCAATGCATCGGCGAATTTCTCGAAGTCCTCCTTGTACAGGAAGATCTTATGCTTCTTGAATTCTTCCTCCGAGATCTTCTTGCTCTCCGTGATGGTGATGTAGAAATCCTTCTCGGATTTCGTCGCCTTCACGTCGAAGAAGTACGTCCGCTTCCCTGCGCGAACCCGTCTGCTGAACACTTCCTCTTTCTTTTCCGTCGATTGTGTGGTAGAAGTTTCCAAGATCTGCCCCTCCTGTATTGTTGAATGTATGGTTGTGCAGCGCTTCTGCACGTTGATGGATCCTTGCTGCCGGCCGGGCACTCCGTTGCCCGGCCGATGGAACATCATTTCCTGATCACGGCCACTTTTGCCAGAGCCGTTTTCTCCCCTGTGGATGTATGGGCGGCGATGATATAGACGCCGGTACCGACCTCTCTTCCTTCACCATCCCGGCAATCCCAGAATGCCCGGCCTCCCCCTTGTGCAGGGAACTGCCGGATGACCTTCCCGCTCAGGTCCATGACCTTCACGGTGCAGTCGGCCACCAGACCGCGGATCTCCACGGTGCGGTGGTTGGGAAGATAAACCGGATTTGGTGAAAGTTCAATCGTTGAGAAGTTGTTTTTCGCGTTGACGGCCGCTATTTCCAGACTGGAAAGCCCCTTTTCCGTGCCGATATAGACGATCCCGTTGAGACCGTCGATGGCAATGGAGTAGATATTGTTGTCGACCAGTTTGCCGCCGGTATTCTCCACGGAATAATGCTGCAGCTGCTGCACACCGTCCGGAGCGATGACGAACACCCCGCGCGAGGTGCCGACCCACTTATTGTTGAGCGGATCGACCGCGATGCAGTTGATGAAGAGGTCGCGTACGGAGAAGTCGAACACTTTGGAGATGCGCTGGACGGGATTGAGCGGTTCGTTGATGATGGTGATGCCGGCACCGGTGCCGAGCCAGATGTCGCCCTGCTGGTCCACCGCAACCGCCTGCACCCGGTCATCGGTCATGCCGTCACTCTCGGTGATGCTCCCCCAGGAATTCGTGAACCGTTGGGGATTGTAGTACGCCACCACCGGTGATTCCTGGCGGCTGATGAGGGAATTGGTGAACCATTTGGTGTTGAACCGGTCGATCGCTATCTCGTACATGAATCCGTTGTCCATCGGTACCGGAAGACCGGGATAGACCTCCCATGAGGAATCAGGACGCATCTTCCAGAGTGTCTTGGAACGATCCGTGGTGAAGACACCGGCGATCCAGACGTTGCCGGAATCATCCGCGACCGCTTTCGACGGAACGGTGTAGGACGGAATGCCGCCGCTGCCGGACCGGATGACGCCGATGAATCCGGGATGTGTATAGTCGAAACGGCGGACCACGTCGCCATTACTATTGACGACCACCGCTCCTTCGCCCCAGGTGCTGACCCATTTGGAATTGTTCGGACCGACCGCGATCGCATAGCAATCATTCGTGAGCAGCAGCGGTGTGTTGGAAGTGGTGTAATTCGTCCACGTGGTCCTGTCGAAGCGGTAGAAACCCCAGCCGCCGGTGTGTCCGCCGGAAGCGGACCAGAGGTCGCCCTTCTGATCGACGACCATCTTATAGAAAGAGTTGGAATTCGGTCCGTTCGGTGCGTACCGCGGCCACTGCTGTGCACTGTTCATCACTCCGATACCGGCATCGGTGAAACCGAGTACCACGCTGCCGCCGGGTGTGATGGTGCCGCCGGTGACAACACCCGGGATCGACGTCGACAAGGTGATGTGACTGCCGGGAGCGGCGGGGACCTTCATCAGCAAGTTGCCCTGGGTATAGATCAGACCGGTGTCGGCCGATGCGATGATACGTACCGAGGAAGTGACATTGTTCACCGTCCCCCACGCATTACCCTGCAGGATATACAATCCGGTGGAAGAGGAAACATACAGTGCACCGTTGAATTCAGCGAAGGCATTTGCGGCAAGGCCGGCGGTCTGATCGACGGACCAGGAAGAAGGATCGGCGAGATTGACCGCACCGGTCTTGGAAGCGATGATACCGCTGTTTGTCGCCAGGAAGATGCGGTTCTGGAACCGGTGTACGGCGTTCACGACCGGCTGTGAGACACCGGAGCCGAACCCGGTGAAGGTATCGATGAACTCGAAACGGGAGACGGAGAAGAGCGCCACGCCGAAACCGGTGCCGATGAAGAGCGTGTCACCGCGCAGATGGAAGGCGGTGATCTTCTTGTTGGTCTTAGTGGAACGGCTGATGTCGGTGACCGAGCGCCACTGACGGGCGGCAGGGTCGTATTGGTCGATGGTGCCGGACTGCTGTCCTATCCAGATCCGTCCTGCGTTGTCCACGACGATCGCCGTGGCATCGTTGGAGGAGAGACCGTCCGAATTGAGGAGTTTCAGGTAGGTGGAATCGTCCGGATCGAACCGGAACACACCGCCGGCGGTGGCGGCCCAGAGGGAACTGCCCTGCGGGGCAACCGCGCGGACGGAGCGCATATCCGTGTAATTCTTCCAGTCACCGATACCGGCGAGGGCCGGGACGCGATACCCCAGGAGAAGCAGAACAACCAACAGCCAACGACGCATCATTCCAACGATTCCGGCACGCATACGGAGCTCCTTTCATTCCTGATGACAGCAAAGGGTAGCAAGAAGGAGGTCCGTCGTTTTCCTTGTGATTAGAGGATTGTGTGAGTGAACAGGTTCGACATCTCGATGGCGCCGAGCGCCGTATCGTACCCTTTGTTGCCGACGCTGCCGCCGGCCCGTTCCATGGCCTGCTCGAACGTATCGGTGGTGAGCACGCCGAACAGCACCGGTAGGTCCCGTTCGTACGACACCCGGCCGATCCCACGGGCGCATTCCTGACAGATATAATCGAAATGCGGCGTCTCGCCGCGGATGACCGCACCGAGACAGAGCACCGCATCATACTTCACCGTGCGGGTGATGTGCGAGGCCACCTGCGGCAGCTCGTACGCGCCGGGACAACGGAAGACCTCCACCTGGCGCGCGCCATGCTTGGCGAAGCACTGCAGGGCGCCGTCCAGGAGTTTCTGGGTGACGGCGGAGTTGAAGGTGCTGACAACGATCGCGAATCTTTTGCCTTCTGCACTGACGCCGCCTTCATACACGCGGGGGGATTGTTCGGTAGCCATGTTCTGCGGGATCGCTGCCTCTATGGTTGGGAAGAGTTGTTGGAGAAGAGCCGGTTCTTCATCATGTTCACCCGGTCCTCCTCGATGAAATACGAGCCGAGCACCTCATCGTCGTTCTTCTTTCCGCCGTGGAAATCGGAACCGCCGCTCTCCAGCAGGAAGTACTCGTTCACCACGCCGCGGTAGTAGGCGGTGTGGCTCGGCTGGTGCGAGGGATGGATCACCTCGATGCCGTCCAGACCCGATTTGATGGTGTGATGGAGCAGTTCCTCGGTGGTGTAGCGTCCGGGATGCGCCAGGAAGGAGAGTCCGCCCGAGGAGGAGATGAGCTTGATGGCATCGGTGATGGTGAGCTGGAACTTCTTCTCGTAGGCAGGTCCGCCGTTGCCGATGAATTTCTCGAACGCCTGATGGTACGAATCGATATAGCCCTGGTCCACCATGGCGGAGGCGATGTGCGGACGACCGACCGCCCCTTTCCCTGCCCGCTGCATCACCGCTTCGAAGCGGAGCGGCACGTTGATGCTGTTCAGTTTCGCCACGATCCGTTCGGCCCGCTTCACCCGCTCGCGGCGGAAGAACTCCAGATATTCCAGCAGACGGGGATTGGTGTAGTCGACGAAGTAGCCGAGGATGTGGACATCTTTCTCCTCCACCAGCGCGCTCAGTTCCACGCCGGGGATGACCTCCACGCCGAACTCCTTGCCGTACTCGATCGCATCAGGGAAGGCGGCGACGCTGTCATGGTCCGTTATGCTGATCACGGACAGACCGCGCTGTTTGCACTTCTTGATCAGTTCGTACGGCGAATAGATGCCGTCCGAAAAGGTCGTGTGCATATGCATGTCTGCTTTGATCGCCATACGGACCGCGGTGGATTAGGAGTGGAGTGACTTGAAGTTTTCGTAATCGTTGATGATGAGCTTGCTTCCCTGCAGCTGCACGTATCCCTTCTTGATGAACTTGTGGATCATGCGGGAGATGGTCTCGCGGCTGGTGCCGGCCATGTTCGCCAGGTCCTGCTGCAGCGGCAGTTCGTCGATCTCCACCTTCCCTTTGCGGAAGACGCCGACATCATCGGCCAGCTGGAGCACTACGTTCGCCACGCGGCCTGCGGCATCCTTCAGGGAGAGACTCTTGATCTGTGCGTCCGCCTTGCGGAGCCGTCCGGTCAGTTCACGGAGCAGTCCGATGGCAACGGAGGGGTAATCGGTGAGCGATTTCAGGAAATCGCCGCGGTGGATCATGAAGAGTTCGGATTTGGAGGTGGCCACCACGCTCGCTGAACGGGTGGAGCCGTCCAGGATCGCCATCTCGCCGAAGAAATCGCTTTCGCCCAGGATGGAAAGGATCACTTCCCTGCCGTCATCGTCCATCCGGACGATCTTTACCTTGCCGGAGATGATCACGAAGAGCGCTGCTCCGGTCTCCTCCTCCAGAAGGATGATGCTCCCTTTCTTATACTTTTTCCGGACCCCCAGTGCGGCGATATGCTCCAGGTCTTTGTCACTGAGTTCCATGAAAATAGGGACGTTCCGAAGGACTTCGACTTCTTCCATCATGGGTTTCACCGTACGGATATTGATTCTTGTAAATGGATGAGCGGCAGGACTGCGTCAATATAGAGGGTGTTGTGATGAAAGTCAAGGAAGGGGAAAGGAACTATGATTCACCGGAAACAGTGGATTTTCCGGTCTTCCGCTGCGATTATGAGAGAATTTTTCCAGACGAGCGGTGACGTTTTGATCCTGCTTTCCATGTGCTGCTTCCATAAAACAGTGCCGTCCATCGGTGACAATGCATAGACGAACTGATCGAGAGCTGTGACGATAACAGCATCGGTTGTGACCGCCGGAGTGGTATTGACGGCGTTCCGCGCGGTGAACGTCCACTTCCGGATTCCATCCGCTGCATTGTAGGCGGTGACGGTACCATCCAATGCCGTGAGTACGATCGTTCCGTTGCTCACCGCCGGTGCAGACATCAGCATGCTGCCGGCTGCGATCGAAAAGCGGAGCGCACCATTGGCGGCATCCAGTGCGTAGAGATTCGAGTCCCGGGATGCGGCATAGAGTACACCGTCGAACAAGGTAAGTCCGGCAAAGAAACCGTTCTTCGCTCGGAATGACCAGAGCTGCTTGCCGTCCGTGAGCGAATGTGCCGAGACGCTGCCGTCCGTATTGGCACAGTAGACAGCATCATCCGATGCACAGGGAGCGGAACGGAGGGGAGCACCGGTGTCGGTCCTCCACACTTCCAGTCCGGACGAGGGACGGAAAGCGCGGAGCGAGCCGTCCAGCCCTGCAGTGATGACCAGATCCCGGACAGCAAGCGGGGACGCGGCGATCCCGCCGGCATTGGCGCGCCAGAGGACGATCCCTTCCTCCGTATCGATGCCGAGAAGGTTCTCCTCCTCCCCTTCATTCCCGACGATAACGAACTTTCCGGAGACGACTGCGGATGAGGAGATCGGCGCGAATGTTTTGATGGAGCGCAGTTTTTTGCCGGTGGTGATATCCACCGCATGCAGTTCACCCTGCATGGTGCCGATGATGAGCGTCGTGCCGACGACGACTGGCACACTGTTACCGAAACCGGCACCCGCATTATAGTCCCACGTCAATGTCAACGGGAACGTCAGTGGTCCCGATGCCTCGAACGATCGGGAGGGAATACGGCCGTGCATCGGTACATCGGTGGAAGCGGAATCGAGCGTCAGTCCGAACCGCTGCAGCGATGCACAGCCGGACGACAACGCAAGCGCTGCGGAAAGCAGCGGTAAGAGAATGAAATGTCGGTATGGATGAAAACGCGTCATAATAATAAAAATGAAACAACAAATAAATGAACCCTCACGCTGAGTCGTGAAACGAAAGAGAACAAACCACGAAGACACAAAAGCACAAAAGAGGAACTTTAAGGAAACTAGTTTTCAACGTCATTCCGGAGACCGCCGGCAACGGCCTGTCTGCGATCGTCCGGAATCTATCTTTATGACAGACCCTGAAATCGCACCGACACTCTCTTGCGCACGGTGCTCTTCAGGGTGACGCAGCGAATATATCTGTAGCCGGGACGGTCCGTCCCGGTCTTGCGCCAAAGTCTTAGTGAGCCGCGATGACCCATCGCGGCTACAGTTAGAAAACCTTGCGAAGGTTTCGTTCACATCATACATCCCACGTCATCCTTCCCCCAACGGGGTCCCTTTGGGAGACGCGGCAAAATGTCAAATGCCGGCCTTGCTCAGGATGACTTCTACCTCTATAAAACCAAATCCATTTTAATGCCGATCCGCAATAACAAGATGTAGCCGGGACGGTCCGTCCCGGTCTTGCGCCGGCTTCTTCATGAGCCGCGATGACCCATCGCGGTTACAAATATTCAACTTGTCATCCCCAAAACCCCGGCACTTCCTGTTGGGGTTGTTGGGGATCCAGTATCGTCCTCTTCATCGTAATTGTTTTCAGAGTGTAGAAAAACGCGTTTACTGGACCCCCGATAGGAGCTCCGCTTTGTGAGTCCCGCCATGGCGGTGTCCAAACAGCGGGACACTCGGGGGATGACACGTGAATCATGCAATGATTCCCAATTCTGTCATCCCCGCATGTTTTTAACGGGGATCCAGTATCGTAATCTTCATCGAATCGATATGCTTTTGAGTACCAAAAATACAGTTACTGGATGCCCGATAAGAGCACTCGGGCATGACAACATTTATCATTCAAAGTGACCCAAACGAATAAATAAATACCTGCAATTCTGATTCAACCTTCGAAAGGTTAGTCACTCTAAAAATCCCAGCCGAAGAAGAACTGGTAGAACAGACCTTTCTGCAATCGGCTCAGATCGTGGGTGATCCGTTTGCCGACATCATACCGCAGCACCAGGAACCCGCCGATACTCCAGCGAAGTCCGCCGCCGATGCTGCCGAGCGTCTCCTTATATTTATTATCCCACGCCGAGCCGGCATCGAAGAACGCCGCACCGCGGAACGAACCGAATCCGAGGTTCATGAAGGGGAGTTTCACATTCAGCTGGTCGACGAACGGGAAGCGGAACTCGTGACTGGTGAACCACATCCGCTTGCCGCGGATGGAGAAGCGGTAGTATCCGCGCATGTCCCAGCTGCCCCCCATAAAGAAGCGGCGTGCTTCCTGTCCTTCGTTCAGCGTGAGCATGAAGCGGGATGCGAATGCCGACCGTTCACTGATCCTATTATAGAAACGGGCATCGGCGATGGCGGTGTAGTATCCCACATTGCCATACTGCACATCCTGCGTGTACGCCAATGTAGCGATGAAGCGGGAACCGTCAATGGGACCGGTCTGCATCCAGAGCGAGTTGTCGTGGACGAACGTGACGGAGTTGGAGAGAATGAGCGCCTTGCGCGGCATCAGATCGAGGTAATTATCCTTGTCCGAATTGCTCAGACTGATGCCGGATTCGACGCGCTGGAATTTGGAGAGCGGGTAACTGAGCACGAAGTAACCGCCGAAATTCCGTTCATAATAATAGAGGTCCGGATCGGTCAGGTCGTAGCGGCGGCCGGCAAAATGGAAGATACCGGTGGCGTAGTTCATCCGCTGGCCGAGGGAAACACGCGTCACCGCAAGATTGAAACTGCCGAGGAACTCGTCCGACACCTGCGCATTATTGTAGAGCAAAAAATGATACTGATCGTTGCCGAGCACATCGCTCGCTGCCAGTGCCGCTCCTCCAACCGTGCCGAAGATCGGATCGGTGGAGACCTGACTCTGTGCGATATCGAGCGAATATTCCCCCATGTACGGCTCGAACTTCACGGTGGAATCCTTGTCGATGACCTTCGGGACCCACGCTGCGACGGCGGGAAGCGCCATGGTGACTGACTGACGGGATGTGTCGATGCGCTCAGAGACGCGGGAGAGCGAATAGATCTTGAAACTGTAATTCTCGAAACCGGAGAAGAGCAGCTCATCCTTGTCGGTCCACTGCGGATCGAAGAGCGCGCCGGTGAAATCGGTCACCTGCACCGCGCGGGAGCCCGGCATGCCGACGGACGCAGCAGGGAGCGCCCAGATGTTCTGCGCCCCGTCGATGTTGGAAGTGTACGTAAGATACTTCCCGTCCGGCGAGTAGGATGGTGCATAGGCATTGTAGCGGCCGTCCGTGACAGCGGTGACCGCACCGCCGGAAACCTCCGCCTTGAACAGATTGTACGTTTCACCGGAAGGATCGGGCGTACGGTCCGAACTGAAGATGACCGCCTGACCGTCCGGCGTCCAGACCGGATCGCGGTCATCGTACGGATCGTTGGTGATGCGCTTCAGTTCCTCGCGCGGCAGGTCGTACGTGTACAGGTCCATCCGTCCCGCTTTATCGCTCGCAGCGAAGACGAGCTTCGTATCATCCGATGACCAGTTGGGCGAAGCATAAACGACCAGTCCGGGGAACTGGAGCGTCCGCACCAGCCGGTTCTCCAGGATGTCGTACAGATGGAGCGCGTCGGTCTCCCCTTTCTTCGTCACAAAGGCGAGGAGACCGCTGCGGGTGATATCCATCCTGCTCTGGAAGACGTGGAACGATTCGAACTCGTCGCTCTTCTCCCCTTCCACCACCTGGATCAGTTCCCGCTCTTCATCCTTCTTCGCATCCAGGTTCGTCCGGTAGATGGAGGTATAGCCGGTGTGATTGCCGATGAAGAGCAGCTGACGGAGAGAATCGTTCCGGAAGTAGAGCGGCTTGGTGTTGAAGCCTTTCTTCACGACGGCGGAAGCGATGCGGCTGGTGAAATCGGCATCGGCCAGGACCGGGTAGTACCGTTTCTTGAAGGCGTAGATCCATTCCTCGTCCAGCTCCTTGTACGACTTCCCGATGGTCGCTTTCATCACTTCGTTGAACGACGTGCTCTTCCAGAAATTCTCCATGAGCAGCAGCAGTTTCTCTTCGCCGTACGTCTCTTCGATGTACTTCAGGATGTACTGTCCCTGCTTGTACATCAGGAATGTACCGTAGATCGCTTCCATATTCTGCAGCGGCACGATGTAGTTGTTCAGCACGGCGTCGCGGATGAGCATCTCGGACTGGTCGTCCGGATGCGTGGACCAGACCTCGGCGAGTCCTTCGGTGAACCAGAGCGGCGGCATGCGGTCATACGGAAGCCGATGGTCCATCAGTACGCGGGAGACTTTGCTGTGCATGAACACATGCACCAGTTCGTGGCGGATCACATGGCGGAAGCGAGAGAGGGAGCCGTCGGACGGGATGACGACGCGTCCTTTCAGGAATTCGAAGAAACCGCCGACCCCTTCCGGGATGAAGCCGCCGGTGGTATTGGTCTGCTGGAAATGGAGGTGCGAGGAATAGAAGATGAGCGGGATGCGCCGGATGACGGAGTGATTGAACCGGACCTGAAGCTGGGAATAAGCTTCCTCCGCGAAGAAGGCTCCCTGCTGGGCGAGTTCCTTCATTTCCGGATAATAATAGATGTCGAAATGTTCGGTGCGGAGGATCTGCCAGTCGAACTCGGTGTACTGCACCTTGTTGTGACCGAAGGAGAAGTATTGGGCGGCGGCCGGAAGGACCGCAGCGGCCGTCAACGCTATGATGAGCACCGTGCGACGCATACAGGAAACTACATCTTGGCGGGGAAAGTTGCAACTGAACAATCGTCAAGGGGACGAGCGGAGACTACTTGATCAACACCATTGTTCGCTGAGCAGTGAATTCGCCTGATGTCAGCCGGTACAGATACAGACCGCTGGAGAGACCGGAACCATTGAAATCCACCGCATATTCACCCGGTTGTTGATGCGCATCGACCAGCGTGGCCACTTCCCTTCCCAGAAGATCATAGACGGTCAGACGCGTGGCTCCGGATCGGGGAAGACGATAGCTGAGTTTGGTGACAGGATTGAATGGATTGGGAAAGTTAACAATTCTAAACTCATTGGGTGATAATTTTGAATGTATATCATTAACGTGCACCAAGTAATCAATTCTTTGAAATAATCGCCCACTATCAGAAAGTATCCATGAATTCTCTTTTGAGCTTAGAGTAAATTTCTTGATTTTAATATTGCCTGGATTCCAGCTCCCTAAATAATAGCTTGAATCAGCTTGCGCCTTAACAAGAGCCGAACCAGATCCAATTTTCAGGTATTCACCGTTTTCAAAAAGTGCGCCATAAAAACTACCACTCGATTCAATAATAGACATATCTAAAATCGGATTATAAAATACAGTATGGTATATCGTCGGGTCTTCACCATATCCCAAGACAAAGTATCCAAGGGAAGTGGTATAAAATTCTGAAAATGCCAATGACAACCCATTGTCATCAACTATTGTCTTCCACGATAAACCACCATCACTTGATTGTCGCACATATCCAGTATTGGGTAATCCCCAGCCTCCGCTCACCACAATATTATTCTTATTAAACAGTACAAAATCACCGAAAGGATTTTGTTTTATAACGCTCATTGTATCCCATGTATTCCCCAAGTTTGAAGAGACAATCAAATATCCCCCCTGACTGATAAATCCAATTTCTTTTTCGTTCACTAGTGATATTGAAAGTCCGCCTCTTTGTCGGACTGAGTCCGGCAGAGTTTTAACACTCCACGACTGGCCTTTGTCTGTTGAAATATGCAGATTGATCGGCATCGGAATCCTATAATCCAATTCATCAACCGCAAAAATTACTGTATTGACATAGCTTACTTTGGTGATGTTTGTTATATTCGACAACCGCACAGTATCGCTCCATGATTTTCCGCCATCGGTTGTTGTTGAGTATATTCCTGTTCCGGTAAATACACAGCCGTTCAGGGAGTCGCTGAAATCAATTAAACTGTATTTTATTTTTGCTGCATTAATATACTTTTCCTTCCACACGCCTGTGGTGATAGATTGTGTATACATTAATGAAGTAAAAATAATTGTGAGAATAATTTGGCGCATTGTTGGTCCTTTAACACTTGGTAATATTTTTACCCTTTTGTACCTACCTAAAATGCTTGAGAATATTCATGTTCATCATTCAATACAGAAATTCACACAATGCATGAACAGAGTTGAAGCAGCATTGATTTCTCATTGCAATGTACCCTCTTCTGCCAATAACAGCAATCCCGTGTTCGCGTGATGCGCTGTCTGATTCGGCCAAGATTGTCCGATTAAACTAACTTTCCAGTTTAAAACAACAGCAGCACGAGTATTCCCCGTGCTGCCGTGTTGTTCTTATCTATCAATGACCGAGCGGTCAGTGCATCATTTCACCTTCCCCAATTCCTCTTTCAGGAAGTCGATCTTCTTGACCGGGCTCGGGTCGACGCCGTTGAGCATGGCTAGATAAAAGCTGACTCAATTCAATATTTGTGTCCAGCATTAGCATAATGAATTGCTAATAAATGGTTTCAACCACTTATTCTTCGACAACAGAAAGATGATGTTTTTTAGCAATGCTTTTTATCATCCCATCTATCGGAAAATCATTCCTTAGGGCGACCATTTTATTGTTAAGAATAAAATGTATCGTGGATATTCGGCCCTTTTTCTTAATGAAGATAACTTGAGATACATCCTCATATGTAATTCGTTTACTATATATACCATTGCAAAAAATGAAGTACGAATCAGTGGCTTCATATTTAAATCGAAGTGGAATACTGGTCAATAACAGCACCAAGATGATTAATGCATATAAATATATATCCAAGAACGGATCGTTTTGCTGAACTACCGATATTACAATGAATGCGCTCATAACGATGAAAAAGTTAATAACGATCGCTTTGACCCAAATACTCGCACATATCTTTGTTTCTGTGACTTCGAAGGTCTTGATGATCACTAAAACAAAATTTATCAGAAATATTCCAAGAATTGCGTCACCATAGTTCACTTTGTAACTTCCTTCATTCAATGGGACATTTAATGATTGACAATCCAAACTCACAAAAGAGTTAAATCATATAACCTTTATTCTGAGCAAAACCGTTGAAGCGCACTCGAAACTATAATAAATAACCACTGCCTTATGTGACTTTAAAACACCAACAGCACAGAGGTCTTCCTTTGTGCTGTTGGTATAATTCTGTTCCTGAATAACTGTACGATTTCTGTATTATTTCACCTTCCCCAGTTCCTCTTTCAGGAAGTCGATCTTCTTCACCGGGCTCGGGTCGACGCCGTTGAGCATGGCAAGATAGAAGCTGACCCAGTCCGCCAGATAGAGCAGCGAGAAGGTGCGGGCCAGGAGCGACTTCCCTTCGGTGTACACTTCCGTGATGCTGTCCGCCAGCGGCGCGATGATCCCTTTCGAGACCTCCATCCGGAGCTGGATGCGTTTGTAGTCCTCTTTATCGCGCAGGATGACGACGTGGATCTGTTTCATCAGACCGGTGAGCACTTCCCAGCCGACGATCTCGTTATGGTTCAGTTCCGGGAAGACGTGTCCGAACGCGAGCGTCTTGGCATTCTCGGTGATCTGTCCGCGCCAGCGTGTGTTGACCGTATCGAACTTGTCCGCACCGGAATAGATGAGCGGCAGTTTGCCGTGCAGAGTTTTGGCGAGGTTCAGTGCCTGATTGCCCGCCGCATCGTGGTCCGCATAGCGGGCCGAGAGGGACTGCAGCAGCACCAGGGTCTCTTTGATCTCTTTCTTCTGGTCCTTGATGAAGCCGAGCTTGCTCAGGGCGATGAGCGTCGGGAAGAACGAATAGCCGAGCGCGGCGCGCGGTGGGAGTCCGCCGGGGATCTTAATGTACGGATGTTTATGTTTCTTCGCCATCTTCTCCACTTCACCGCCGGAGGTGATGCAGAAGATCATTGCTTTGCGTTTCACCGCATCCTTGTACGCCGCTACGGTCTCTTCCGTATTGCCGGAATAGCTGGAGACGATGACGAGCGTGTTCTTGCCGACGTAGTCCGGGAAGTAATAGTGACGGTTCACGATGACCGGCACGGCGCACTTGTCCGCCAGGTACGCGCGGAGCAGGTCCCCGCCGATGGCGGAACCGCCGAGTCCGGTGATGACGATGTTCTGGATCTTTGCAGTCTTCAGTTTGATGGTGGCGGCATTGCCGATGGAGACGGCCTCGGTTGCCTGGCTTGGAAAAGTAAGAATGAGATTCCTCATTCCTTTAGGATCATGTTTTGCAATAAGAGAGTTCATATGATAAAAAAAGATACGTTGCGGGATCGTGTATTAATGGAAAGCTTGTATTGATGCTGGATTAAAAGGTAAAAGTTAAACGAGATTGCAGATTATCAAATTACAAATTATCAGATTACAGATTTCAGATTGTTAGATGACAGACTAGAGCTATTGTACAGGAGCCGCAGAAACGATAGAATTCTATGTCCTAATTTAAGAAGTCTTGTCACCCTCGAAGGTCCGAACAAATCCTTCGGTGGGCTCCTTGGAATCGGAATGACGTGATCGAAGAAACCTTGCGAAGGTTGATCATCACATGCATTGTAACCTTCGCAAGGTTTTTCAAACTGTAGCCGCGATGGGTCATCGCGGTTCACTACGACTCTGGCGCAAGACCGGGACGAACCGTCCCGGCTACAGATATTTCCAGTTCGTCACTGAAGTCTTTTTACGATTCAGAAAACGATAATGGATCCCTGCTGAAAGCATGCGGGGATGACAGCTTTGCTTTCCCTCACTTTTTGCGTCTCCGCGTCTTTGCGTGAGTGTTTCTTTCCTCTGTGTCCTCTGTGGCTCTGTGGTAATGCTCTTTTGTACCAGGCAGATTCTTCACTCGCATTCACATAAGATGCCGGCTCGTTCAGAATGACAGTGCTGTTTGAGTTTTTCCATCACGCCGGCGTAAACGCCGGCCTACGGGGTTAAAATGGACGGGATGCCATCCCGTCCTACTTCTTCTTTGCGTGCTTTGCGGTGTATTCTTGTTATCTGATCGCTGACGGCTGATAGCTGACAGCTGTTCTATTCTATCAACAACTCCGGCACCATGGTATGGAGATTCACGCGGAGGAAATCTTTGATGTCGTCCTCGGTCTTCATTTCCAGCACGCGGCGGGCGATCTCTTCGGCTTCCTGATAGGAGACGGAGCGGATGATCTTCTTGATCTCCGGCAGCACGTACGGGGTCATACTGAACTCGTCCAGACCAAGCCCCATCAGCAGCAGCACCGCCATCGGGTCACCTGCCATCTCGCCGCACATGCTGACGGTCTTGCCGGCACGGTGCGCTTCGATGATGATGAACCGGATGGTCTTGATGACCGCCGGATGGAACTCCTGATAGAGCGAGGAGACGTTCTCGTTCCCGCGGTCCACCGCCAGCAGGTATTGGATAAGATCGTTCGTACCGATGCTGAGGAAGTCGGTCTCTTGCGCGATCTCCCCTGCCAGCACGGCGGCCGACGGGACCTCGATCATCGCACCGACACGGATGTTCTCATCGAACGGGATCCCTTTGCTGCGGAGCTCTTTCTTCGCCTGTTCCAGACTCTCCTTCGCGCGGCGGACCTCCTTCACCCCGGAGATCATCGGCAGCATGATCCAGACCTCGCCGAATGCGCTTGCGCGGAGCATGGCGCGGAGCTGCGTCTGGAACACATCCGGCATATCCAGCAGCACGCGGATGCCGCGCCAGCCGAGGAACGGATTCTCCTCGCTGTTGGTATTGGAGACGACCTTGTCCCCTCCGATATCGAGCGTGCGCATCACCACTTTGTGGGGACGGGCCTTCTCCACGACCGCCTTGTACTCTTCGAACTGCTCCTCCTCGCTCGGATAGTTCTCCGTCCGCAGGAAGAGTCCCTCCGTCCGATAGAGTCCGATGCCGTTGGAGCCCTGCGCATGCACGTTGAGCGCTTCCTCGCTGAACTCGATATTGCAGCAGAGCTGGACGATCTTGCCGTCCGTGGTCTGCGCGGTCAGGTCCCGGATCTCCTTGAGGCGCGTCTCGAACTGCAGATGCTCCTCTTTCCGCTCGTTGCAGCGCGCGATGGTCGCCTCGGTGGGATGGATGATGACCGTGCCCGAGTACCCGTCGACGATGATCAGGTCCCCGGTAGTGACAAGCTTGGTGATCTCCTTCAGTCCGACCACGGAGGGGATGTTGAGCGAACGGGAGAGCAGTGCGGCATGCGAGGTGACGCCGCCCATGTCCGTGGCGTACGCCAGCACCTCGTTGCGGCTAAAGAGGATCGTATCGGCCGGGGTGAGGAGCTCGGAGATGACGATGGAACTCTCATCGAACCGGGAGATGAGCTTGTCCTGCTGGATGTTCCGGATGACGCGGTTCTTCACATCCTCCACATCGTGCGCACGTTCCCGCATATACTCGTCCGCCGAGTTCATCATCACCTGCTGGTACTTGGAGATCTCGCGGTGCACCACGTACTCGGCGCTGCGCAGGTCCTTCTTCACCCGCTTCCGGATGGAATCGAACAGCACGCCGTCCGACAGGATCATGATCTGCGCTTCGAAGATCTTCGCCTTCTGGCTTCCCACCTTCTGCTCGGTGAGCTGGAGGATCTTCTGCAGTTCGCGTTCGGACTTCTCCAACGCATGCTGCAGACGCTCCAGCTCCAGCGTCACTTCGCTCTCGGCAATGGCCTTCTCCTCCACCCGCGGGGCCTGCTTGGCCACCACGTAAGCGCGTCCGGTCACGATACCGGGAGAGGCGGGTATACCGTGAAGCACTATTTCATTCTTGGAAGACAATTAACAGTCAGAAATTGATAATGGTAAAATTCAGAATTCATAATTGCGCATAGCAGAAATATTGGAATGGATCACCCATAGTATCAATTATGCATTATGAATTCTGAATTAGAAATTGTTTTTAGCGCAAGAATTCACACTTCGTCAAAGCCGCGGTCGAACAAACCCACGATGGCCACGGCGGCTTTCTCCTCATCCTCGCCGTCGAACTTCAGGCTGAGGGTGGAGCCCTGCTCCGCGGCAAGGGTCATCACGCCGATGATGCTCTTCCCGTTGATCTCGAACCCGTCCTTATAGATGAAGAACTCGCAGCGGAACTGCGCCGCCAGTTTCACCAATGCTGCGGCGGGACGTGTATGGAGCCCTGCGCGGTTCTTTATCGTGACTTCTTTTTCGATCATAGGTCAGAGTGTTCAGAACTGTCTGTTCAACACCATATCGGAGAACCAGAGGAGCATGGCCCGTGCCGGGGTGTCGCGTAATTTCTCCAGCTGCAGGGTCGCCTGGCGGATATCCTTCTCGATCGATTCCTTGGCGAGGTCCAGCACGCCGAGCCGGCGGTAGAGTTCCTTCACCTGCGGTACGTTCTTACGGGAGGTCCCCTTGTTCTTGATGATGCTCTGGATGAATTTCTTATCCTTCCCCTGCGCCCGTTCGTAAGCGTGGATGAGCAGGAAGGTCTTCTTCCCTTCCACGATATCGCCGCCGATGGTCTTACCGAACTCTTTCTCGTCCGCCACCACGTCCAGCAGGTCGTCCTGGATCTGGAAGGCACGTCCTATGAGCGTACCGAAGGAGCGGAGGGCGCGGATCTCGCGTTCGGTACCGCCGCCGATCAGCGCGCCGATCTCGGACGAGACGGAGAAGAGCTTGCCGGTCTTCTTGGCGATCATCAGCAGATAATCCTCCACGGACACATCGTGCATCAGTTCGAATTCCTTGTCGTACGCCTGGCCTTCGCACACTTCCACGACCCCTTCGGTGAAGACATCGGCCACCTGCGCGATCGCTTTGGAGCGGGTGCGGAGCAGTTCGCGGTACGCAAGGGCGACCAGCTCATCGCCGACGAGGATCGCCACATTGCTGTCCCACCGCACATGCACCGTCGCGCGTCCGCGGCGCGATTCGGCATTGTCCATGATATCGTCGTGGACCAGCGTGAAATTGTGCAGCACTTCGATCGCCACGGCGGCGTTCACCGCTTCGTTCATCGTCCCTCCGACCGCTTCGCAGGAGAGGATGATAAGGAGCGGACGGATCCGCTTGCCGCCGGCGGAGAGGACGTATTTCATCGGATCGTACAGCGAGACCGGTTCGTTCTTCCGGATGCTGGAACGCATCTTCTGGTCGATGATCGATTTATAGCGCTGGTATTTCTTCTCGTAGGTGTTCATGGTTTCGATGGCGGAACGGTACTCTTTCGAGTCCTACACTTTTTTCTCTGCGATCTTTGCGTGCTCTGCGGTGTACTTTAATAATGTGTCGGCATGAATGCCGACCTGCCGGGCTGCAGCTGTATCATCCTCGAACGTTTCCCTTTTTCCTTTGTGTCCTCTGTGACTCTGTGGTGATGCTCTTTTGTGCCAGGCAGATCCTTCGCTCGCCATCTCATCAAATGACGGCTCGCTCAGAATGACGGTGCTGTTTGAGCTGCATCGAACCCTTCTCGAGCGGTTCCAATTTTTCTCTGCGTTCTTTGCGGGCTCTGCGGTGTATTTTTATCAAGGTGTCGGCATGAATGCCGACCTACCGGGTTACAATTACATCTTTCTCGATCGTTTCCCTTTTTCCTCTGTGTCCTCTGTGGCTCTGTGGTGATGCTATTGTATTTTTGCCAATGCATTCGATCGTTTCAGCGATTCGATCGTCGGAGCCCCGGTCAGGAACATCACCGCGGTGCATTCCCCGATCCATCGTTCGATCTTGCGATGCAGCGCTTTTTCCCCCTCGTCCATCAGCGTTTTGATGAAGGGACGGGCGGCGGCGGTCATATCCGCACCGAGTGCGATCGCTTTGGCACAGTCCATACCGGAGGTGATACCGCCGGAGCCGATGACGGTGAGCCCGGGTACGGATGCTTTGAGCGGCACCACCTGCCGGAGCGTATCGGTGGTCCGGATCCCCCAGTCCCACAACGGATCCCACTGCTGGCGGTCGTTCTTCGCGCGGCGCAGGATCTCCACGCCGGCCCAGCTGGTTCCTCCTGCGCCGGCCACATCGATGTACCGCACACCGGCTTCGGTCAGCCGGAGGGCGACATCTGCCGAGATACCGGCGCCGATCTCCTTGACGATCACCGGCACCGGGAGCGACCGTACGAGCATCGCAATGCCGTTCAGCACGCCGCGGAAGTTCGTATTCCCTTCCGGCTGGAGCAATTCCTGCAGTGGATTGAGGTGGACGGTGAACGCATCCGCTCCGATCAGTTCCACCAGCCGCAGTGCATCGGAGGCATCCTTCATCCGCGCCACTTCCGGCGCGCCGATGTTCCCGACGAGCGGGATGTGCGGCGCGGCAGAGCGTGCAACGGAGAACGATGTATGGTACGTCCGGTCCTCCAGCGCCTGCCTCTGGCTTCCCACCCCCATCGCAAGACCGAATTCGGCACACGCTTCCGCGAGTCTCCGGTTGATCCGTTCCGCTTCCGGATACCCGCCGGTCATACAGGAGACCATCAGCGGGAACGAGAGCCGCTTGTTCAGGAAGGTGACCGATGTGTCGACCTCCGAGCGGTCGATCTCCGGCAGTGCGTTATGGATGAACTCCCATTCCTCGAACCCGGCCGACTTCCCGCGGAACGCAACATCCTTCTTCACGGTCAGAGCGACATGGTCCCGCTTGCGCGATGGTGTTGTACGCTTCTTCATTCAAAAAATAATACCCAATAAATGAAGAATATGCAACAAACGGATTCCGGTGATTTTCACCGGCGTGCAGAGGAATGTGAGCGGAGATAGACAAGAGGCCGGAACGCGGTGAGGGCACTGACGACCGCTTTGAAGACGATCTCGCCGAAGATGATGGACGCGACCTCCGCTGCCGGGAAGACGCCGGCAAAGGCGATCAGATTGAACAGCAGGCTGTCGAGCGGGATGCTGACGGCATTGCTCTTCAGCACGCGCATCCCCCAGGTATTGTCGATGAAATGCTGGTAGATCTCCGTATCGGCCGTCTCCGCCAATACGATGGCGATAAGGGATGCCGCCACGATGCGCCATTCCACGCCTCCCAGCAGCGTCACCGCCAGATTGAGCAGCGCGGCGACCGCGATCATGCCGTACACCTTCCGGCGGCCGAGGGCGCTATGGACACGGTCCCGCGCCGTGAACGTGATCCCGAAGATGAACGTGGCAACAGAGACCTGACCGAAGAAGGGGAAATGGATGAACCAGGTGGCGGTGAAATTCGCCGCGAGTGTTGCGCAGATATAGAGAAGGGCAAAGAACATCGGAAATGAAAATCCCCGCGTATGCGGGGGTTAATTGCGGGACCATCACCGGTCCTGTTCCGGAACACCGTGAAAGCGATATGGTCGGGAAGACAGGATTCGAACCTGCGACGTCCTGCTCCCAAAGCAGGTGCTCTAGCCGGGCTGAGCTACTTCCCGAGTGTGACAATCGGTCCTTTCCAAACCGATCCAGACGGCAGTCTTGACCGGTCACAAGGACCGTGACACCATCAATATAGAAAATTAATCCTGTTCCTCCAAAAGAAGGGTTGAAATGCCCTCAATTCCACTGTTTCCGGAGCATTCGGCGGCAGCGGTACGGACGTCGGTATGGTCAATGCTGGGCAGGCAGTTCTTTCGCGATGGAGAACCAAAATGTTGCCCCCTCTTCCGGGCTGCCTTCGGCCCAGACGGTACCGCCGAACCGGAGTGCGATCCGTTTCACGGTAGAGAGACCGATGCCGATCCCCTCGAACTGGTCGTGGGGGTGCAGCCGCTGAAAGATCCCGAATAACTTGTCGGCATGTTCCTGGCTGAATCCCACCCCGTTATCCTTCACATAGAAACGGTACTGCTCCTCCGTTTCGGCCATACCGATCTCGATGACAGCATGTCCGACCTTGGACGAGTACTTTATGGCATTGGAGATGAGATTGGACCAGATCTGCCGCATCAGCACAGCATCGCATAGAACGGACGGGAGCGGGTGCACGATGAACTTGATACGCGAATGGTTCTGATCGTGCATCAGGTCCTCGATGACCAGTCCGACCATCGGCGCAACGTTCACGGTGGTCATGTTCAATTCCTGCCGGCCCACGCGGGAGAGGGTGAGCAATCCGTTGATGAGGAGGTCCATCTTCTTGGTGCTGCTGCGGATGACGGACATCAGACGGTGCGCTTCCGTATCGAACAAGTGATCATACTGCTGGCCCAGGATGGCCGTGAAACTGTCGATGGCGCGGATCGGTGCCCGCAGATCGTGGGAGACGGAATAGCTGAACGATTCGAGCTCATCATATGCGGCCTGCAGTGCGGCCGTGCGGCTGCGCACCCGCTGTTCGAGCTCATCATTGATGACCGCCAGTTCGTCCTCCATCCGCTTCCGCGCCGTGATGTTCCGGCCGATGCCCACGATCCCCTGCACGATGCCGGAACCGTTCCGCAGCGGGGCCAGCGATGTGTGGAAGTGCAGGACCTCTGCCCCTATCAGCATCGACCATTCATACTCCACAGATTCCCCGCGGAGCACGCGGAGATTTGCATCGCTGTGAATCTTGGCCTGCTCCGGCCCGAACAGGTCGGCCGCCGTCCTTCCGATGAACATCTCCGGCGACATCCCCCGGCGCTCCAGCCAGCGGCCGAAGACACCCGTGTGCCGCTGCTTCGCGTCGAGCGTATAGACGATGTCATCCGTGGAGGTGACGAGCGTCCGGAACTTCGACTCACTCTCCTTCAGCGCCGCTTCGGTCTCCTTCCGCCGTGCGACCTCCTTCTTGAGCGCCGCGTTCTTCTGTTCGAGCTTCTGGGTCTTCCGCGCGACCTCCTGCTCCAGCCGGATGCTGTACATCGCCTGCAGGTTCTCGTTCTCCTTTGCGGCCGTCACATCCTCGATGACCACCTTGTAGTTCTCCACCTGTTCGCGGGCGTTGACGGTGGGACTGATGCGGAAGAGATAGTGTCGTTGCTCTTTGTTCTTGTTCTCGTAGCGCACATCACAGGTGACGGTCTGATTCGTTGTATACAATGAGCGGAGCTGTTTCAGGAACTCGCCATGGGAGGCACGGGGGATGTACTGGAGCAGGAAGGTCCCCTTCAAGCGGTCGACCGGCCGTTCGAAGAGGTCCACGGCAAAGCGGTTCACTTCAAGGATCTTCCCTTCGCGCGAGAGGGTGATGTAGCCGATGGGGGCGTTGTCGTACAGTTCATAGAACCGGTGGTAGAGTGTCTGAAGGCTCTGCTGGGACTGGATGAGTTCATCCTGCTGGATCTCCAGTTCCACCTGATACACCTCGAGCTCATGGAGCAGCGCCTCCAGCTCGTTCTTCAGCTCTCGTCGACCGGGGTTCCCATCCCGCTCCCGGAGCATCCGCTGGGCGAGGGTGTGCAGTCGCACCATATCGCCGCGGGTGAACCGTTTCTTCACACTTTGGATCGCTTCGGTGATCTTCCGTTTACTGATGCGGGGCGGGGCCGGCTTCTTCACGCCGGCAGCCTTCCGAGTCCGTTTCACGATGCTCATCCGTTCAGACCGTTCTTTTTTTGATGGGCTGGATGGAGGTGACCTTGAACTTGTCGCCGCGGTCGTCCTTCAGCATGGTCGCTTCGACGCGGATGGAGATCTCCTTCCCCGATTTCCGGACGACGGTCCACTCTGCCGGCGGTTCGGTACCGTCCTTCATGAACTGCTGGTACAGCTTGACCGCTTTCTTGCGCATCGGTTCCGGTACGACCGTGGTGAACGGTCTCCCGATCAGTTCGCTGCGGCGGTACCCGTAGATACGCAGATAGGCATCGTTGAAATCGACGAACATCCCCTTCTCGTCCGTGATGCAGATACCGTGGCGCGATACCTTGAAGACGGAGCTGAGGAGCTTCTCGGTAACGGCGAGTTTCCCTTTGATCATCTCGACGTTGGTCACATCGAGATAATTGGTGATGATGGAGACCACCTTCTTGGCATCGTTGAACACCGGGAAGAAGTTGATCCGGATGATCGCCGTACCGTGGTTCTTCAGCGGGATGGTGAACTCGTTCCCGGCGGATTCGATCCCGTTCCGCGCCTCGGTCAGTTTCTCGCTGCAGATGCCGAGCACGGATGCCGGAAGGAACGAGATGATCGACTCGCCCTCCTTGAGTTTCTTGTAGAAGAAGTTCCGGAACATTCGGACGGAGGAACGGTTGTACGTGAGGATGCGGAAATCCGTATCCAGCAGCATGAGCCCTTCGGGATTGCTGTTGATGAGGGATGTGAGGTGCATCGCCGACCGTTTCAGTTCCTCGTCCTTGCCGGAGATCAGGGAGTTCAGCTGTTTCAGCTCCACATAAGCCGTCTGCAGTTCCTCGTTCGTGGACTGGAGCTCCTCGTTGCTGGTCTCCAGTTCTTCGTTGGAGGACTGGAGTTCCTCGTTGGTGGACTGCAGCTCCTCGTTCAGGGATTGTAACTCCTCGTTGGAGGTCTCCAGTTCCTCGACGTAGGTCTGGAGGTGTTCCCGGGTCGCCTGAAGCTCCTTCTCCATCTCCTCCAGCCGCGGATCGATATTGGCGCCGGCCGGCGGCAGGAAGTACTGCGTCTCCTCCTCGTCATTGAAGAACTCAAAGATGATGATGAAGAGCTCGCTGCTCTGCTGAGTATACAGGAGCGGTTTCGCGATGATCTTCACATAATACTTCCGCTCCATGAACTCGAAGCCGCGGATTTTCCCTTTCACCGGCACCCGGTCCTTCACCGCTTTGGTCAGGATAGAATGGAGCTCCAGGTTCAGCTGTTTATCGATCAGCTTCAGGATGCTCATGTTCACGATCCCCTCGCCGAGGTTCAGCACGAGGCGGACATCGCCGTAGATCTCCTGGATCTCGAAGTTCTCATTGATGATCACGAACGGATACTCGTACGTCTTGAACAGCGTCTCCTTCACCATCTCGGTGACCGACATCTTCCCCTTGTCCCCGCCGGTGACAGGGTCGGAGGAGAAGACGCGCGACGGCTGGAAATGCGACATGGCGAACGTGCGTGAGCGGTTGCTGGTGGTCCGTTTGAAGATCTTCGATGCACCGTCCACGGTCGAGAAGAGATCGCCGTACTGACCGACGGTCTCGGATTTACCGAGGAAGAGGATCCCTTCGATGTTCAAGGCATAATGGAAGACCGACAGGATGTACTTCTGGAGATCGATGTTGAAATAGATGAGCAGATTGCGGCAGCTGACCATGTCCAGTTTCAGGAACGGAGGATTGGCCGTGGCATCGTGTTTGGAGAAGAGGATCATGGCACGGATGCTCTTGGAGACCTCGAATTTCCCGTCCGGCAGCTTCACGAAATAGGTCTTGATGAGTTTGGACGGTACATTCTCGACCGATGATGCCGGGAAGACGCCGCGGCGGGCGGTTTCGAGCGCCTTCTCATCGATATCGGTGGCGAAGATCTGGATGTGGTGGTTGGCGACCCGCTCCCTCAGGATGTTCGAGACGATGATCGCGATGGAATAGGCCTCCTCCCCGGTCGAGCACCCGCAGACCCAGATGCGGATCGGTTCGTTCACTGCTTTCCTGGCGATGATGGATTCGAGGGTCTTCTCGAGCGATGCGATCGCTTCGGTGTCGCGGAAGAACTCGGTGACGCCGATCAGCACCGTCTGGAACAGCTGGTTCAGCTCGGTCGGATTCTCCTTGACGAACTTCACATAATCCTCGAGCGAGGTCATCTTCAGCAGCGACAGACGCTTCTCCAGCCGGCGTACGATGGTGGTCTGTTTGTACTTGGAGAAATCGGTCTGCGTCCGCTTGGAGAGCAGATTAAGGATGTCCGTCATCGCATCCTTGGTAGGCAGGAGCGGTGTTTCGATATGCTGCAGATACGACGGATTGGTCAGATATTCCCTGATCTCCTCGCCGATCTTCTCCGGTGCCAGGACAAGGTCGACCGCTTCCGTGCGGATAGCGGAGACCGGCATACCGTCGTACTTTGCCGTCTGCGGTTCCTGCACGATGGTCAGCCCTCCGGCCCGTTTGATGGCCCGGATGCCGTTCGCTCCGTCGCTGCCCGTACCGGAAAGGATGATCCCGATGGTCTTATTCTTCAACTCAAGCGCCAGCGCAGTGAAAAAGGCATCGATGGAAGGTTTGGGTCCGATGACGTGAGCGGATTTATTCAGCAGCAATTTGTACTTTTTAATGACGAGCTCATTGTCCGGCGGAGTGATGTAGACGATATTCGGTTCGATCCTCATACCGGATTCGATCTCCACCACTGTACGCTTGGTCGAACGGCTCAACAGCTGGACCAGCATGCTCTTATATGACGGACTGAGATGCTGAGTGATGATGATCGATATGTTCCGGAGAGAATCCGGCACATGGGAGAGGAAATCCTGCAACGCTTCGAGTCCTCCTGCCGAGGCACCGACACCGATCACATAGGGGGGAACGAACGCAGGGTGGGATGTGTCCTTTTTTCTTTTCATGGCTGCTGCTCCTGTTTCCGCATTGATCGGATGACGTATTCGTTGAACTCCGGTCCGGTACTCTGGAACAGCGGTGATCTGAACGATGGGTCGGAAATTATTCCGTCTCATTGTAAAAAATCTTTCCCGGCCAGTCAATCGAAATTAGCGCATCGGTTTTTTCGGGTGTCCATAAGAGGACATCTTTGTTCGATTTAGAATTCGCCGGTCCTCACCTGAATTTCCTGAACACATTAACCTTCCGCCGATGTTTTCCTCACTCTGTGAGGTGCCGCCGGATTCCTTGTTCCGATCAACAAGGAAAGACACTCCATGGTTTCCCCGATGGGTGCTCACGGCAAGATTGACCGTTCCTGCAAGGATTTTCAGGGATTTCATCACAGTGGAAGCTTCCGGAAGGGAACGATGCAACGTTTTCGCTAAAATTTGGAATGTTTTTTTTGTATTTTCTTTCGTCCCGATCACTCTATATTATTGAATGGCATTTCTTTCCCGTCTATCATTCCATCACCGCATCTTCGTACTGACCGGACTCGCGGCAGTGGTGTCGATGTCCGTCCTCTGGTTCGTCATCCGTCCCCGGTACGAACGCCAGGTGACGGAAGAACGGACCACCGTGGTGCAGCAGCTGCAGCATTTCGCGGTCCGCTCCATCGATGAGCGGCTGGAACAATGGATCACCGTAGCGCAGTACCTCTCCTGGAACCTGCAGACCCGTCCTGCCGACGCCGGTGTGCTGATCCGTCAGCAGATCGCTTTCGACACGGCCATCGTACAGATCATCGTCTCCTCGCCGGACCTGGCGGATGAGTTCTCCGCTACCAGTTCGGCGCGGCCGGGATTCACCTTCACGCCGGAGGAAGCGATGTGGATGCCGGCCGGCAACGACACCGCCGTCAGCGTCCTCTGGACCGGCCACGATGCGGTCCATCCGCATCTGTTCGGAGTGCGGCGTTCGTTCACCATCGGCACCGGCACATTCACGCTGACGATGTTCACCGAAACGGGCGGGATGCTGCGTCAGCTGGAACAGCTCCCGGTCGGCGGGGCATTCTCCGTGCAGGTGCAGGGAGCATCCGGAACGGTCTTCAGCAATGCCGCGTTCGAACTCCCTGCGGGCGGGGACCGCGGCGCCCATGTGAATGTGATCCGCACAGTGTCGGTGCAGGGGACGGAATGGACGGTGCTGATCACCCGGTTCTTATCCATACCGATGCAGATGCTCATCGCCGTCCCTTCCGCCGTGATCCTGCAGCCGGTGCAGGCGCTGCTGCTCTACTCCAGTCTGGTCGCGGTCAGTGTGACGCTTGCCGTGTTCGTGATCGGATGGTACCTGTCACGGCAGATCACCCAACCGGTCCGGCGTCTGGTTGAGGATGTGGAACGGCTGAAGTCGCTCGACTTCACGCAGCCGGTCACCGTGCCCCAGCTGCGCGAGATCGCCGCTGTGGCAGAGACGGTCGAATCGATGCGGACGGTCCTGGAACGGTACCAGCGCATCAACGTGGAACGGATCATCGTCGAGGAATGGAAGAACAAGTTCTTCCTCTCCCACAGCGAGGACGGCATCAGCATCACGGACGGGAATGATGCCTTCTCGTTCATGAACGACCGGTTCCGGCAGATCACCGGACTGCTCGAAACGCATGCCCCGGCCGGCACGAAGGAACAGCTGCTGGCCCACCCGATGGCGGAACGGAGCCGGGAGACCTTCCGGGAGGATATCAGCGGACCGTACATCATCCATTTCCACCAGTCGGAGCTACTCATCACCGTACCGGACCATGAAGCGCAGTACTACCGGCTGCATGACGTGACCATCGCACGCGGCGACGAACGGCTCGGCTCGCTGATCGTGCTGCACGACCTGACGAACGAGCGGAACATCGACAAGATGAAGACCGAGATGATGAACTTCATCGTGCACGAACTGCGGAACCCGCTCAACAGCATCATGGGATTCTCCTCCTTCATCAAGGATGAGCCGGAGATGGACTTGAGGGAGCGGATGGAGTACATCACCATCATCCAGGAGAGCAGCCGCACCATGAATCAGCTGGTGAACCGCTTCCTGGATGTGCAGCGGCTCGAATCCCGCAGCGTGGAGTACCACCGCGAGCCGACCGACCTGGTCACCACCGCGAAACTGGTCTGCGATTCCCAGAAACCGCAGCTGATGGCCAAATCGATCGACCTGACCTTCACGGCTGAGCCGGGGATACCGGTCACGACCATCTCGCCGGACCTGATGCGCGAGGCGTTCCTGAACCTGGTCTCCAACGCCATCAAATACGGCGATGAACACCGGACGATCGAGGTCGTCATGAAGCGGGCGGGTGATACGATCCTGTTCATCATCACGGACCACGGCTACGGCATCTCGGCCGAGGACCAGGAGAAGCTCTTCTCGAAGTTCTTCCGCGTGACCTCCAACAAGAAATCAGCGATGCAGATCGGCACCGGACTCGGTCTGGCGCATGTGAAGGAAGTGATGAAGTTCCACAAGGGAGAGGTCTCCCTGGAATCGAGTGCGGAGCTCGGCTGCCGTTTCACCTTAACCATCCCGATCGTATGACCAGAGTGATCATCCTATTGTTCCTCTTCGCCGTGACGTTCACCGCGGCGCAGACCACGTTCACCTCCGGCGAGCTGAATGCCAGGAGCATCGCTCTGACCGGCGACGCCGCTGCTTGGCCGGTACTGCTCTCCGTTGCGGAACGGGATGAAGCATCCAATTCCTTCTCCCTCTCCAAAGAGGCGCTGGAACAGATCAGGAAGTTCTCCCAGCTCCACGGCAAAGTGCGCGACGGACGCACGGTCTTCGCAAAACTGTTGAAGGCGGGTGCGCGGGTCTTTGCTGCCGAGGAACTGAAACGCGCCACCGAACTGAGTGCGGAGTACGACCGGCAGGTCCAGTCCGGGAACATCGCCGAACTGACCCGCACCGGCGGACTCTACCTGCAGTCGCTCGAATCGATCCGCAAAGAGATCGAACAGAAACGGAACGAGGAGATCGATGCCCTCGTGGCCGAACGGAACGGCGATGTGAACAGGCGGAAGGGATTCCTCGGTCAGTGGACCGCCGCGAAGAAAGGTGATCAGCTGGCACAGGCGGACGGTCTGCGAACCGGCGAGGCGAGCTCCGCGCAGCTGGCGTTCACCGACGGCGTGGAAGTGATGGTCGATCCGAACTCCACGGTGGTGATCCGCGAATCGAAGATGGACAAGCTGGACCAGAGTGTCCGCCGCGACATCGCTCTGGTGAAGGGAAGCCTGCTGACGAAACTGACCGAGAGCGCGAAGGAACGGAACAACTTCACCTTCCAGGCCGGCACCGCCGAATCGCAGGTCCGCTCCGGGAAATTCTGGGCGAGCGCAGTGGAGGAACGGCGCGTGAAGCTTTCGAACTATGACGGAACGATGGACGTGCGCGCGAACAAAGGAAAGGTGCAGCTGAAGATGAATGAAGGGACCATCGTAGAGAAAGGACGCGACCCGCTCCCTCCCGTCCCCCTTCTTGCACCGCCGCAGCTCGTCTGGAACGGCATCGACTCGGTGATCTATGCCGATAATTTCAATCTGCGCTGGACCGGCGTTCCGAACAGCACCGGCTATAAAGTGGAACTGTGCCGCTCCAAGGAATTCAACACCGGTGTGAAGGTCTATTCACCGGCACAGACCACTCTCCGGCTGGACAATGTGGAGCTGGGACTGGTCCACATCCGCCTTACAGCAGTGGATAAGTTCGGACTGCGCGGAATGGAAAGTCCCGTCTATAAACTGATGCGCGTGGAGGACAAACTTCCCCCCGCCATCCATGTGGACGGCTGGGAGACCGACCGGCGGTACACCGCCCTGCCGCGCCTGACCATTGCCGGCAGCACCGAAGCGGATGCTTCGTTCCAGGTGAGCGGGAAAGCGGCCGCACTCGATGCCAACGGTGCGTTCTCGTTCGTCGTCCCGGTGGAACGTGCGGAGAAGCAGCTGACGCTCCGCGCTACGGACCGGTCGGGCAACAGCCGTGAGCGGCTCCTTTCCATCGTCCCGGTCGATACGAACCGCGTACGGAAGGTCGATTGGAACTGTCCGACGGACGGCACCATCCTCCGCCCCGCCACCGCCGAGATCGCGGCGAACGGAACGGCCTATCCCTCCATGCGTGTGACCGTCACACACGGTGAGACCCGGACCGCCGTGCAGACCGATTCCCAGGGCAACTGGGCGGTCTCGCTGCCGCACCGGAAAGGGGTCCAATTGACGCTGGTTTTTGAATCAATTAGTGACAATATTGTCGTCGCCACTTCAACGTATCGGGTAGAATAAATGCTGTCGGCTTCACGGAACGGACATAGTTCACCGCACCTTCGCACGCTGCTGCTGGCGCTGGTCATCGCCGCGTCGCCGCTCCTTTCCCAGGAAGTGTTCCTGTCGGTGTCCGGGAACCAGGCGCTCATCAAAGAGACCGGAGACAACACGCATCAGTACGATTTCTGGATCAAACCGGAATCCGGTGCCGCTTCGGCCGCACTGCACATCTTCGATGCCGGACTCGGCGGCGTGGCGGATATCATCGCCGGACCGCTCGATACCCGCACGACCTTCGAACTGATCCCGTTCGATGCGCTCTATACCTATGCCAACGGACGGCTGACCGTCACGGCGCGCACGGCGCGTCCGTCCGTGAAACTCACCACGCTGGACGAACAGCAGTACTTCAACCGCTGGAAGCGGTTCTCCATGCTGGAGACCGGTTCGAAGAACGGATGGATCCTGCGTGTCCGTGCGGCGGACGGCAATGACGTGAATAGTTTCCAACTGCAGGTGGGTGATTCCGTCTCGGTCACCGCACAGCGCAACGACTGGTCCATTATCGCCATCGATCTTTCCATCTGCCTCTACCGTGTCGCACCGACCGCTGAGATGCAATTGCGTCCATACATGCCGGCGGAAGGTGCACTCGTCGGTCTTACCTCTGCCGGCGAGGAACAGGTGATGGTCGGCATCCGTGATGAATTCGGCAATGCCTCCAAACTCCCTGTCCCGAAAGGATTCTTCGTTGACCCGCTTGCCAACGGTATGCGGAACAGCTGGGGTCTGACCGTCTCCGGTTCGCCGCTGAAAGTGAACAATCTGGTGATCAAGGGAGCGCCGTTCCCGGTGCTGTGGGACCTGAAGCCGACGATCGTCCGCCAGCCGCAGAAGCCGCTCGCAGAAGTGATCCAGTCCGCCGGAAGCGACTGCAACAATGTTCTGTTCACCCTCACCGAAGCGTCCCGCAAGAACCTCTCCGGCATCGCACCGAAGTGGAGCTTCGGCCGCACGGTCACGGAAAAGGATTCCGCCGAGATCGGTTTCGGCAAACCGGGGAAATATTCCGTTTCCCTCTTCCTGCCGACCCGCGGCGTCTACTTCCCCAAATTCTGGCAGCAGGATGTTCCGGTCACGGTGAACGCCGCGCCGAACGCGGTGATCACGGCGGATAAGCTCATCGCCGCACCGGGCGAGATCGTGACCCTCTCCGCCGCGAACTCCGCCGATCCGGAGAATGCGCCGCTGCGGTATCAGTGGTTCGTGAACGGCGAGTTCCGCAGCGATGAGAAGGTGCTGACACTCTCCAGTCTGCTCCCCACCACGTACGATGTGATGCTCACCGTGAACGACGGCGCACCGAACTCCGGCTGCACCGAATCGTCCGCACGGAAGAAGGTACGCATCAACGCCCAGCCGTACGTGGATGTGAACTTCCGTCCGATCTTCGGCCGGTCCACCGTCGTGCCGTTCGTGGTGGAGAACGATGCGGACAACGATAATGATGAGCTCGAGTTCCTGTGGAACGGTCCCGGCATCGTCGGCACCACCAAGGGTGACGCCGTTAAGATCAAACATGACAAGGCGGGAACGTACTCGCTCTCGCTGACCGCCAACGACCGGACAAACACGTCGAACTCCACCTTCACGCAGACCATCAAGTACCGCGTGAATGCGGAACCGCTCCCCTCCTTCACGTTGCCGAAGCAGGCGGCGCCGGGCGATACCCTGCTGCTCTCCGCATCGGTCTTCGATGAGGACAATCCCGCTGTTGCGTTCACCTGGTCCTCCACCGCCGGACACTCCTTCACCGGCGAGAAAGCGGACCTGGCCTTCGCGCAGCCGGGCGATTACCGTGTGACCCTCACGGCGGACGACGGTGAGAACGTGGAGAATTCCGTTCAATCCATCAGCCGTGACATCCACATCAATGCACCTCCGGTTCCTGTCATCACCGCGGATTCCCGCTCCACCTCGGCGCGGCAGCGGATCTCCGCCGAACGGACGACCGATGCGGACCAGAAGGAACTGGTCCATTCCTGGGATTTCGGCGACGGCACTTCCGCTGTCGGCCGCACCGTCATCCACGAATACCAGCAGAGCGGCCGCTATCTGATCACCCTGACGGTGGACGACCGTCAGCGGCAGACGAACAGCGTCCAGCGCACCACGCATGAACTGGTGATCAACCGGTATCCCGTGGCGCAGTTCACCCTTCCGACGAAATGGGAACCGGGGAAACCGCTCATGGTGGACGGCACGCGCAGCAGCGATCCGGACGGTTCGGTCGCTGAATATACCTGGTACATCAACGGCACCGAAGCAGCGAAAGGACCGAACCCCTCCCTGGTCTTCGACACGCCGGGCGATCATGCCGTGGCACTGAAGGTGAAGGACAATTCCGGATTCGTTGATGCGGTCGGGATGAAGACCCTGTCGATCCACATCAACTATCCTCCGGTGGTCCGCTGGAAGATGGTCCCGGAAGTGGCCGAACCGAATGTGCCGGTCACCTTCGACGCGACCGCCTCCACGGACAAGGAGACGAAGAATCTCACCGCTGCACGCTGGACCTTCTCGGACGGTTCGACGGCCGAAGGACTGAAAGTGACCAGAACATTCTCCCGTTCCGGGATGATCACCGCCTCGGTCACGGTGGATGACGGCGGCGGATACGCCAACTCCGCACAGACGCTCCAGAAGAATGTGCTCGTCAACGCTCCTCCCATCATCGTCACCAAAACGCTCATCCGCACCAACTCGCGCCGCGTGCTGCTCGATGCGAGCCAGAGCTATGATATCGACAAGCATGCCGTCGGCTTCGAATGGCTGCTGCCGGACCGGACGCGTGTGAACAAAGCGGCCTTCACATGGGATGCTCCCTCCGGCGGAGTGCACTTCATCACCGTCACCGCGAACGACGGACAGGGTCGCAAGAACAGCATCACCCGCGAGACGGTGAAGATCCTCGTCAACCGTCCGCCGGTCGCCGTGGTAGACACGCTCATCTACTCCTGCACGGGACAGACGATCCTCTTCAACGGTTCTCTCTCGTACGATCCGGACGGCGATGCGGTCACGACCACGTGGGATTTCGGCGACGGGACGACCACCACCGAAACGAACCCTGCACACACGTACCGTTCGCCCGGCTATTACACGGTGAAGCTGCTGCTGGATGACGGGTTCGCCGAACAGCCGACCACCGCCACCATCCCGGTCATCGTGGAAGGTTCGCCGGTCGCCTATCAGACCTTCGCCGATACCACTATCTGCGTGAATGTGCCGCTCGATTTCGACGGTACACGGAGCATCGATCCGAACGGACCGATCGGTTCGTACACCTGGGACTTCGGCGACGGTATTGCTTCGCTCGGCGCATCCGTCTCCCATGCTTATACGAAACCGGGCATCTACTATGCCACCCTGACCGTGGTCGGCAGCGGCAGCGGACGCTGCACGAAGGTCAGCCAGGTCACCTCCACCGTGCGGGTGATCGAAGGACCGACTGCGAACTTCGCCATGCCCGAACGGGTGAGCATCGGCGAGCTGGTCAGTTTCGATCCGGCGCTCTCCAAACCGAACGGACGCATCCTTTCCGTGCGCTGGAAGATCGGCACGGATACCGTCATCACCTATCCGGCATTGACGCAGGCACAGTACCGCTTCCGCCGCTCCGGCACCTATGACATCGAACTGACGATCAGCATCCAGTCCACCTCCACCTGCAACAGCGCAACGCTGACCAGGAAGATCATCGTCAACGAACCGCCCGCGATCGTCTGGAACGTTCCGGCCGATGCAGCGCTCGGCGACCCGCTGGTGCTCGATGCATCGCGCTCTTCTGACCAGGACGGGATCATCGCGCAGTACGACTGGAGGATCGACGGCCGCAGTGTCGGCTCCACGCCGATCGTAACGGCGGCGAACCTTGCGGCCGGAACGCATACGGTGGCGCTCACGGTGACCGACAATTCCGGCACGTCCACCCGGTCCGTCAGCAAGCAGGCAACGGTGCGGATCAACTCCAAACCGAATCCGACCTTCTCTCTTGCGGAGCCGCTCTATCAGAATGAACTGGTCATGCTCCGTCCCGAAATGACGAAGGATGCCGACGGCGACGCCCTCACCTTCCGCTGGAAGGTGAACGATCTCCCGGTGACGGCCGATTCGATCCGGCTCGCCGCGGGACGCACCATCATCACCCTGACGGCGGATGACGGACGGAACGTGCGGAACTCGAAGGATTCGGTGCAGAAGGAATATTTCGTCATCGCGGCCCCGGCGCTCGATATCGACCTGCCGTCCGACTGGATCGTCGGCACCGAACTGAATGCCCAGCAGTTGTACGGCAACGGCACGGTGAACTTCGGGCTGAATGTGAAGGTCTCGCCGACCTGGACGCCGCTCACGGCCGGACCGCAGTCCGCCACGGTCGTCTGGACACCGAAAGGACAGCCGCTGGCACGGCATCAATGGCAGCTGACCGTGTGGGATTCGCTCGATTTCACGGAGCGTCCTGCACCGCAGACCATTATCTGGAATCCCTCCAACCCGAGTATCATCCTCACCGCACCGGGAGTGAACAGGCCGAAGGAAGCGAATGTGCTCTATGAATGGAGGAAAGGGAATCAGGTGTTCGGTGTCGGCAAGGTTGCGGAGGGACGGCTGGTGCGCGGTAGGAATGTGTTCACGGTAAGGGCGATGGACCAGGAAATGCAGGGAGCACATCCCCGCGACATCGAGATCGTCGTGATCTGCGAGTAAGCATCGGAAATGTAGGAAGTATCCGGACCCGAAGCATTTGCTTCGGGTTTTTTATTGCATCGCACTCCCGGTCACGACGTTCCATTCCCTGATCTCCCACCGCAGCACCAGTCCGTGCAGGTAGTACGGGTCCCGGTGCACAAACCGCTCGATCACTGACCGGTCCGCGGTGCGGAAGATGAGCAGCGCCATATCATTCGGTTCGGTCAGCGCGCCGCCGAGCACCAGTTCGCCCCGGTCCGCCAGTTCGCCGGCCAGACGGAGATGTTCGGCACGGAACTGCGTCCGGCGCACAATATAATCCTCCGCAACATGATAGATGAGTGCGAAGTACTTCATCGTGCACTCCGTTTTCGGAGTTCGGAGGTCAGTTGTCCCGCATAGCCCCAGTTCTCCGTCTCCACCTCATCGATGACGATATGGATATGCTCCGGCCGTTTCCCGAGCACACGCTGCAGCGTATCGGTGATCTCTTTGACGACCTGCGCTTTCTGTTCGACGGTCACACCGTCCCTGGTGATCTTCACATTAACGTATGGCATGGCGGCTCCTGCTGGAACGTTTGGAAGGGATTTTCGGTTCTTGTGGTATGCGCAGCCGTTCATCGCTGCACGGTTCAATGAATCTCGTCATTGTCCGTTCAAAAAACAACTCATCATCATTCGGGGGTCCAGATGCTGCTCACCACCACCAATTCTGTTGAAGGGAAAAAAGCGGTCAAATATTACGGTCTTGTCAGCGGCGAGGCGATCCTCGGCGCCAACATCTTCAAGGATCTGTTCGCAGGCATCCGCGATATCGTCGGCGGACGGTCGGCGGCATATGAGGAGGAATTGCGGCGGGCGAAGGATATCGCGCTGGATGAAATGCGCCAGCAGGCACGCGCCATGGGGGCGAATGCCATCATCGGCATCGATCTGGATTATGAGACGGTCGGGAACGGTTCCATGCTTATGGTCAGCGCAAGCGGTACGGCGGTGACGCTGGAGTAACGGCGTTTCACTTCCCGACATCTTGCTTTCAACAAAAGAGGCCCCGACGGGGCCTCTTTTGTTGGCACGGTATTCTTTCTTGCTGTTCGCTCCGTAGGGGCGGCATAATGAAATACGTTCTATGCAAAGACATCAAACACATATTTTTCATCGTAGATCACACCATATGTTTCCAGTAAATTAAGATACTCCTCCTTAAATGTCACATATCCATGATGCTCCTCCTGCTTCGCAATGTACCGTTTTACATTCTCACAATGAGCCGGACTGCATGAAAATGCCCCGAACCCTTCCTGCCATTGGAACTTTCCTCGGATCCATCCCTTTTCATTCACAAATGATGACGAATTGCTTTTGATATCCCGTACAAGGTCGGATAGTGCCAACGAAGGTTTCAACGCGACCAGAATGTGGATATGATCGGGAACACTGTTCACTGCCAGCAGTAAGTGTCCTGTGTTCTTGATGATGCCGGTGATGTATCGATGCAATTCTTCTTTATGGGATCTTGGTATTATCGCTTGTCGGCCTTTGACAGTAAAGACGATGTGAATGAATAGTTGAGTGTACGTATTTGGCATACTCCCTCCAGCAGATGAAGTAGAGAGAATATGACTGAAGCAACTCCTTCCTTCAACTATATTCCATTGTCCAATGAGGCCTGCCGAGAAAAGCACTGTCGCTCCTACGGAGCTCATCTGCACTTTTACTCAAAAGCAAAAACACCGCGCTCCTAACGGAGCGCATTCTATCCGCCCCGTCGGGACGTAATCTGTTGGAGAGGAGTTTTCTCTTGATCGCGCCCCGTAGGGGCGCAATGTACCAGCCCCGGAGGGGCGGCATGTGTTGGCCCCGTAGGGGCCTCATGTGTTGGAAGGGAATTTTCTCTTGAACGCGCCCCGTAGGGGCGCAATGTATCAGCCCCGTAGGGGCGGCATAAGAACCTACAGCGACGAGAGGATCGTGACCGCTTTTTCCAACGCGCGGGCGCGGTGGCTGAGGGTGTTCTTTTCACCGATGGTCATCTCCGCATAACTGCGCGAGTGACCATCCGGCACGAAGAGCGGATCGTATCCGAATCCCTGCTCCCCGCGCAGTGCTGTGAGGATCATCCCTTCCACTTTTCCTTCGACCGTTCCCTCGAACTCCCTGCCCACGATCGCGATCACCGTACGGAACTGCGCCCGGCGCTTTTCTTCCGGCACTCCCTGCAGTTCCTCCAGCAATTTCACGCAATTATCGTGGTATGTGGCCCCCTCCCCGGCATACCGGGCGGAGTAGACACCGGGACGCATCCCGAGTGCTTGCACTTCCAGACCGGTATCGTCCGCCATGGAGAGCATCCCGCTCTCGGCGAACGCTTCCCGCGCTTTCTTCAGGGCATTCCCCTCCAGTGTCGGCGCATCTTCCACCGTGACCGGACCGTTCGGGATGTCCGCCAGCGAGCGGACAACGTACGGAAGTCCGGACAGGAAATGACGGATCTCTTCGACCTTATGCTTGTTGTTCGTGGCGAGCAGCAGCGGGGTCATGCGGTCTTCCGGGGAAAAATACCGTAGAACAGATTGATGAGGCTGGCAGCGGATGTGTAACTGTTCAGCAGGATGAGCGGGATGCTGTTGAGTCCGATCGCCTGCGCCATAAGCAGGCCGGAACCGAGTGCATACATGATGAGGAACGATTTCTGCATCGCTACCCGTCCCTGTTTGATGGTCTCCACTGTTTGCGGGATCCAGCAGATGGCGAGCAGGAGGAATCCGCCGTAGCCAAGAAGGTCTAACATTGTCATAGTCTATCCGTGATTGATGGAACTGTGCCGCACCCGGCAGCTGCGCCGTTATCCGACGAGGTGTTTGATCGCTTCCTGGACCGTCTCGACGCCGATGATGGAGACCTCCTTCGAGGATTTCATCTTCTTCGCGTTGGTCTTCGGAACGATGATGGTCTTGAATCCGAGTTTCGCCGCTTCCTGCACCCGCTTGTCGCAATGGGCGATGGTGCGGATCTCGCCGCCGAGGCCGATCTCGCCGATGGCGACGGTCTGCGAGTCCACCGGGATGTCGCGCAGCGAGGAGACGATCGCCGCCGCGATGCCGAGGTCCGCTGCCGGTTCGTCGATGCGGATGCCGCCGGCGATATTGACGAACACATCGTGCGCACCGGTGTTGATCCCCATCCGTTTGTCCAGCACCGCCAGCAGCATCTGCAGTCGGCGCAGGTCGAACCCGGTGGAGGTTCGCTGCGGCATACCGTAGTTGCTGGTGGAGACGAGCGCCTGCACTTCGATCAGGATGGGACGGGTCCCTTCGAGACTCGCCACGATGGCGGCGCCGCTCGACCCGTAGCTCCGTTCGGAGAGGAAGATCTCGGAAGGATTGAGCACCTCGCGCAGACCGGTATCGTGCATCTCGAAGATGCCGATCTCGTTCGTCGAGCCGAACCGGTTTTTGATGCCGCGCAGGATGCGGTACGAGTAATGCTTCTCTCCTTCGAACTGCAGCACCGCATCGACCATATGCTCGATGACGCGGGGACCGGCGATCGCCCCTTCCTTCGTCACATGGCCGATCAGGATGATCGGGATGTTCTTCGATTTCGCTGTCCGGGTGAGCATGCCGGTCGATTCGCGCACCTGCCCGACGCTCCCCGGCGCACTCTCCAGGTTCGGATGGAACAGCGTCTGGATGGAATCGATGATGACCAGGTCCGGCATCGCCCGTTCGATGATATCGGTGATGGTCTCCAGGTTCGTCTCCGCCAGCAGCTGGATATTGCCGGAGGCTTTCCCGAGCCGTTCCGCACGCAGTTTCACCTGTTTCGGCGATTCCTCGCCGGTCACGTAGAGGATCGCTTTGTCCTTCAGATGGAGCGCCACCTGCATCATCAGCGTCGATTTGCCGATGCCGGGGTCCCCGCCAAGCAGGATCACACTGCCGCTGACGATGCCGCCGCCGAGCACCCGGTCGAACTCCGCCAGCCCGGTGACGAACCGGACATCGGCGATACTGTCGACATCGTTCAGCGGGACCGCATCCAGCTTCGACACAACGCCGCCGCTCTTCCGGACCAGCTTCAGCGGTGCGGGCGCTTCCTCGGCGAAGGTGTTCCATTCATTGCAATTGGGGCACTTACCGGTCCACCGTGCGGAGACGTATCCGCACGACTGACAGACATATTTGGTGGTTTGTTTGGACATAATTATATCAATATAACCACAAAGTCACGAAGGCACAAAGGGGGAATTCGGTCAGTAAAGGTGGAGAAATATCAAACAATATTTCGGCATTAGGCGGGAATTTATTTGAGCCGAAACCAACAATACACTCTCTGTGAATTGCAGACTCTTGATATTTGTAAATTGGTAGCATCATTTTACTGCATGATGCAATCAGGAATACTTATATAGTGACCAGTTCCTTATAATATGTCTAGGCACCCTATGGATTATCTTTTAACAATAATGTTTCTATCATCCTCTCAAAAGCTATCGTGCTTACATGGGCATCATTTGTTCGCAGGTATTCTTCGCCAGCAAAACCATGTATTGTGCTTGTGAATGCTGGGCCAACAACACAAAGGAAATCTTCTGCAAAAGTTATTAATGAAATAACATTTTTGTATGTCGTTGTTGGATAACCTGATATATCTATTGCTTCACGATGAGAAATCCTTTTATCGCGGAGAACTTTTAGAGCATTTAGCTCAATTGATGATTCAATTGTTGGCAGACTATTGTTAAAATGATGTAATATGATATCAGTTAATGATAAATCCTTTAATATCTCTTGATTAACATCTCTACCTAGACCTTTAAGATTTTGAATTGTTAATCCGGTTTCGATAATCGGCAAATTGGACTGATTACTTTTAATGTACTTTAATATTGTCGGGATGCTGATATTTGTATGACTTCGCTGAGGAGGTTCATACAATTTGGTTACATGTATTATAAAATGATCAGCGAGAACACCCTGTATTTGCGAAAAAAACTGAGTGTAAGGTTTCCCCTCCAATTTATCACCCTGTTGACCTATCGCCATCAGCAAAGAATGAGAGCGTCTTGCCAAAAAGACATCAGTAACGATGCCATTTAGCATCTTCGTTAATTCATCTTTATGAAAAGTGGTAGTCATTTTTTGAGGTGCCTAACGGACTGGAGCTAAGTTGCGTGTCGACATTATTACGCAGTCACTACGTTTGTGAATTATGCGTTTTGAATATCCCGATGTTAATTGTTGGAACTGATCACTTGATTAATCATATGGTCTCGTTCCACTTCGCGATACATGAAACACTATTCACACTGAGTCCGCCATGCCAACTTTAGCCAGCGGTTAGGCACCGAAAAGAATCTGATTGGAATTACTATGTCGGTTTATTGCAAAAGGATTCTCTCCAATATTTTAGAATAGGGTTTATTTCAATCTATTTTGTTTCAACCGTGGTAATGCAGTAGTAAAAAGTATCAAACGTCTGCATTTATTTTATTCCGAACCAGCGGGCGCGGCGGCTCGAGCCAAAGATCTTCTTCTCGCCGGCAAGGGCGGCGGAAGGGTCCGTGAAGGTGCCCGTCGGCGGTCCCGCCAGGAATTCCACATCCACGCGTCCGACCCGTTCCTCTCCGAACTCGATGTAGCAGGAACCTATTCCACGAAATGCAGGGGGTGCTTCGGTCCCCCGCACGCCGGCAATGATGTGTGCCGCCACCGTACGGGCTGCCCCTTCCGAGAAAACGCCCGCTTTGGGGGTTCCAACACTCGTCACGTCTCCGATAGCATAGACGTTGGGAAAGCGCGTCTTGAGCGTTGTCTTGTCAACGGGGATCCAGCCATTCTCGGTCATGCCGCTCGCGGCCACCACTTCCGGGACGCAATGCTTGGGGATACCGAGGAACAGATCGTACGGCATCTCACTCCCGTCATCCAGAACGGCGACCCGGCGAACCGGATCGAGCGCGCTGACGAGCCGGTCGCGGACGTAGGTGATGCCCCGCTCAGCGAAGGCTGCTAAGATGGCCTGGGAGGTCGCCGGCGACGGCGGAATGGGGATGCCGAACGGCATGACGACGCTGATCCGGCAGGCATCGCGCACGCCGCGGGCAACAAGATAGTCATGCAGCAGCAGCGCGGCTTCACTCGGGGCCGGCGGACACTTGAATGACTTATTGGTGACGCCGATGATCGCGTGGCCGTTGGTGAAGGCGGGAAGCACATCCCGCAAGCGCGCTGCACCGGCAAAGGAATAGAACTCATTACCCCCTTCCACCAGCCCCGGTGTTGCCGCCTGATCGTAATCGGCCCCCAGCGCAACGACGAGCACGTCCGCATCATAGGTCCCATTGGTCGTAGTGACGCGGCGTGCGTTCGGGTCGATCGCCATAATGGTCTCCTGACGGAAGCGCACCCCGGGTTTCGCAATGGTTCGGTACGGGATACGCACAGCATCCGGTGACGTGCGGCCGAACATCACGTCCAGCTTCGAAAAGCCGAAATAGAATGAATCGTTCTGGTCGATCAATGTCAGATCAAGGGTATCACCAATGGTCTCGGACAGTATCGTGCTGAGTTCAAGCCCTCCGAAACCCGCGCCTAAGACGACCACTTTCAATTTCAATGCGCTTTCTCCTTTTTGTGATGTTTGTGAATACTGCGGGATGGATAACTGACGACTCTTACATTGCGCTGTAATGTGCCAACATGTCAGAGCTGTTTCAAAATTACCACGATCTACTTCTTGACATAGATTGTGTTTCGAATTCTCAGCGCATTGGTAAAAACGCGTTGAGACAGCAACATCGATTCAGGCCGAATTTCAGCCGGTCGGTACAACTATTCATTCGCGATTTCGTACGGATATATGAGAAGAAATATAGCGTATGCTGCTGGAATAACAAACGCCAAAAAGAAGATGGCACCAATTGTCTTTGAATAGTTTATCTGATTTGAATATACCGTTTTAATTTTTGACTGCGGGACAATCAATTCAGAGTTCGCTTGCCCGGTGATAATGATAGAGTCGTTTTGGTAAATAACTGATACAATCGAATCACACTCTATCTCAAGTTTATCACCATCGTGAGTTTCAATGAGAACAATATTTTGTAATTCTGCCTGACTTGTTGATCTATCGATTTGAAGCGGTAGTGGAGAACTACACCCACATGCGGTAAACATGAAAGCCGATAACGTAACCAGTGTTGTTATTTTTTTCATATTTAAGACTTACTGACAAATGAATGCACTGAAAACTCAACCGCTCCACCCACTCCCCTCAAATATACTCCCCCGCTGTCAGTAGAGCAACCACAGAGAATGGCATAACCTCATTTGCCAAGGAATAGTCCGATAAACAAGACGGACAGCTCTATAATACGGAAGTGATAATAATGGGTGTACCTATGCTATCGCATTGGCAGAATAAACGGAGACCACAAAGAAGTGGGAAGAACGAACGTCCGGACCGTTCTGTTCGGTCCGGACGCGGAGGGTGTTATTGCACGAGCCAAAGGCTCAGTTCGGGCACGTAGGTGATCAGAATGAGCGCAATGAAGAGGACGAAGATGAACGGCAGTGTTGCGGAGGCGACCTGACCGATGGTCTTCTTGAACCGGAAGCTCGCCATGAACAGGTTGAGTCCCACCGGCGGCATCAGGTATGCGATCTCCAGATTCGCCAGGAAGATGATGCCGAGATGGATCGGGTCGATGCCGTACTGCTTCGCCACCGGGACAATGAGCGGCACCACGACGATGGCGGAGAAGATCTCCATCATCATGCCGATGATCAGCAGGAAGATGTTCAGGATGACCAGGAAGAAGATCTTGCTCGTCACCACCGCGCTGATGTACTCGAACAGTTTCTGCGGCACCTGCTGGTCGATCAGATAACTGGTGAGTCCCATCGCGCAGCCGAGGATCATCAGGATCGCACCGACGAGCACCATGCTCTCCTTCATCACCCGCGGCACATCGGTCGTCAGCTTCAGGTCCTTATAGATGAACACTTCCACCACGAACACATAGAACGCCGTCACTGCTGCCGCTTCGGTCGCGGTGAAGAGTCCGCCGTAGATGCCGAAGATGATGAAGAACGGCAGCGGGATCTCCCACGCAATGGCCTTGATCGCCGCCCACGCCTTTTTCGCATCGAACGGATGACGCGGAACATGCGATTTCCCGCCCTGCTGGATGCTGTAGATGGCCACGACGAGCATCAGGATCACGCCCGGAACGATGCCGGCTTTGAAGAGCGCATCAACCGAGACCTCGGCGAAGGTGCCGTAGAGGATGATCGGGAGCGACGGCGGGAAGAGCAGTCCGAGACTGCCGGAGGTGGTGACCAGCCCGAGTGCGAACTTCTCCGAATACTTCTCGGAGAGCAGGATCGGGAAGACGAGTCCGCCGAGCGCCACGATGGTCACGCCGGAACCGCCGGTGAACGCGGTGAATACCGCGCAGCTGATGAGCACGACGATGGCGAGTCCACCCGGCATCCAGCCGATGAGCGCCTGCGCCAGCGCCACGATGCGCTGCGGCGCCTTGCTCTCGGCCAGGAAGTATCCCGCCACGGTGAAGAGCGGAATGGCAAGCAGCACCGGCTGACTGGCCAGACGGTAGAGTTCGATGATGATGGCGGCGGTATCGATCCCCTCCGAGGAGAATCCGTACAGCGAGATGGCGCCGATGATGGTGAAAAGCGGTGTTCCGAAGAGCACAAGGGCGAGCAGTCCGAGGACGATGTAGATGACCGGCATCAGTGATGTCCTTCCGTGGTCGCCCAGTTGCCGCGGACGACCTCAACGATGCCGTTCAGCGAACGGACGAGGAAACGGAAGGAGATGAGCGCATACCCGGCCGGGATGATGATGATGAAGTACCAGCTGGGCAGATCCAGGATGAGGGTCGATTCCGATTCCATCTCCAGCTGCACGAACGCCACGGACGCCTGCATGAGCAGATAGCAGATGACGGCGGCGAAGAGCGAGGAGATGATGAAGAAGATCTTGCGCGGTTTGTCCGACACCAGTTTCGTGAGGAATTCGATGCGCAGGTGACGTCCTTCGCCGGTAGCGATGACCGCGCCGAAATATCCCACCCACAGCACCAGATGGCGAAGGAAGATATCCCCCCATTCGATGCTCGATTCGAAGAAATTCCGGAGGATGACCTGTCCGAAGGCCATCAGGATCATGATGCCGAGCAGACCGACGAGGATCCAGCCGGAGATCCGTTCCAGCCAGTGGTCGAGGATGAGGATTGGTTTCATACGGATATTGGAGAATGGACACCCGCTAACCCACGACTGAAGCCGTGGGTTAGCGGGTGATAAATGATCATTTATTCTTCGCCCGGAAATCCGCGAGCGCTTTTTCCACGCGGTTCAGCAGATCTTCCGAGTACAGTTTCCCGACGAGCGCGCGGCGGGCCTTCCGGCCGATCTCATCGTACGTCTTCAGTTCCGCGGCATCCGGTTTGTTGAAGGTCATCTTGTTCTTCTTCAGCGTTTCCAGCGATTTCACGTTGTCCAGACGGCTCTTCTCGGTCAGCTTGCGCATGAATGCCTTGCCGTGCTTCAGCAGGATCTGCTGCAGGTCGGCCGGGATCTTGTCGAAATCACGCTTCGCGATCACGACCGCACCGGAGGCATTGGTGAGCGGAAGGTCCATCAGATGGCTGGTGGCGGAGTTCCACTGGAGCGAGACGATCGCCAGCGGGGACGCATATGCGCCGGTGATGAGTCCGGTCTGCAGCGAGGTGACCACATCCGTGATGGAAAGCTGGATCGGATTGATACCGATGGTCTTGAAGGTGACATCCGCCACCGGATCCCCTTCCCATTCCCACATCTTGATGCTGTGCAGGTCCGCGATCTTGGAGACCGGGGTCTTGGAGATGATATAGACCGAGCCGACCTCGGCCCAGCCGAGCAGGACGAAGCCGCCGTTCTCGAATTCCTTATTGAACTCCCCGTCGAACTGCGTGACGATCTGGTCCACTTCCTGATGGTTCTTGAAGAGGAACGGCGCATCGAGCACGCGGGCCGATTTGGCGATCTCGCCGATGCCGAATCCGGTGATGCCGGCGCTGTTGAACTGGCCGAGACGGATCTTCCGCATCACATCCTTCTCATCCCCGGCAACACCGCCGGCGTAGATGCGGAATCCGAGCCGTCCGTTGCTCTCCTTCCGGACCGCTGCATCATATTCCTTCATGATGTTGATCCAGGTGCTCCCTTCCGGAGCGAGCGTGGCGAATTTGATGACGAATTCCTGCGCGGCGGCCGGCAGGGTGAACAGGACGAGGAACAGCAGCGGGAGTATTCTTTTCATGATGACCGACGAGTGGTGAGTGGCAATGGATTGTTGGGATCAGAAGAAGAGTTCGTCGGCACGTTCCGCCAGACGTTTCGCCTTCCGTTTTGCAATGGCATTCACCAGGCGCTGTTCCGGCAGCACTTCCAGTGAGGTGGTATCGATATGGGTGATCAGACGGTCGAAGAGCGCCCGGTCCTGCATCTGTACGCAGTAACTCTTCGCCATATAGAGGTGCGGGAGGACGAACTGGTTCTTCCCGATCTCGAAGCTCCGTTCAAAATGGTATTTCGCACTGTCCGGTTTCCCGCCGAGGTTCTTCGGCGTGGTGGCGAGAATGGCGGCAAAGTACAGATGTGCACTGCCGTAGAAATAGTTCTCGTCATGCTTCAGCACGAATTCCATCATTGCGTTCACCTTCGGCAGATCCCCGAGCACATCCGGGTCCGCGATGCTCACATTGATCAGATTCCCCCACGCATTGGCCGTCCAGAAGATCATCGGCACATCCGCTTTCCCGAACTGTTCCAGTCCTTTCCGGAACTCCGCCTGCCCCTGGTCGAACGAGCGCGCGAACTCCTTGTTCTTCTTCAGCGAGCGGAGACCGTAATCGCGTGCCCGCGCATAGAGCACTTTCGCCTGTTCAGGATTCTCATCCTCCACGAATCCCAGGGTATAACCGGTGTACCCCTGCGTCAGCAGGAACGCCAGATGGTCATCATCCTTGTCCTTAGCGCGGTACAGCGCCTCCAGCAGCGTCAGATTCCCGGGAATGGCACTCTTCGCGAAATCCAGGTCGGATTCCTCGAAGATGGCCAGCAGGCCGTAATCGACGATGTTGGTGGTGGCATTGACGGCAACGGTGTTCACCACGCTGCAGGACCAGTGCGTGAGCGAGGAGGCGAGGAGAAGAACGAAGGCGAATTGTTTCATATAGAGTGAAAATAAATAAATGTTCCCCTATATCCAAGGTGGAAGGGAATCACGGAAAATGAAAAAAACTTAAGGAATACAGGCGTTCCGGCGGAGGAAGACTTGCTTCCTTGTTACTATTCGGGTACTTTTACCTAAGATATACACTCCCACTTCCGCTGAAAGGCCCGTGCGTGAAACCGGTCATCCGTTCCCTTGTTCTCCTTATTCTGACAGTCTCGTGGCTCCCCGCCCAGTCCACCGCGCTCCGTTCCGGTCCCATGGTCGGCTACGGCACCATGACCGAGGTGATGCTCTGGGTGCAGACGAATAAACCGGCATCCATTCAATATAGATATTGGAACAGCGCGGAACCGAAGTCCGTTCTCACCAGCACCGCCGTCAGCACCGACCGGGAGGAACCGTTCATCGCCAAGTCGGTGATCACCGGACTGACACCCGGGGTGAAGTATAGCTATGAATTACTCATCGACGGGAAACCGGTGAAACGGGATTACCCGCTGCGCTTCCAGACCCAGCCGCTCTGGCAGTGGCGAACGGATCCGCCCGCATTCTCCGTTGCATTCGGCTCCTGCAATTTTGTGAACGAAGCGGAGATCGACCGTCCCGGCAAACCGTACGGCAGCGATTTCGAGATCTTCCGGACCATCGCCGCGAAACAACCGGACCTGTTCCTCTGGGGCGGTGACAACACCTATCTGCGCGAGGTGGACTGGGATTCGCGCTCCGGTATCATCCGCCGTCACAGCCACACACGCGCACTTCCTGAGATGCAGCCGCTGCTCGGCAGCGTGCACAATCTCGCCATCTGGGACGATCACGATTACGGTCCGAACGATGCGGACCGGACCTATGCCCTGCGGAAGGAATCGCTCGAGATCTTCACACGCTTCTGGGCCAACCGCACGTACGGAGCCGCCGGCACCGAAGGGACCTTCAGCCGGTTCGTCTGGAACGATGTGGAGTTCTTCCTGCTGGACGACCGGTACCACCGCTCACCCAATGATGCACCGGCGGACGGACAGAAGACGATGTTCGGCAAGGAGCAGATGCAGTGGCTGAAGGATGCGCTCACCAACAGTGCCGGCAACAGGGATATCAACTTCCGTATCATCGTCAACGGCAACCAGATACTGAACACCAACGGTGCGTTCGCCGAGATGCTCACGCAGTTCCCGTCCGATTATGACGAGTTGCTCGGCCACATCCGCTCCCGGAAGATCCCTGGCATCCTCTTCCTTACCGGAGACCGCCATCTGACGGAACTGATCGCTCTGAAGGATTCCTCCTTCTATACATTGTATGATTTCACCAGCTCTGCACTCACTTCCGGGCTCACCACGCTGAAGGACCGCAACGGCAACTGGACAGCGGAATACACCAATCCGCTCCGGGTGGAAGGAACGCTGGTGAACGACAAGCACAATTTCGGCATGCTCACCGTCAGCGGTCCGCGCCGGGAGCGGGTGCTGACCATGGAATGTTATGACGTGACCGGCACACTCCGCTGGAGCAGGACGGTCCCGGCCGCATCGTTACAGGTGCCGCGATGAAGAAACAGAGCGAGACGGCAGCGAAACGCAGCTCCGCACCGGCGGCCTCCATCCTGGTGGTAGAGGATGAGAAGAAGATCTCCGCACTCATCCGGAAGGGACTGGAAGAGGAAGGATATTCGGTCCAGGAAGCAGCGGACGGCGAGAAGGGCGAGCAGATGGCAAAGAACGGCTCGTTCGACCTGCTCTTGCTCGACATCATGCTGCCGAAACAGGACGGCATCCAGCTGCTGGCGGCGCTCCGGGCCGCCGGGAACGATACGCCGGTGCTGATGCTGACGGCGAAAGGGACGGTGGAGGACCGTGTGAAAGGACTCGACACCGGTGCGGATGACTATCTGGTGAAGCCGTTCGCCATCACCGAACTGCTGGCGCGCGTCCGCTCCCTGCTCCGCCGGAAGAAAGGGGCCGAACGCGCGGCCACAACGCTCTCCATCGCCGATCTGACGCTGGACCTGGTCGCCCGGAAGGTGTTCCGCGGCGGCAAAGCGATCGATCTCACCTCCAAAGAGTTCGCCCTGCTGGAGCTCTTCCTGCGGAACAAGAACAAGACGCTCAGCCGGAGCACCATCACCGAGCATATCTGGAACTACAACTTCGACACCGGCACGAACATCATCGATGTGTACATCAACCATCTGCGCGCGAAGATCGACGGCGGGTTCGACCGGAAACTGCTGCAGACCATCCGCGGCGTCGGGTACGTCCTGAAAGAGAACCCGTAACATGAAGAATGTACGCCGGTCCATCCGGTTCAAACTGACCCTCTATTATTCGCTCATCGTGAGCGCCACGCTCGTGGCGTTCGGGGTCAGTGCGTACTACTTCACCGAACAGAACCTCCTGGCGAGTCTGGACCGGTCGCTGTATAACGAGGTGGTCTGGCTGAAGAACTTCATCGAACCGCGCGCCAACCGCGTGAAGCTGAAGCGTCAGCGCATCACACCGAAACAGCAGGCGATCAACGAGACCAAATCCCCCACCCAGCCGATCCGCACATCGGATGAGGTCGAGATCAAAGCCGATTCCGTCGATGTGGAATTCGACGCCATCTGGAACCAGATCTACGAGCACACTCTGCTCACCCCGAAGAAGCAGATCATCCAGATCAAGGACCGGAACGGCGACATCCTCTACAAGTCCGGACTGGGGAAGGAGGAGATCGCCTTCGATGACGTCCCGCAGGACATCACCAAGCTGGTCACCATCTGGAATGCGAAGGGCCAGCCGCTCCGTCTTGCGGTCAGTCAGGACCGGACGATGAAGGTCTATGTGGCCTACCCGATCTCCGAGATCAACGATGTGCTGGCGAACCTCTTCTCCATCTTCATCCTGCTCATCCCGGTGGCGGTGGTCATCTCCGTCGGCGGCGGATGGTTCCTCGCCTCCCGTTCCTTCAAGCCGGTGGACGATATCGCCCGCACGGCGCGCGCCATCACCGCGCACAATCTGGACCAGCGCATCCCTCCCACCGGTGTGGATGACGAACTGGGACGCCTCATCGCCACCTTCAACGAGATGTTCAGCCGTCTGCAGCTCTCCTTCGCACAGATCCAGCAGTTCTCCAGCGATGCATCGCATGAGCTGCGCACGCCGCTCACCATCATGCGCGGCGAACTGGAACTGGCGCTCCGTTCCAAGAAGAACTCGTCGGAGGAGTACCGCAAGGTGCTCTCCAGCGCGCTGGAGGAGACGATGCACATGACCTCCATCATCGAGAATCTGCTGACGCTCGCCAAAGCGGACCGCGGATTCACGCAGCTGAAGAACGAGGATGTCTGGCTCCGTCCGGTAGTGCAGGACCTGTTCGAGGACGGCGAGATGCTCGCCGAACGGAAACAGATCACCGTCCGGCTCGGCACGCTCGACGATGCCCTGGTCTTAGGGGACGCGGTCCGTCTCCGCCAGCTCTTCCTGAACCTGCTCGATAACGCCATCAAATACACGCCGGAGCACGGCACCGTGGAGGTCTCGCTCGTCCGGGACCAGCGGCACGCACGCGTGCAGATCAAGGATACCGGCGTCGGCATCCCGGCCGAGGACCTGCCGAAGATCTACGACCGGTTCTACCGCGCGGACAAGGCGCGCACGCGGGAACTCGGCGGGAGCGGTCTCGGTCTCTCCATTGCGAAGTGGATCGTAGACATCCACGGCGGCACGATCGCCGTGGAGAGCGAGGTGAATGTCGGCACCACCTTCACCGTCTCGCTTCCGCTGAAGCCCCCGTCCCCGCAGCTCGAGATCTTCTCCTGACCGACGCTCTGCCGGTCCGCTCCCTGATTTCCTCCCCTCTTCATTGCATTTTGGCGGGTGAATGACTATTTTTTCGCACGCAACGTGATCATCACATTCCGTTCCCCCTATCCAGGAGAAAGACATGCCCCATCAAGGTCACGAGACCTCGCTTGCACGGCGACTCACACTCACCAACGGCATCATGGTCGTCATCGGGTCGATCATCGGCTCCGGTATCTTCCTGACGCCGCAGAATGTGGCGGCGAACGTCGACGTCCCCGGACTGATGATCGGTGTCTGGATCCTCACCGGTCTGCTGACGCTGGCCGGCGCGCTCACGAACGCCGAAGTGGCGAGTCTCATCCCGGAAGCGGGCGGACAGTACGTCTTCTTCCGTGTGACCTTCGGCCAGTTGACGGCATTCCTGTACGGATGGACCACGTTCATCGTCTATCAGACCGGTTCCATCGCCGCCATCGCCGTGGCTTTCGCCAAGTATCTCGGGTATTTCGTCGACCTTCCCAATCTGGGACCGGAACTGGAAGCGTGGCAGCTGCCGCTCATCGGCAACATCTTCCCGCTGAAGGATATCGGTGTGACGATGGTGGCGATCGGTGCCATCATCACCGTCACCACCATCAACTATTTCGGCGTGCAGTTCGGGGGGATGATCCAGAATGTCTTCACCATCCTGAAAGTGATCGCCATCGGCGCCATCATCGTCCTGGCCTTCTCCTCCGGCAAAGGGAGCGTCGACAACTTCTTCCCGCTCTGGGGAATGCCGTCGTCCGGCTCGCTCATGGCGGCGGTCGGTGTGGCGATGATCGCCACGCTCTGGTCGTATGACGGCTGGAACTCCCTCACCTATCTCGCCGGCGAGGTGATCGAACCGCAGAAGAACATCCCACGCGCGCTCATCCTCGGCACGCTCGTGGTGATCCTGATCTACGTCACCACTAACATGGCGTACCTGTACATCCTTCCGATCGGACAGATCGCACAGTCCAAACTGGTCGCAGCGGATGTAATGAATGTGATCTACTACGGCTGGGGCGGCGCGATCATCTCGGCGATGGTGATGATCTCCACGTTCGGCACGGTGAACGCCACCTCCATGACCACGGCGCGGGTCTTCTATGCGATGGCGAAGGACCGGATGTTCTTCCGGAAGATGGGCGAGGTCCATCCGAAGTTCCGCACGCCGGCCAAATCACTCGTCATCCAGGGAACCTGGGCATCGATCCTCTGTCTGACCGGCACGTACGACCAGATCTTCACCTACGTCATCTTCGCCGGCTGGATCTTCTACGCGCTCGGCGGGGCGGCCGTCTTCATCCTGCGCAGCAAACAGCCCGATGCGGAGCGGGCGTATAAAGTCCCTCTTTATCCTGTTATTCCGATCATATTTATTACAGTGGCGACCTGGTTCGTCTATAATACGATCGTGGAGCAGACTGCGGATTCGATGGTGGGATTGTTCCTGGTGGTGGCGGGGATACCGTTCTATCTGTACTGGCAGAAGCAGATCAAGAATGCGTGATCTGGAACCTTGTCCAAACGTAGTCATGGCATCACTTAAGTCATGGCATGACTACGTTTGATGAACGCTGCAATCTCCTCTGCATTCGGGAAGAATGCCCGAAAGAACTCCTTTTCCAGCATGATACCATGGTCGAATGAATTGCCGGTTCCGGTCAGGTCATGATAGCTG
>JABWAK010000257.1 GCA_013361065.1 Bacteroidota bacterium
ACGGCGAGGAGGCGCGAGGCTTCGGCGTGACCTGCATCATGACGGGGCTCCGGTGGGCTCGTGGGGCGTTCGCGGGGAAATGCGGGCACCGGACGGGATCCCAGGATCCCGTCCGGGCCGCACGGGCACGTCGCGTCAGCGCTTCGCACCCTGCTTCGCGTCCGGCGCGCGGACGTACGGACGGGAGGATCGGTGTGTATACAGCGGACCGGTCCGGAGGACGATTCGGCGGACTCACCATCCATCACGATCAACAGCGAAAGTGAACGATCCCGCATCTGAATCTGGAACGGTCTGAAATGACACGAGCCTGGTGAATTCTCACCGGGCGCGCGCGTTTTGTGCGGCAGTGACGGTTCAGTTCCCCGACCGTTCCACCATCAACTGATTGATCCGCTGCGCGAATGCGACCGGGTCCTTTACTTTAGAACCCTCCGCGATCACCGCCTGGTCGTACAGCAGCTGCGTGTAGATGCCGATCCGCGGATCGTCCTTCCGGGCATCATAGATCGCCTTAAGAGACTGCACCGCCGGATGCTCCACATTCAGCTCCAGGATCCTCTCCGCGGTCCGCTCCTCATCCATCCGTCCCAGCTTCTGCATGATCCGTTCCATATTCGAGCTCATGCCGTCCTTATCGCTCACCAGACAGGCAGCGCTCTCCTTCAGCCGTGCGGAGACCCGGATCTCCTTCACATGCTCCAGCACCGGCTTCATCGCACCGAACAGACCGGAGAACGCCTCCTGTTGCTCCTTGTTCACTGCGGCATCCTCCGGCGTGATCTCGTTCTTGTCCGCAGCGACGAGCTTCTTGCCGGCGAACTCCGGAAGGTACGGCAGGATGAACTCATCGATCGGGTCGGTCATGAAGAGCACGTCCCATTGCTTGGAGCGGAACAGCTCCAGATACGGTGTATGCACCAATGTTTCACGGTCCTCGCCGGTCAGATAGTAGATCTCCTTCTGCTCGCTCCCCATCGCATCCACATACTGCTGCAGGGAGATAAACTTCTTCTCATCGGTCCGCAGCGAACCGAACAGCAGCAGCCGGGTAAGCTGGTCGCGGTTCCCCCAGTCGCTGTTCAGTCCTTCCTTCAGGAACGTCCCGAATTCCTTGAAGAAGGAGACATACTCATCGTACGACGACTTCATCATCTCTTCCAGGTTCTTCAGCACGCTCTTCACGAGGTTCGTCTTGATCTTCTCCAGCATCGGATTCTGCTGCAGCATCTCGCGTGAGACGTTCAACGGAAGGTCGGCACAATCCACCACCCCTTTCACGAACCGGAGGTACGGCGGCAGCAGCTGCTCGCAATGGTCCATGATCAGCACGCGGCGGATGTAGAGCCGGGGACCGACCTTCGTCTCGCCGAACATCATATCGAACGGCTTCTTGGACGGGATGAACAGGAGCACTTTGAACTCCACCACCCCTTCGCCGGTGTAGTGGATCGTCCGTGCCGGCGGTGTAAAGTCATTGGATACCGATTGATAGAACTGATCGTACTCCTCCTTGGTCACATCGCTCTTGGAACGGAGCCAGAGCACCTTCCGCGAGTTCAGCACCTCTTCGGTGACGGTCTTCACCTTCTGCTCATCCTCCTTCTCCACATCCATCACCACCGGATGCTCGATGAAGTCCGAGAACTGTTTCACCAGCGAACGGATCTTCCACGGTTCCGTGAATTCCTTCTCCTCCGCCTTCAGTGCGAGGATGATCTCCGTCCCCCGCTCCGCCTTCTCCGCCGGTTCCACCGTGAACGCTCCCTGTCCGTCCGAGACCCACCGCACACCCTGCGACGGATCGCCGGCCGTCCGTGAGATGACGGTCACACTATCCGCTACCATGAACGCGGAATAGAAGCCGACGCCGAACTGGCCGATCAGCTCCGGTTTGGCGGCCGCTTCCGCCTGTTTCAGCTGCTCCAGGAACTCTTTCGTTCCGGATTTGGCGATCGTACCGAGATTGTCGATGATCGTGTCACGGGACATGCCGATCCCGTTGTCGGTGATCGTCAGTGTGTTCTTCGCTTTGTCCGCAATGATCTTGATTTTCCAATCCTTGTTCCCTTCCAGCAGCGATTCATTGTTCAGCGAATCGAAGCGGACCTTGTCGATGGCATCGCTCGCATTGCTGATCAGCTCCCGCAGGAAGACCTCCTTATGGGAGTACAGGGAATGGGTGATCAGATTCAGGATCTGTTTCAGTTCACTTTTGAATTCCATCGTCGTTGGATTGGACGGCATAGCAGGAATCTCCTTGTGTTGGTGGTGTTTGTCAGTTCAAAATGTACTAAACAATCGCTCGACAGCGCAAGACCGGACCAGTCACTGCACCAATGCACTTTCCCCGGGGACAGGACCCGATACCGACATGTTCGGATTGATAATTCCACCATTATCGAAATGATAAGGAGCGGGAAATGACTCCCCGTTCATCGGCAGAAAACGGCGGTTTTTCTATGGCATAATTCGTGAATTATAGAGGAAAATGTTCATCCACGCATCCTTCCCACTCTATTATAACCCTATGAAGACTTTGTATCGCACCATCCTGATGTCCTTGCTGCTGATATCATCGGCCCGGGCAGGTTCCGGCATGCCGACCGATTTGACTGTGTACACCACGGCAGACAGTTCATCCCTCCGGCTCACCAGGCAGGGAACGGTTCCGTTCGCTCCCTCCGTACAACCGCTCGAAACGGAGATCTGCGTCTTCGTGAATCCGTCGAACCTCTTCCAGACCTTCCTCGGAATCGGCGGAGCGCTGACCGATGCATCGGCAGAAGTGTATGCAAAACTCTCCCCTGCGAAGCAGAAGGAGTTCATGACCGCATACTACGACAAGGAGAACGGTATCGGCTATACGCTCGGACGGACCTCCATCCACAGCTGCGATTTCAGCAGCGCCAGTTTCACTTATGTGAAGGAAGGGGATAAAGAATTACGCTCCTTCTCCATCGATCACGACCGGAAATTCCGTCTGCCGTTCATCAAGAGCGCCATCGCCGCTGCCGGCGGACAGCTGATGATGTATGCCAGTCCCTGGTCGCCTCCCGCCTTCATGAAGAGCAACAAGAACATGCTGCAGGGCGGAAAACTGCTGCCGGAGTACTATCAGAGCTGGGCACTCTATTATACGAAGTTCATCAAAGCC
>JABWAK010000258.1 GCA_013361065.1 Bacteroidota bacterium
AAGTTCATCGTGGAGAACCTGCCAAGCGGTCTGGCCGGACTCGTGGTGGCCGGCGTGCTCTCCTCCGCGAGGGGGACCCTTTCCTCCTCCATCAGCTCACTCGCCAGTTCCACGTTCCTGGACCTGTTTAAGCTGACCGCCCGCGGCAAAGATCTGGATGCCAGAACGGAAGTGCTCTGGTCCAAACGCTTCACGCTCCTTTGGGGCTTCATCCTGATCGGCGGCGCGATGCTCTTCACCGACACGAAGAACCCGGTCGTGGAGATCGGTCTCAAGATCGCATCGTTCACCTACGGCGGACTGCTCGGCACCTTCTTCCTGGGACTCCTCTTCCCGAAGACCGACCAGCGTGACGCATTCGTCGGATTCATCGCCGGCATCCTGGCGATGGTGGTGGTACTCTCGCAGACCTCCATCGACTTCACCTGGCACACGCTCATCGGCTGCACCGCTACCATCATCGTCGGCAACCTCAGCCGGCTCATCCCGCGCCGATGAACCACACGGTCCGATACGGCCTGTTCAGCGGCGCAGCGCTCAGCGCCTGGGTTTTGCTGGAGTATATGCTGGGATTCCATACCACCAGTCTGGAGATCGGGCAGTACAGCGGGTACGGTTCCATCCTCATCCTCTCCGCCGTCCTCTATACCGCATTGCGTGAGCACCAGCGCGCCGCGCACGGGGTGCTGACCCTCCGGGATGCTGCCGATACCGGATTCCGCATCGCCATCATCTCCGCGCTCCTGATCACCCTTTTCATGGCATTCTATACCACCGTCATCAATCCGGACTGGATCGATGCCACGGTGGAATGGCAGCGGCGCAAACTCATCCTCGGCGGTGCCACGGATGCGCAGATCAGCGAATTCACCGAGCAGCACCGCACCATGAACAACGCCTATGGACGCGCCATCGTCGGCTTCATCGGCGCCACCGGCCTCGGCGTCGCCCTCACCGTCCTCATCACTCTCATACTCCGCCTTCTCCACCGCTCCGCACCGAAGGCCCAATAACAATAGCTCTCCCGAACAAGGCCCGGGCATAGTATCCCCGGGATGAATCCCAGGGCTGGAGAATCGCCTGAACATCGCACCATGCATCATGCGTATGCTTTTCCCATTCTTTTGTGCTTTCGTGTTTTTGTGGTTCCTGTTGTCGTCTTTGCGTGATTGATTTTAGTGTTCCTTCCTGCGCATCGACCCCGATATTTTGGAATTTGTTATTTGTAATTTGATATTTGCTCTTTCCTCCCCTCTTTTGCGCCTTTGCGTGAGTGCTTTTCGCGTTCCTTCCTGCGCATCGACCTCGGTATTTTGGAATTTGTTATTTGGAATTTGATAATTGCCAATTGTCCATTGTTCATTGTTAATTGTTAATTGTCTTTGTTTATTTGTTTTTTCACCAATTTTTGACAACATTCATCGCATCATCATCAAAGGAGACGCCTCGCACCATGGATAAATTCGTCATCAAAGGGGGAAAGAAACTCAACGGCACCGTTTCGATCAGCGGCGCGAAGAATGCCACGCTGGCGCTGATGCCGGCCACGCTCCTGGCCAGCGGCAAGTACGAGCTGCAGAACACGCCGGACCTGCGCGACGTCACCACCATGTCCAAACTCCTCCAGACGATGGGCGTCACCTTCGAACGCAAAGGGAAGACGCTCGAAGTGAACACCTTCCGCGTGAACAAATTCGAAGCGCCGTACGAACACGTGAAGAAGATGCGCGCCTCCATCTACGTGCTCGGTCCCCTGCTCGCCCGGTACGGACAGGCGAAGGTCTCCCTCCCCGGCGGCTGCGCGTGGGGTCCCCGTCCTGTGGACCTGCATATCGAAGGAATGAAGAAACTCGGCGCGAAGATCGAACTCGTCCGCGGCTACATTCACGCCAAAGCGAAGCGGCTCAAGGGAGCCCGGATCTCCTTCAACGTCTCCAGCGTCGGAGCGACCGGCAACGTGCTGATGGCAGCGGTGCTCGCCAAAGGGACCACCCGTATCGAGAATGCAGCGATGGAACCGGAGATCACCAATCTTGTGGAGATGCTCATCGCCATGGGGGCGAAGATCGACGGGAAAGGGACGACAACACTGGAGATCCAGGGGGTGGAAGAACTGCATCCGGCGAATGTCTATACGATCCCGGACAGGATCGAGGCAGGGACGATGCTCATCGCCGGCGCCATGTGCGGCGGGAAGATCCGCATCGAGGATGTGATGCCGGAGCATTTCTCCGCTGTCACCGCGCGGCTGGAGGATTGCGGTGCGAAGCTCATCATCGGCAAGGATTTCATCGAACTCACCGCACCGAAGAGCATCAAGCCGGTCGATGTCACCACAGCGGTCTATCCCGGCTTCCCGACGGACATGCAGGCGCAGTGGATCTCGCTGATGACCATCGCGAAAGGGACCTCCACCGTCACCGACACCATCTATCATGACCGGTTCGCGCATGTGCCGGAGATCGCCCGTCTCGGCGCCAACATCGAGATGAAGGACAATGCCGCCATCATCCGCGGGGTGAAGAAACTCTCCGGGACGAAAGTGATGTCCACCGACCTGCGCGCCTCCGCGGCGCTCATCCTGGCTGCCATGAAAGCCGAAGGCGAGACCGAAGTGCTGCGCGTCTATCACCTGGACCGCGGCTACGAAGCGATCGAGAAGAAGCTCAGTTCGTTGGGAGCATCCATTACGAGAGTGGCGGGAGAGGAATTCTAGAGGAGCAGCTATCAGCTGTCAGCGGTCAGCTATCAGACCTTTGGTGGTTTAGGAAGACTTACTGATATTTTGATATCTTGTAGTTTGTAATTTGTAACCTGATAATTTGCAATTTGATAATTGTTATTTGTTTTTCTGCGTAATTCAGCGTGATCTGCGGGAACCGCTCTTTGGAATTTGGTAATTGTTTTTTGCTCTTCTATGTTCCCTATGTGCCTATGTGTTTAGTCTTTTTGATTCTTCAATTAAAAGCGGAAACACATAGAAACATAGATAACATAGTTTAGTATTGTTTGGGATTTGTAATTTGTTATTTGGAATTTCTCTTCCCCTATTTCTCCTCAATATACTTAACAACATCCCCCTCCACCGTATACGTCCTTGCCCCCACCAGCAGACCGGCAAAAGCGCCCCGCTGCGG
>JABWAK010000073.1 GCA_013361065.1 Bacteroidota bacterium
GCCACTCCCGTGAAACTCTTCACCCTCCGTCCGAACGTATTCACCGCCGTTGCCGGCGGTGCGGATGCTCCGGTGGAAACGCGCGCCGCTGCGCTGAATGATGCCGACCTTGCCTGCGCAGTGAAAGAAGTGAAGACCGCCAGCGGGAAGAAGGATGTTGCCGAAGCCGATGTGATCGTCTCCGGCGGACGCGGATTGAAAGGTCCCGAGCATTTCGCTATGATCGAGGAACTTGCCGGCGCCCTGGGCGGTGCTGTCGGAGCGTCCCGCGCCGTGGTCGATGCCGGTTGGCGTCCGCATGATGAACAGGTCGGACAGACGGGAAAGACGGTCTCCCCGTCATTGTATATTGCCGTCGGGATCTCCGGAGCGGTGCAGCATCTCGCGGGGATGTCCTCATCCAAGTACATCGTTGCGGTCAACAAGGACAAGGATGCACCGATCTTCTCCATCGCCGATTACGGCATCGTCGGGGATGCCTTCGAAGTGCTGCCGGCGGTGACCGCCGAAGTGAAGAAATTGTTAGGCAAATAAACGGGTCCGGATCCGAGAACGGGATACAGCAGAGGCAGGACGAATAGGAGAATCACTGTGGAGAAAGTTCAGGTAGATATTCTGGGGTTGTCGACGAGTCCGTCGAGTGCCGGTGCGTATGCCTTGATCCTGAAGGAAACGAACGGTAAACGGAAGCTTCCGATCATCATCGGCGCCTTCGAGGCACAATCCATCGCGCTGGAACTGGAAGGGATGAAGCCCCCGCGTCCGCTCACGCACGACCTGATGCGCAATATCATCGATACCTTCGCAGTATCGCTGAACGAGGTCTGCATCAATGAGCTGCGCGACGGGACCTTCTATGCGAAACTGACGATCGAGGGACTGAGCGATACCCAGGAGATCGATTCCCGTCCGAGTGATGCGATCGCACTGGCCGTGCGGTACGGTGCGCCGATCTTCGTCGGTGAAGAGGTGCTGAACGAGGCCGGGGTCGTTTCCGAAGAGGAGGAAGGGGATACGGAAGAAGGTACCGTACCGGAGGAACCGAAGGAGATCAAACAGCCGCTCTCCCGGCTCGAACAGTTGCAGACGCAATTGAAGGAGGCGATCGAGCAGGAGGATTATGAGAAGGCAGCGAAGCTGAGGGATGATATCCGGAAACTCGGGATCATGGACCAGTAGGAAATAAAAAAACCGCTTCGGCGGTTTTTTTATTTCCTGACCAGGGTGAGCATCTCACGCACGGCCCGATCGAGACCGACGAACGAAGCACGTGCGATGATCGAATGACCGATGCTCATCTCATCGATCTGCGGGATCGCTGCCACTCGGGTGACATTGGTATAATTGAGGCCGTGCCCGGCGTTCACGGTCATTCCTAATTGTTTTCCGAGCTCAGCGGCGTGGATGATCGCATCGAGATGGCGTTGTGCCTCGATGCCGTCCTTTGCTTCTGCATATTCTCCGGTGTGGATCTCGATCATTTCCGCTCCGACAGCGTGCGAAGCCTCGATCTGTTCTTGGACAGGATCGATGAAAAGACTCACCGGGATGTGTCTTGCATGGAAACGGTGTACCACGTCGGCAAGACGATCCTGCTGGCCGAGCACATCCAGCCCGCCTTCCGTCGTCAGTTCCTGCCGCTTCTCGGGGACGAGAGTGACGAGATCCGGTACGATGTCGAGGGCGATCCGAACGATCTCCTCCGATGCCCCCATCTCCAGGTCCAGTTTGGTCGTTACCGTGCTCCGCAGGGTCCGGACGTCATGGTCTTTGATATGCCGGCGGTCCTCCCGGAGGTGGACAACGATGCCATCCGCTCCGGCCGATTCACAGATCGCCGCTGCGGCCACCGGGTCCGGTTCCGTGCCACCGCGGGCATTCCGCAGTGTCGCAATATGATCGATATTGATACAGAGTCTCATTGTATGAGCGAAATTACGAAATATCGGCCAGTATTCAAAGTTCCTGTCGCCCGCGGGCGTAACTTTTTCCCCCTGTGGTCGTAATTTTTTGACAGCCTATTTCCGGAGAACCGTATGAAGACCACCGTATTGACCGTTTCCTTGTTCATGCTACTGACGATACCTTCCGCCGCACAGCAGCGCGGGTATGAGGAGGGTTTCGATGAAGCATCGGAGAACCTCGAACAATTCGTGGATGGGATCATCCAGGGTATCGAATCACGTGTCGACCGGATGACAGATGAACGCCGGCGTGAGGAGCGGATGGAGTTCGAGGACGACGATACCACCGGATACACCTCTAAAGAGGATGCGATCACCTTCAATGGCGATACGGAGATCGCGGAGAATGATACCGTGCAGGGTGACCTGGTCGTGAAGAACGGAAATCTGGTCGTCAGAGGCAGTGTGTTGGGTGATATCCTTGTGGTGAACGGTGACATTGAATTGAAATCGACATCATTCGTCAGCGGGAATGTCCGCGCCATGAACGGCGGGATCACGAAATCAGAGGGTGCGATCGTCGAAGGTTTCACGGAACAATCCTCCGGCACCTCCTCCAGGCAGTACCGCCGCAAACCGACGATGCGGACGACCTACTCCTATTCGTTCAAACCGTATTTCTTCGGTGCAGAACAACCGTTCGATGATGATGTGCTGTTCCGGTACAACCGTGTGGAAGGTTTCTTCTTCGGTTTCGGTTCCGAGAAACGTTACTTCTGGGACGGCAGCCGGAAGATCACCGGATACGGTTCGTTCGGTTACGGGTTCGCCTCGCATAAATGGAGGCTGCAGCTCGGTCTGGACCGTCAGTTCGCCGCATCCGATAATGTCCTGTATGAGATCGGCGGAGAAGCACACAGCCTGACCGACACTCAGGATGAGTGGATCATGCCGCTGCTGGAGAATAATCTTGCCTCGCTGCTCTTCCACGAGGATTTCCGCGACTACTTCCAGCGCGAAGGGTTCTCTGTCCACACGGCCCGGTATACCAGGGATGCCGAGGTCACGACGATGATCGATGTCCGGTACCTCAATGACCGGTATGCATCGCTCAGTTCCGGAGCAGAATGGGCACTCTTCGGCGGGAATGTGTTCCGTTCGAATCCCGGGATCGATGCCGGAACGATGAAGAGCGTTTCCGTGAGTGCAGGAGTGAGCACTGTTGAGAAGTATCGTTACCGTATGGAGGGATGGAATCTGTACGCACACGGCGAATACGGCGGCAACGAATTGGGCGGGAATTTCGATTTCACACAAGCGATCGTCGATGTCCGCCGGTTCCAGCCATTATCGGATGACGATCAGATCAATCTCCGCATCCGCATCGGGGCCCTGCAGGGCGATACGATCCGCCAGCGTGCGCTGCAGTTGGGCGGTGCGAACACGATGCCTGCCTACGGCTTCAAGGAATTCTCTGGCAACAGGATGATGCTTGCAAATCTCGAGTACCGTATCAGCGGTGAATTGATCGACGAGATCTTCTTCTTTCCGAACAGTCTCAGTCTGATCGCATTCGGGGATGCCGGGGTGGTGTCGACCGTCAATACGAAATGGGCGGTGTATGAGGGACTCACTTCGTTTACCAAGACCGATGTACGTTCCGATTATGGAGCAGCGCTGGCCTGGCATAATGGCGATGCCCGGTTGGGCTTCGCATGGAGGACCGACAAGAAAGCACCGGTCTCGGTTTTTTTCCGGCTGAATAAAGCCTTTTGACGCTCACCGGTCCCTGGAAATAAAAAACCCTCTGATCTTCAGAGGGTTTTTTATTTCCGTACCACATACTGGATGAGCGGCGGGTCCAGCTGAACGATCTGGACATGGTCCGGACCGATGACGGTCACGGACATCCTCCCGCTGGTATCGAGAAGGATGGAACGATAGTCGATATAGGCCTGGAAATCCCCTCCGGAGAGGTTCGCAACGTTGTTCACCCCGGACCGAACGATGATGTTCACCTTGGGTGGTATCAAAACGACCCGGCGCTGTTCCGGTACCTGGAGGACCTCGATGGGAATATCAGTGATGGTCCGTTCTGCGATCGGCTGTACATCGAATCGTACCGTGATCAATGTGTCGGGCCGGGTTACCTCGAACCTGTAGAGGGGGGAGAGCGGGATCGAAGCCGTGATCGGAGCATTCACGTCGGTATACCGCAGCGGCACGGTCTTCCATGCATCGAGACGGTCCAGCAGTGACCGGGCACCGCTGAGCGTGATACTATCCGGAGATGTGGTGATATGTCCGACGATCCCGAACCCGTCGCGGTAGGTGACCGCGATATCCGGCACTACCGCGAATCTGCGTTCGATCCTGTCGTCAAGGACCACCCGGACCGTTTCCGGATCCACCGTCACGACGACCACACCCTCCGGAATCTGTACATGTCCCTGCAGATCCTTCACGGTGAAGAGATGCACCGGTCTCCGTGAGGCACTGAGATCGATGGTATAGTGCAGATCGGGTGTGAGCAGGGTCTTCAGCAATTCCCAGCCGCTGGCGCGGATGGTGAAGCGGATGGAGTCCGGCAAAGGTTCCGCGATGGCCTTATTGTGTGCAATGTTGTCGATCCGGATCGGTACGGTGACCGAGGTGATGAATTCATTGCCCAGATTCACCGATGCCCAGAGCAATACGGCGAAAACAAGAGAAATAAGTATGATTGGAAGGCGGCGTTCTTTCATCGAAAAAATATAGTCAGCGGTCCGGCGAGAAGCAACGAGGGTTTTTGTTTTTGTAACTCTGCATAATTTGTCCTATTTTCATTGGACAGAGTGAACGTTTCCACCATTGCAGGGACATATGACGAACCCCAAGAAAGAGAAATCGGCAAAGAAACCGCAGGAAACACCGATCATCCCATCCGCTTATCAGCATTCGGCTTCCATCTTCGTCCTTCTTCTCTCGTTGATCGTGTTCTTCCACGAACTGGTCTTCGACGGCAGGGTCTTCCTTGCAGCGGACAATATCGCCTCGAAGAGCTTCCAGACCCTCGTTGCCGATGCTGAATCGCAGAACATCTTCCCCCTGTGGAATCCATATATCTTCGGCGGTATGCCGGGATATGCCAGTCTGATGGTGCACGGGGAACGCTACTTTGATATCACGGCCCTGCTCATCAACCGTGCTTCGACGCTGTTCGGAGCGATCATCAATAGCCCGGATGTCGGATGGGGTCTGTTCTATTATTGGCTGCTGGGTATCGGGATATATTGGTTCGTCTTTGAGAAGTTGAAAAGCAAGGTCGCAGCACTGGTTGCAGCCCTGGCAGTGATGCATTCCACCTTCATCGTGATCCTGGTGATGGTGGGGCACATGACCAAGGTCCCGGTCATTGCCTTCTTCCCGTTCATCTTCATGCTTCTGGAACGTCTGCGGGAGAAGATCACGCTGGTGTCGTTCCTTGCGCTGATCATGCTGGTGCACTTCATGCTTCTGCCCGGTCATATCCAGATGATCTTCTATTGCTACCTGGCCTTTGGTTTGTACTATCTCTTCTTCCTCGTGCGGTCCCTGATCTCCGGCTCCGGGTGGCAGGGGATCCTCCGTTCCGGACTGGTCTTTTCCGCCGCCACCGTGCTAGCGTTCGCCATGACCGGGGATCAGTACCTGTCGACGCTCGAGTATTCCAAATACTCGATGCGCGGCGCGGATGCCATTGTGCCCTCCGCACAGCAGCAGGCGCAGGGGAATACCAACGGCGGACTCGACTATGAGTATGCTACCAACTGGTCCTTCTCTCCCGGCGAGATCGTGACATTCTTCATTCCGTCGTCGCACGGATTCGGCTGGCATCAATACAAAGGGGTGCTCTCGCAGGGACAGGAGATGCGTCTGAACACCTATTCCGGGAACATGCCGTTCACAGATGCGCCGCAATACATGGGGATCGTCGTGCTGGTACTGGCGGGGATCGGGTTCTGGCGCAACAGGAAGGATGCGTTCGTGCAGTACACCGGATTGCTGATCCTCCTCTCCCTGTTGGTGTCCTTCGGCAAGGAGTTGCCGTTCGCCTACGATCTGATGTTCAATTATTTCCCCATGTTCAATAAGTTCCGGATCCCTTCGATGGTGCTGATCCTGGTGCAGATTATGGTACCAGTGCTGGCGGCCTACGGCATCGTCACGCTGATGAAGGATGCAGAGAACAAGGATGCCCGCCGACGACAGCAATTGCTCTATACAGTCGGCGGGTTCGGCGTTCTGTTCATCCTGTCGATGGTCGGCAAGGACCTTGTCATCGGCATCTACGAGCTTTTCTTCTCCCCGCAGGAGACGATGAATGCGCTTGCCCGCAACTATGGCACGAATCAACAGGTGCTGGCAGAATTGTACAATGTGATCGCCGGAATGGTCGCCGCGGATGTCGTATTCGCAGCATTGTTCCTTTCTGTGGTGCTCGGGACGTTCTTGCTGTTCCATGACCGGAAGGTGACAGCCGGCGTACTGACGGTGATCATGGTCGTGATCGTGCTGGCGGATCTGTGGAGAGTGAATGCGAAGCCGATGGATGCGAAACCAAGAACGGAGACCGCTGAAGTGTTCACCACACCGTCGTACGTCTCGTTCATGAAGCAGGATACATCGTTGTACAGGGTCCTGGAGTTCGAGAACGGACAACCGCCGTACAACAATACTCTAGCGTATTGGAGGATCCAGAGTGCGTACGGATACTCCGGTACAAAAATGAGACAGGTGCAGGACCTGTTCGATGTTGCCGGGCTGGGGAATCCGCTCGTCTGGGGACTGATGAATGTTCGGTATATCCTGTCGGACCGTCAGGATTCGAACTCTGTCATGGTGCCGGTCTTTGCTGGACAGGGAAGGGTGGTCCATTATAACAGGACGGAACTACCGCGCGCATTCTTCGTGAACCGTTATGAAGTGGCTACCGGTCTGGAGATCCTGAACAAGATCAAAGGGATGGAATTCAATCCCATGGATGTCGCGTATGTAATGGATGATCCGGGCGTGAAGATCCAGCCGCCGGGATCTGGAGCGAAGGCTGAGTATATCCGATACGGCATTCAGGATCTTGCATTGAAGGTCACTGCCACCGGCGACAATCTGTTATTCCTCAGTGAGGCCTGGTATCCCGAGGGTTGGAAGGCCTATATCGATGATGTCGAGACACCGATCCATCGGGTCAACTACATGTTCCGAGGTGTCGTGGTCCCGGCCGGTGAGCATGTGCTGACCATGAAGTTCGAGCCGACCGGATTCGTCCTCGGAAGGTCCCTGAGTCTGGGACTCAACCTGTTGGTGGTCATCGGACTCCTGGTGATCGGCGGAATGTCCTGGCGGCAACGCAAGAATACGAACGTTCAATGATATTGTCCGATATTTCACCCGTACTGCGGAAGACCGTTTCCAATCTTACATGGTTGTCGTTGGACAGGGTGGTCCGTTTGGTCGGCGCGGTCGTGGTGAATGCCTGGCTGACGAGGTACTTAGGTCCCGACCAGAACGGCGTGATGAACTTTGCGCTTGCGTTCGTCGGGATGTTCACGCCGCTGGCAGTGCTGGGCATGGATGCGATCGTTGTGCGGGACCTGGTCCGTGATCCTGAAAAACGCGATGATATCCTGGGATCGGCCTTCGGGCTGAGGCTGATGGGTGCCTGTTCCGCGCTGCTCTTTGCTGCGCTGGCGATCGTGGCGGTCAGGCCTGATGATACACAGATGCAGCTGCTGGTGATCATCTCGGCGGCGGGGATGGTGTTCCAGTCCTTCGATGTCATCGATTACTGGTTCCAGTCCCAGGTGCAATCCAAGTACACCGTCTATGCCAAGAATACAGCGTTCGTAGTGATCGGCGGTGCGAAGATCGCTGCGATCCTGGGATCGGCGGGGCTCACAATCTTTATCCTCCTGTCCGCCGCCGAGTTGCTGGTGTCCGCGGCGGCCCTTGTGATCATGTACCGGGTGCGCGGAAACAGGGTTCGCGGCTGGACCTTCCGTTTCGACCGTGCGAAGGCGCTGTTGGTGAACAGCTGGCCCATCATCATCTCCGACCTGGCTGTGTTCATGCAGGCCCGTATCGATCAGGTGATGATCGGCGAGTATCTGACCAATGCCGATGTGGGAGTGTATGCAGCGGCACAGAAGATCTCTGAGCCCGTCAGCGTCATCCCGATGATCATCATGAGTTCGATCTATCCGGTGATCGTGCGTACCAAGGAGTGGAGTGAGGAGGAATATCATCGTCGGTTGACCGACCTGTACCGGCTGATGTTCATCATCTCCGTGACGGTCTGCCTGCCGATCGCCGTCCTGAGCGGACCGATCGTACGGGTTCTCTACGGGGAACAATTTGCCGTCTCCGCAACATTGCTATCGCTGCTGATCTGGACCAGGTTTTATGCATTCTTCGGTGTTGCCCGCAGTATCTTCATATCCACGGAGAACCTGTTCCGCCATGCGCTGATCTGCTCCGTTGCCGGGGTTTCGGTGAGCATCATCGCCAATTATCTTCTGATCCGTCACTATGGGGTCTATGGGTCGATCATCGCCACCCACCTGGGATTCCTGGTCACGATCTTCGTTGTGGATGCTCTGTCGCCGGCCACGAAGAGGAATTTCCGCTCCATGATGACTGGCATCGTTACATTCTATCGGTTCAGACTTTCACCGGGATCCCGTTCATGAAACTCTTGCGTCTTCTCTATCGCTTCTACATCCTTCTCCGTCCCCAGTACGGCTGGAATATCCCGATGATCCTGTACCGGATGACCGGGTTCACCTTCGAGTTTCTGCGGTATGCCCGCATGCCCCGTAATCAGCAGTTCGATATCTCCGTCTTCGATTGGTACCCTTGTTTGACCGATAAAACGGAGTCTACGCCCCTTGATCCGGTATATTTCTACCAGGATACATGGGCAGCACGGAAGATCTTCGAATCAAAACCGGACCATCACTATGACGTTGGCAGTTCTGCCAAGACGATCGGGATCATCTCCCAGTTCGTGCCGACCACGATGGTAGATATCCGTCCCGTGGAATTGAAACTGGATAATCTGTATTTTACCAAGGGATCGATCACCGCCTTGCCGTTCGAGGACAATTCGATCGGATCGATCTCATCGTTGTGCGTTGTGGAGCATATCGGGTTGGGACGGTACGGGGATCCGCTGGACCAGTTCGGCAGCGAGAAAGCGATCGCGGAACTGGTGCGGGTGACCAAGCCGGGTGGAAGCATCTACTTCACCGTACCGATCGAGAGTGAGAATAGGACGTATTTTAATGGGTATAGAAGCTTTACTTTGGATTATATACTAAAGTTATTTGCATCATGCGAGTTGATCGAAAGTCGTTTCATATACGGAAGAACGCTTTTTGAAGTTCATGCTCCTAAGAGCAACTCTGGAATTGGGTTATTCTTGTTAAGAAAGAAGGGATAAATGGCAATCATTCGGTCACTGTTCCATCCAAAAGCGGCTTACTTCCTTGAGCATTGTTTCCCGCAAAAACGTGCGCATAGAAACCGTATGATTAAACACTATCGAGACTTCATCAGTGCGGGCGACCTTGTCTTTGATGTCGGCGCGAACCTTGGTGAACGTTCAAAGATCTTTCGTGCGCTGAATGCAAAGGTGATAGCAATTGAGCCAACACAATATTGTTCTGCTTATTTGGTGAAACTGTTCCGCGGGGACAGCAATGCAACGGTTGTGTCCAAGGCGCTGGGCGAAGCGGATGGAATAGGAGAGATCAGTGTTAATGAGAAATTGCCTGTGTTATCAACGATGTCAAAGAAATGGTCCACTGAGAGCAGGTTTTCCAAGGATTATTCGTGGGAGAAAAAAGAGGTTATATCAATTGTTACGCTAGATTCTCTCATCGAACAATTTGGAATACCCAGATTCTGTAAGATCGATGTGGAGGGGTTTGAATTCAATGTCCTATCAGGGCTTTCACAACCCATTCAATTTATCTCATTTGAATTCTTAAATGAATTCATTGGTGATGCCGAGAAATGTGTAGATAGACTCAACTCAATTGGGTCATTTGTCTATAATTATAATATTGGCGAAGAAATGGATTTTGCACTGCCTGGTTGGACTGACAGTGCAACATTATTCCGGTCCATTAAAGAGATGAATAATCCATCGTTGTGGGGGGACATTTATGCACGATCGATCGTATAGAGAAGAATCAATGACAGGAGGATAGATCTTGGCAGGATATGCCAGATTGAAATGGGCAAAAAATAGAGGTGGATACATTATTGAAACCGCTGCAATAGACAGGGTGTTGTCGGGAAAAAAATAGGCGTCAAGTGAGACGATGCTATACTATCAACAGCATTGGATGTGGAGTTGTCAATACATTGAACAGGGTACGTCGCTTCAGAAGGAGAGTCTTTTCAAGCAGCTGATCATAATATTATCTTCTACTACCGAGAAGCCGTGGCACAATCCAATTGATTGCAATTACGAAGACTGAGCGCGACACATTTATTGTCATGCAGGGATGATGGTGAGTGCGAGGGGTATGGTTCACAACCCTATTTTTCTTATGATGACTGGTTGTTGAAAGTGGACTCTTATAAATATTTAGTAAGAGACAAGACCAGAGGCGATGCCATCGATGTCCGCCCAGAAGGTTTTGCAGAACTCCGGTTGATGGAATTGCCTTGATGGGGTATTCAGCGGTGTTGAAAAACTTGGATGTTTGGCTTACAATATTCGACCAATTTGGCAATTATTTGTGGGTTGAGATACTCATTGGAAATAAAGCGATTATGAGAACACAAATCAAATCCTAAAAAGAATCAATTGGTACAAACAGGTTAAGTCACAGATAAATCGGGGAATCAAGACCTGTTTCCCATAAAGACATCCAATATCGGCGATTTAATCCTATACAAAACTTTTGAGGACAATGGGATACAACCTGGATCATCTGTTCGTCAAACCATTGATGGTGGCTTGTCATAACAAATTGGACCACGTCTATCATTGCGGGCGAAAGAGATCTGATCATCATTAAGAATGAAGAGAATGGAATATCAGAATACTTTATGATTGCATTGCCTACAATGATCGCGAGACGGGCTCGTTCTATTTTGTTGACTCTTTTCCATCGCCTGGATAACAATAATAACGCGGATTTCCGGACGAACGGAGAAGAACGGTTCGTGAATGGGTTGTTTGCTGTGCTGAAGGGACCGGTGACCATGTTCGATGTGGGGGGGAACATCGGAGGGTATACGGAGATCCTGACGACGCAATGCCGAAACCGCCAGTTGACCTACGCCATCCATGTCTTCGAGCCGACACGTTCCTGCTTTGCAGCGCTGACGAAAACATTCTCGAGTGACCCATGCGTCCTCTTGAACAATGTCGGTGTCTCGGATGCCCCTGGTGAAACTGAGATCTTCTATGATGCGGAGCAAAGTGGCTTTGCGTCGCTCTATCAGCGGGACCTCTCCTCCGTCAATGTCACCATGGCACACAAGGAGCGGATCGGTCTGGTGAGACTCGACCACTACATCGAACAGCATGCCATCAAGCATATCGATCTGCTGAAGATCGATATCGAGGGACATGAGCTCGCCGCATTCCGGGGCCTGGGTGCATATCTGCGGCCGGACTTCATCGGTGCGATACAATTCGAGTACGGCGGGGCCAATCTCGATTCGGGGACCACGCTTCGTCAGATCTATTCCTTACTCGAAGGTGCAGGGTTCATTATCACAAAGATCATGAAGAAAGGACTCGAGGTCCGTCCCTATGCCATCCGTCACGAGAACTATCAATACGCTAATTTCGTAGCAGTCTCACCATCCCTGCTTCCTGCGCTTCGATGATCCAGATCAAACCGACCATTCAATTCTCCGAAGCTTCGCCGTTCGGCGGGACCCTGGAGCCTCAGGAGGTCCTGTGGCAGGGGCTGCATGTCTGTGTGAAAGCACGGTGCAGCAGCACCGGCCGGTCCGTCATTGCCGATCTTCCGGTGGGGCACGCCGTGACCAATCCCTGTACCGTTGCACTGGATTCGAAGGAGGTCTTCTGTTCGGATGAGGTGCGGCAATGGCTCGGGAAACCACTACTTGATTCGCTGATGGCCCCTTCACAGGAGGAACCAACGATGACGGTGGAACGACGGATCGTAGTGGAGAACGCAGTGATCATCAACTGCATCGACCATTTGTACGGCCATGCATTGCTGAAACTGTTCAATACGGAGCGGCACCTGAGCCGTCCGGATGGGACCGGTGTGATCGTGATCGTGCAGGATTTTCTGCGATGGCTCGTACCGGAGGGAGTGGCAGAGGTCTGGAGCGTGAAATTGCCGCTGGGAAAGGCGACCCGGTTCCATCCGGCTCTCGACCGGCGAATCCGGCAGGAATGCGAACGGTTCAGCACCGTGTACGTCAGCAGGGCCTATTCCCATCCTGCGGTGAAGGATATCACCCGGTTCACAGCGGTTCCGAGACACGACGATCACCGCTCGGATTACCGCATCACCTTCGTTTGGAGGGATGACAGGCCGTGGATATCGAACCGTTACTTCGTTCTTGCGGCGAAACGGACCGGCATGATGGGGGTCCTGCTGAATATCCAGAATAAGCGGATCGTGAAACTGTTCAAGGAGCTGCAGGACTCTTTGCCCGGCGTCCGTTGTACGGTGGCAGGGATCGGAACGGCGACGGTGTTCCCCTCATGGATCGATGACCAGCGCGTCGACACTGTGGACGAACGGATCGAACGGCGGTTGTGCACCGTCTATGCAGAGAGCCGTGTGGTGATCGGGGTGCATGGATCGAACATGCTGCTGCCGTCGGCACACGCCGGCATGACGATCGATCTGATGCCGAAGGAGCGCTGGGGGAACTTCGCGCAGGATATCGTGTTCCAGGAGCATGACCCGCGCATCGGCTCGTTCCGCTACCGATTCTTCCCCATCTCGACCGGCGTGTCGATCCTGGCGCATCTTATCGCCACGCAGGTGCGCGAGTTCGATTATTTCAAACAGCAGATGTCCCATTGAGCCCACTAGCACCCATCGCACTGTTCGCCTACTCCCGGCCGGAACACACGCGCCGGACCGTGGAAGCATTGCAGGCGAATGCGATGGCACAGGATAGCGATCTGTTCGTCTTCTCCGATGCGGCCAAGGATCCCTCCGTGCGGTCGGGTGTCGAAGCGGTGAGACGGTATATCGGTTCGATCACCGGTTTCCGTACGCTGACCATCGTGGAACGGGAGCGGAATATGGGACTTGCAGCATCGATCATCGATGGAGTGACCTCCTTGACGGATTCCCACGGCAGCGTGATCGTGGTGGAGGATGATCTGGTGACATCACCGTATTTCCTTCAGTATATGAATGAAGGATTGCAGATGTACCGGGATGATGAACAGGTGATCTCCATCCATGGATATGTCTATCCCGTCCGCACACCGCTGCCGGAATCGTTCTTCATCCGCGGAGCGGATTGTTGGGGATGGGCGACATGGAAGCGGGGATGGGACCTGTTCGAACACGACGGCAGAATGCTGCTGCAGAAATTGAAGGAGCAACGGCTGGACCATGCATTCGATTGGGACGGCACATACGGGAATATCCGTATGCTTGAACGACAGATCGCCGGCAAGGTGAATTCCTGGGCGATCCGCTGGCATGCGTCCGCCTTCCTGCAGGGACGGTTGACACTCTATCCCGGCACGTCGCTGGTGCGGAACATCGGCGGTGATGCCATGGCCACCCATACAAAATCATTGACAGAATTCCAGACAGGACTGGCAGGCCGCCCGCTCCTGCTGGAACGCCAGCCGCTGCAAGAATATCCCGCGGCACGGCAGGCATTCGTAGATTTCTTCGCTAGTATCCGGCAACCGATCCACCGGAGGATTCTCCGGTGGATCACATCACTGTTCCCATGAGTATCGACGATCCTACAATCAATGATAATCGGAACTACGACTATACCCGGCATCAAGACGAGGAGCGTTGGGAGTATTCGATCATCACCGATCTGATCACACCCGGCTCCCGTGTGCTCGATCTGGGATGCGGGAACGGTGCATTGCTGGAACGGCTGAAGCGGGAGCGTCAGGTGACCGAAGCGGGTGTGGAACTGTCCGAGAGCGGAGTGTTCGTCTGCCAGCAAAAGGGACTCCATGTGCGGGCCGGCAGGATCGATGAAGTGCTGCCGTATGATACCGATGCATTCGATGTCGCCATTTGCAATGTGACCATCCAGATGGTGATGTATCCCGAAGTGCTGCTCCGCGAGATGAAACGTGTCGCCCGGTACCAGATCGTCTCCTTTCCTAACTTCGGATTCTGGCGGAACAGGATGGACCTGCTCCTGCACGGCCGTATGCCCCGTCCGATGCTCTTCGGCTACTCATGGTACTCCACCGGCCATATCCATCAGTTATCGTTCAGGGATTTCGAGGACCTGGTCGCTGCTGTCGGCGGACTCAAGATCCGGCAGGTCATCCATGACCGTCCGCAGGATCCCCTGCGCCGCACCGTCGCCGCACTGTTCCCGGGGATGTTCCATCTGCTCGGCATCTATCTGCTGGAGAAGGAGTGATGGGAATGCTCACGGACATCATCAAAAAGGAACAGTTCAATCCCGGGATCATCGGCATCTTCACGAATCCGTTCTATTTCTCGCGGCGCGGTCTCTTCCGTGCCATGCGTGATCTGGGATCTGAACTCTCCGGCCGGTTGCTGGATATCGGCTGCGGCACCAAACCGTACGAGCCATATCTGAGCGTGCAGGAATATATCGGGGTCGAGATCGATACGGAACGCAGCCGCACAACCTCCAAAGCCGATCTCTTCTACGACGGCACCAGGATCCCCTGTGAGGACGGCGCCTTCGATGCAGTGCTGGCCAATGAGGTGTTCGAACATGTCTTCAATCCCGATGCATTCCTGATGGAGGTCAACAGGGTGTTGAAACCGGGAGGGAAGTTCCTGATCACCGTTCCGTTCGTATGGGATGAACACGAGCAGCCGCATGATTATGCGCGCTATACATCGTTCGGACTCGTACACATCCTCCGTGCGCATGGGTTCGAGGTCGTGCGCCATTCGAAGAGTGTGTCGGATACCAGGGTGATCTTCCAGCTGATCAATGAGTACATCTACAAGAAGACCTATGTCCAAAGCCCGGTGCTCCGGCAGCTGTTGAATACACTCCTGATCTCCCCCTGGACCTGTCTCGGGATCGTGCTCTCCGCTGTGCTGCCATCCAATCCGGATCTGTATCTTGATAATATCATCCTGGTGCGGAAGGTTAGCAATGCATAATTTCTGCACACTGTTCGATTCGAATTATCTCTCCCGTGGTCTTGCTCTGTACCGTTCACTGGAACGGACCGGAACGGCTTTCCATCTGTACATCTTCGCGTTCGATGACCGGTGCGCTGCCATCCTGCGGTCGTTGTCGCTTTCACATGCTACGGTCATTCCGCTTCGAGATTTCGAGGATGCGGAACTGCTCCGCGTGAAACCGACACGGTCGCGAGCGGAATATTGCTGGACCTCGACATCCTCCACCATCCTGTTTGTATTGGAACACTATCCGGTGGAACAATGCACCTACCTCGACGCCGATATGCTCTTCTTCGCGGCACCCGATATCCTGTTCACTGAGATGGGGGACCGTTCCATTCTCATCACAGAGCACCGGTACTCCCCTCAGTACAATAAGGAAGCGCTCAGCGGGAAATATTGCGTCCAGTTCGTTTCATTCCGGAAGAATGAACAAGGACTGACGGCATTGCGGTGGTGGCGGGACCGGTGTCTGGAATGGTGCTATGCCCGCTTCGAGGACGGGAAGTTCGGCGATCAGAAGTACTTGGACGACTGGATGACGCGCTTCCGCGGAGTGCATGAATTGCAGCATCCCGGCGGAGGTATGGCGGCCTGGAACGTTCAGCAGTATGATGTCTTTGAAAAGGATGGTATATTGATGGGGCGGGAGACTGCCTCCGGCGGGGAATTCCCTGTGGTCTTCTATCATTTCCACTATCTCCGTTTTCTGAGCGGCGGACGCATCGAGCTTGGGCGGCGCGTGCTGAGCAAAGCCGTCCTCCGGTTGCTCTATGTCCCGTATCTGAAAGCGCTGCAGCATGCAGCGGAGGAGGTCCGTGCCGTGGATGCGGCCGTCGATCCTCACGGGACAGCAGCGGACGGCTGGAACTGGAAGTCGCCGCTCCTGTATGTGTACAGAAAATTGACAGGAATCTATCATATCTATCCGCTCGCATCTTTCGAACCCTGACAGGACAGTATGGCCTATCTCATCCAGCTGAA
>JABWAK010000074.1 GCA_013361065.1 Bacteroidota bacterium
GATAGATCGGCACAGCCCGTGATTTCGTGGCGGGATCCACCTGCTGACCGGCATGGAGCTGAAGGGTTTCAAAGCGATAATCGCGTTTCTTTCCGTTGATCGTAGACATAATCATTCCATCGAAATAAAGTGGTATGGTGACGCTGGTCCACTGCGGAGCAGCATCGGCAGAACCGTACGAGCGAGGTATATGTCAGCGACAACAGAGGAAATTACCGTCGAAATACGACGAGAAGTGCTCCAGGACGGGGCGGCAGGCGTAGAAAAGATGGAGGTTGGATATGTTCATTGGTTGTTCACACTGTTCGGACCGGTATATACTACTGTCTGCAGCACGACCGGATAAAACGACAAAGGCCTCAATTAGATGAACTAAAAGAGGCCCGAAAAGGTTCAGACGTTTTGTTCATCGGCGGTCCCGTTCACGGGACCCTGATTGTAGCACCTGGCACGACGATCTGACCGTCGCCGGTTGCTGTGGAGTCATTGGGTCAGTCCCTCGTCCACTCTTGATGAAGTATATTGCGTATGTGAAAAGAACTATATGTAATATACAAAATAGAAATGCGTTGTCAAGTGCCGGCGATAAAAATAATGCGGTCCGGAAAAGTTTCCCCTACCGGACCGCATGCACCGATCACTGTAACGTTATTTCTTCTTCTCGACCGGAGGTTTCTGGTCGATCTTTCCCAGCTCATTACCGTCCGCATCAAGGTACTTCACATCACCGAAGTTCAGTTCCTTGATCCCCTGCTCCACTTTCTCACGGTCGCCGACGATGATCCACACGAGATTGTCCGGATAGAGTGCCTTCTCCGCAACATCACGAACATCCTCATACTCGAGGTCGTTCAGTTTCTTCGCGTAGGTCTGATAGTAATCATCCGAATATCCGTAGCGGACGATATTGCCGATGGAGCCCATGATGGCGCCGTTGGTCTCCCATGACCCGGAGAGTTCCAGCACGGCGTTCTTCTGGACCTTCTCGAACTCCTCGCGCGTCACCTGCTTTTCGGAGATGATCTGCGAGAGTTCCTTCTTCACTTCGAGCATCGATTCCTTGGTCTTGTCCGTTTGCACCGGTGCCAATGTGAGGAAGGGACGCTGTCCCTTCGCGCCGAAGAACAGGGTCTGTGCACCGTAGGACCAGTGCTTGTCCTCACGGAGATTCATATTCACGCGGGCGGTGAACATTCCGCCGAGCACATTGTTCATGGTCTCGATGGCGATCTCATCCGGATTCGCCTGCGGCAGCGTGACATGACCGGCGATGACGATCGACTGACCGGCGCCCGGCTTATCGATCAGATACACGGACTGCTTCTTCTGCTGCTCCACCTTTGCAACGTTCTTCTTCGGCACATCGCCGGACTTCCAATCTTTGAACAGTTTCTCCAGTTTCGGTTTCACCTCGTTCATGGTCGTTGCGCCGACTACCACCAGCGTGGCATTGTTCGGTTTGATCCAGGTCTTGTGGAACTTCACCAGGTCATCCCGTTTGATGTCCTTGATCGACTGTTCCGTTCCGGAGCCGGTCAGCGGATTCCCGTAGGCATGGTCCTGGCCATACAGGATCTTCGGCATCACGCGCAGCGCCATCTGGACCGGCGTCACCTTCTCGCGCTGGATGCCGGCGATACGCTGTTTCTGCAGCCGTTTGAAGTCCTCCTCCGGGAAGGAAGGATTCAGGATGACATCGGCATAGACCGCCAGGGACGCATCGAGGTTTGCTTTCAGTGCGGACATGGAGACGTTGGACATATCCAGATTCGAACCTGAACCGAGTGTCGCGCCAAGCAGCGCGAGTTCTTCGCTGATCTGCAGCGCGGTGCGGCTCTTCGTCCCTTCATCCAGCACATCCATCGCCAGGCTCGCCGTCCCGGCATTCGTGCCAAGATCCGACGCATATCCTGCATCGACTATCAAATTGAAATTGACGGTCGGGACGTTATTCCGTTCTGCCAGGATCACTTTGAGACCGTTCGACAATGTGGCGCGTTCCAGTTTCGGGAACTTCGCGACCGGTGCCGCGGCCATCTCAGGCATCTTCTTGCGGACCGTGGAATCGGTCGGCTCGCTCTTGAACTGCGGGAACGGATGGATCTCCAGCACATACTGTCCGTCCGTCAGCCACTTCTTCGCTGCATCCTGCAGGTTCTTCACGGTCGCATCATTGATAAGGGTCAGCGAGGTCTTATAGAAATCAGGGGAACCGGCGTAGATGAGTCCCTGCGCGAGAATGTCCGATTTCCCGCCGAACCCGCCGATCCGTTCGATACCGCGGACGAATCCGGCGATACGTTGCGTCTTCACCCGTTGCAGTTCCGTTTCGGTCGGTCCCTGTTCGATCAGCTTCTTGAGTTCCTCATCGATCGCCTTCTCCACTGCTGCAAGGTTGGCACCCGGTTTCGCCGTGACATCGATATTGAACTGGCTTGCGATCTCGCGGTCATCGACGAACGACGAGACGCTCGTGGCGATCTGCTCATCGTAGACAAGCCGCTTGTACAGACGGGAGGTCTTTCCGGACGCGAGCACATCGGCGAAGAGATTCAGATACTGGTTCTCCGTGCTGGCGAACTTCGGGGTGTTCCAGGACTTGAAGATCCTCGCCTGCGGCACACGATCCTCTGCCCGCTGACGGATCGTCCCGGTGAGTTTTGCGATATTCTCTTCATACTTCGCCACCGGAGGACCGGACGGGATGTCGCCGAAGTATTTCTGCATTTTCGCTTTGGCCGTTTTCACATCGATATCACCCGCGAGCACTACCACAGCATTGGCTGCGCCGTAATAGCTCTGGAACCATTCTTTCACATCATCGAGCGATGCGGCATTCAGGTCCTCCATGGAACCGATGACGGTCCAGGAATACGGATGCCCGGCCGGCCATGTCGCTTTCGTAGAGAGATCGTATGCGATGGAATACGGCTGATTCTCTCCCTGGCGCTTCTCGTTCTGCACCACGCCGCGCTGTTCATCCAGTTTCGCCTGACTGATGGCGCCGGTCAGATGTCCCATCCGGTCCGATTCCATCCACAGCACGATATCCAGTGCCGACGTCGGGACGTTCTGGAAATAATTGGTCCTGTCCTCATTCGTGGTCCCGTTCAGGTCGGTCGCACCGATCCGCTCCAATGCCTGGAAGTAATCGGTATCGAAGTTCTCCGAACCGTTGAACATCAGGTGTTCGAACAGATGGGCGAATCCGCTTTTTCCCGGCTTCTCATTCTTGGAGCCGACATGATACCACACGTTCACGGCAACGATCGGTGCCTTCCTGTCCTCGTGGACCAAGACAGTGAGTCCATTGTCGAGCGTGAACCGTTCGTACGGGATATTGATGTCTGCGACCATGTTCTTGGATTGCGCTTTCACCTGTGAAAGCGATACGATGGCCAGCAGGAGGAACAGACCGAAGGTCTTCATATCATCTCCTTGGAGTTGGTTATTGATGGTGATTGCAAGAGGTAATAAATTCACGGCAATGGTAAGAAGTTACGGAAAAAATGGGAAGTTGTTGTGGATAATGTAGGGAGATTACGGAATTGTTACAATTGTTAAAAAACGTTGTCAAGGTTAACCTTGACAACGTTTCTATCGTTCAAAGGCCTTATCGAATGTATACGTCATTATTTGATTGACCGTATCGGATCCGCGATACTCTTCGACGAATCTTCGGTACTGTTGATGGGTCTGAAAGTATGCTCGCAGCAAAGCCTCATCCATCAATGCACCATTCCGCTCCCCAATCCATTCAGCGTAGTTGGAATATTGCCACGCCTTGGGATCATCAACGTAACCGGCTTCCACCGGGTTCCGATGGACATATCGGACGACCTGGACCAGATACTCGTCAGAATCGATGTGCTTCACTTTGCATTGACCCTGGAACAACGTTCCGTGTCTTCGGTACACCTTGTTCATTCCCTGCACATAGGTATTGAAAGAGGTACGAAGGAACCTTCCGATCGAGCCCTCTTCACCCTGACTGAGGATGATGTGATAGTGATTCGGCATCAGACATACCGCGGCGATCGTCACACCATACTTATCCATATTGCGTTGAAATATGGACAGGAGATATTCATAGTTCTTCGGCTCATAGAATATCTCCAGTTTTTGCGCGCCGCGGTTGAAGATGTGGTAGTAATGTCCCGGCTGATAGATCATATACACCCTTTTACATCCATAGGTTCCTGTCCAGACTGCGGTATTGGATCGCTTCACTAAGATGCTCCGTACGGATCTCTGCGGATCCCGCCAGGTCAGCGATCGTTCGGGAGACTTTGATGATCCTGTCATATGCACGGGCGGAGAGACCGAGTTTGGTCATTGCCATCTTCAGCAGCTCCTCCCCATCCCTGCCGATGATGCAGAATTCGCGTAATTCTTTGGACTGCATGGAAGCATTGCTGAAGAGGTCCGGATGACCGCTGAACCTGCGGAGCTGCATCTCCCGTGCGGTGATCACCCTGCGGCGAATCTCGGACGAAGGTTCACCGGGTCGTTTCTGAGAGAGTTCTGCTACTTTTACGGCCGGGACTTCAATATGGATATCTATGCGGTCCAATAACGGACCGGAGACTTTCGCCATATACTTCTGGATCATCATCGGAGTGCAGGTGCATTCATGGTTCGGATTCCCGTGATTGCCGCAGGGACAGGGATTCATCGCACAGACAAGCATGAAGTTCGCTGGATACTCCACCGACATCTTCGAACGACTGATGGTCACTTTGGCATCCTCCAGCGGCTGCCGCATCACTTCGAGCACATTCCGGGCGAATTCCGGCAGTTCGTCCAGGAACAGCACACCATGATGCGACAGGGAGATCTCTCCCGGCCTCGGGATCGTCCCGCCGCCGACGAGCGCTGAATCGGAGATGGTATGATGCGGTGAGCGGAACGGTCGCTGCGAAACGAGCGCCGATCCCGGCGTAAGCAAGCCGGCGACCGAATGGATCTTCGTCGTCTCGATACTCTCTTCGAATGTGAGCGGAGGTAGGATCCCCGGCAGCCGCCGTGCCAGCATCGTCTTGCCGGACCCGGGCGGACCGATCATGATGATGTTATGTCCTCCGGCCGCTGCGACCTCAAGCGCCCGTTTCACATTCTCCTGTCCTTTCACATCGGAGAAATCCTGGTGAGACCGCGGCTCCGTCGAGAAGACCGTCCGCATATCGAGTTTCAACGGTGCGATCCCGGACCGTTCTTCCAGGATGTCGATGGCATCCGTCAGCGTTCCGGCTCCGTAGACATCGATCCCTTCCACCATCGCCGCTTCGTTCGCATTCTGTTTCGGCAGGATGATCCCGGATATCCCCTTCTTCTTCATCTCCACCGCGATCGGAAGGATACCGTGGACCGGACGGAGCGTCCCTTCCAGGGAGAGTTCTCCGAGGATCAGCAGATCCTTCAGCCGGTCATCCCGCACCTGACCGCTGGAAGCGAGCATACCGATCGCGATCGGAAGATCGAAGGAGGATCCTTCCTTCCGGACATCCGCCGGTGCGAGATTGATGGTGACCCGCTTGTTGGGATAGGTGTACTGTGAATTCTTGATGGCCGTCGCGACCCGCTCGCGGGATTCCTTGACGGCATTGTCCGGCAGACCTACCATGAAGAAATTCGGAACGGTATTCTCGATGTTGGTTTCGATCTCGATGAGGTAGGCATTGATGCCGTACGTGGCGGCTGAGAGGACAGTGGTGAGCATGGCATTCTTCCGGTATGTTCGGTCTGGGATGTTCGCTCCGCCGGATGCAGGGATTTAAAATGCGAAGCGCCGGAAATATATCCAGCGCCGCGCACATCTTCAAAACTATTCCATTTGCCGTTAAGGTGCGTGCGGTATCGACCGCAGCGCCGTCGAGAGGACATCGGCACTCGCCTGCAAGGCACGCAATTCGTCCTCGCTCAGCGCGACACCAACCTCGGCGATGATCCCTTTTCCGCCAACCACTCTCGGCAATGAGAGTGCCACCCCGTACCGTTCATGGGTGCCGCTGACTGTCAGGATGGCGCGCTGGTCCCGGATGATCCGCTCGGTGATGTTCGCGAGCACCGCTCCGATCCCGTAATACGTCGCCCCTTTCCCTTTGATGATGGAATACGCAGCGGTCCGGACATTCTCCGTGATCGTATCACGGATCGCCGTATCCCACGGAATGTTCAGCGACTGACAATACTCCGCGATCCGCATTCCCGCCACCGTCGCACTGCTCCATGCGACCACCTCACTGTCGCCATGTTCGCCGAGCACATAGCCGTGCACATGATGGGCATCGACGCCCACATGGTCCGCGACCAATGCGCGGAACCGTGCCGTATCCAGTGTCGTGCCGGAACCGATCACCTGTCCGGGACGAAGACCGCCGATCTGCTCCGTGACCGTCGTCAGGAGATCGACGGGATTCGTAGCGATCAGTATGACGGCATCCGGTTCAGCGGCAATGATCCGCGGTATCACCTGGCGGAAGACCCCGACATTCCTGCCGATCAGATCGAGGCGGCTCTCGCCGGGCCGTTGATTGACGCCGGCGGTAACCACAACGACCTTCGCCCCCTTCAGGTCCGCATATTCCCCGGCAGAGACCAGGACCGGATGTGAAACGGGGGTGGCATGCTGCAGATCGTTCGCCTCTGCTTCCGCTTTAGCTTTGTTCGCATCAATCAGCACCAGCTCACGACAGGAATTCCGTAATACCATCGCATACCCTGCGGCTGCACCGACGAAACCTGCACCAACGATCCCTACTTTCATAAAACCTCCTGTGTGAGACAAAAAAAATGGCGCGATCTGCTGCTTCGCGCCATTAAGAACATCAACGAACGGAAAAATGTTCTAGCGGTGGTCCCGAAGGAAATCGAGACGCGGTTTCATCTCCTGGGCCGATTTCAGCAGACGGTCCTTGCCGAACACCGATTCCGCCTGGCTGGAGAATGCCAGTTCATACTCATTGCTCATGATGATCGCCTCTTCCGGACAGACCTCTTCGCAGAATCCGCAGAAGATGCACCGAGTCATGTTGATCTCGAACTTTTCCGGATACCGTTCCTTCGCCAGCGGCGTCTCACCGGCCTGGACCTCAATGGCCAGCGCAGGGCAGACACGGCTGCAGAGTCCGCACGCCACGCAGCGTTCCGTACCGTTCTCCTCCACCAGCACCGGGCGGCCGCGGAACGATGCCGCATGTTCCACCTTCACCTCCGGATACTGCATGGTGAACTTCGGTTTGAAAATCTGCTTCACGGCCGTGAACATCCCCTTCAGGATCTCCACCACATAGGCACGCTGAAGGAACGAGAGGTCCTTCACGCGGATCAATTCACTTTTTTGCAGGTATTTATCGTCGGACATATTAGTTGAACCAGGTATGAAGAGGTTTAAGAATGAACAATCCCGTCAAAGCGATGTTGAGCAGCGACAGCGGCAGCATCACCTTCCAGCCGAGGTTCATCAGCTGGTCGTAGCGGAAGCGAGGCATCGACCAGCGGACGATCATGAAGAAGACGACGATGGCGGCGAACTTGGTGAAGAATGCGCCGAGCTGCACGAGTGCCATGGCGAACGGCGAGAGTCCCAGATGCTCCGCATACGGTGCCTGCCAGCCGCCCAGATAGAGTGTGGTGATCATCGCGGAGGCAGCGAACAGCGCAAGATATTCGGAGAGCATGAACATGCCGAACTTCATGCCGGTGTACTCGGTGTGGTATCCGGCGACCAGTTCGGGTTCCGCCTCCGGAAGGTCGAACGGCAGACGGTTGGTCTCGGCGAACATCGCCACGGTGAAGGTGATGAACCCGATCGGCTGCAGGAAGACGTTCCAGTTCGGCAGGATGCCGAAGAGATAGTACCCGCCCTGTGCCCGGACGATCTCATCCAGCTGCAGGGTGTTGTTCAGCATGATCACACCGATCACGGAAAGACCGAGCGAGAGTTCGTAGCTGATCATCTGTGCGGAGGACCGGATGCCGCCGAGCAGTGAATACTTGTTGTTGGAGGACCAGCCGCTGAGAGTGATTCCATACACCGCCAGCGAAGAGAGCGCCAGCACATAGAGCACGGCGATGTTCACATCGGCGATCTGCAGCTTGATGTTGTGCACCACACCGTTCACAACGATCGGCAGTGTATCACCGAACGGGATCACTGCGAACGTTGAGAATGCCACGGTCAGCGAGATGAGCGGTCCGAGCGAGTGGACGAACTTGTTGGCGGCCGCGGGGACGATATCCTCTTTGAAGAAGAGCTTCGGGATATCGGCGATCGGCTGGAGCAGTCCGAACGGTCCGACGCGGTTCGGTCCCACACGGTTCTGGATCCATGCGCTCAGCTTCCGTTCCAGCTGAACGCCAAGATAGGTGACACACGGCAGCAGGATACCGAAGATGACGATCAGGATCTTGACCAGTGCTTCGAGTGTTGAGTTGAATTCCATGGCAGTCAATAGATTATGCGGTGACGGTCGATTGTTTCAGGAGCGCGCCCTTCTTCCCTACCTTCAGGAAGGAGAGCCCCTTGAATCCTTCCACTTTCTGGCAGATCTCGTTGAACACGTCATCCGCCGTATTGTATTTGAACTTGGTGCCCATCACACCGGCGATGCTGGCAACGATCTTCCAGGAAGGACGTGCATCGCGACGGGGACCTTTACCCCACTTGTCATTGTGGGCTGCGAATTTGTCCCAGCGGCTCATCTCGAAATTGTCCATCGCGCGGTCCTGCTCCAGTGTTGTGACGGCCGGACGGATGCGCTGCACGCGCTGCTGGAAGTTGGTGATGGTGCCGTTCTTCTCCGCATAGGTCGAGGCCGCGAAGACCACATCGGCATGCTTCGTGGTGGCATTCTCATTGGAGGCATGGACGGCCAGGAACTCCAGCTTGGACAACGCCTCCTCCACACCGGGCAATGATGCGAAATCACATTCCATCGCATAGACCGCTTTGATCTTCCCTTCCTTGATGCCGGCGATGATCTTCTCGAACGACAGACCGCCGTCCGCCGGATGCACTCCGACGATCTCGGCACCGGTCGCATTCGGGGTCTTGTCCGCACGGATCAGCACTGCATCATCGGCGCCGCTGTGATGGCGCGCGAAGTCGATATTCTTGGTGCCAAGCACTTCGCGAGCGAACTTGGCGAACACATAGTTGTCCTCGTTCGTTGCATAGGCGGAACCAAGGAGTGCGATCTCATTCTTGCCGAACGATTTCAGTTCCGATGCAGTCTTGGCGATCGCTTCATCCCATCCGACCTCCACCAACTGACCTTCCTTCCGGATCATCGGGGACTTGATGCGGGTCTCGGCGTTGACATGCTTCCAGGTCTCGAGGCGGCCGTGGTCGCACATCCAGACGCTGTTCACGTCGTCGTTCTTACGGGGATTCAGACGGAGGATCTCATTGTTGCGGACGCCGATCTCGATGTTGCAGCCGCGGGCGCAGCCGGAGCAAACGGAATCGGTGAAGGACATCTCCCATACGCGGGATTTGAAACGGAATTCTTTGTTAGTGAGTGCGCCGACTGGACAGATGTCGACGACATTCATCGAATAGGGATTGTCGAGCGATTCGCCGGGGAAGGTCTCGATGGTGACACGGTCGCCGCGCTGGACGAACTGCAGCTGATGCACGCCCGCCACTTCGTCGCAGAACCGGATACAGCGCGAACAGGAGATACAGCGTTCGGCATCGAACATCACGCGCGGACCGATCTCCACCCTCTTCTCTTTATGATTTTTGTCATCGATGAAACGGCTGAAGCCTTTGCTGTACTTGTATGCATAATCCTGCAGCTTGCACTCGCCGGCCTCGTCACAGATGGGGCAATCGAGCGGATGGTTGATCAGGATGAACTCCATCACCGCTTCCCGTGCATTGATCACCCGCTCGTTCTTCGTGTGGACGATCATCCCTTCCGCCACCTGCGTCATGCAGGCAATGGCAAGCTTCGGCATCTTCTCCACTTCCACCAGACAGATGCGGCAATTGCCGGACGCAGAGAGCTTCTCGTGCCAGCAGAAGTGCGGGATGTGGACATTGTTCTCACGCGCCGCTTCGATGATGGTCTTCTTGTTGTCGACCTCGAGCTGTACGCCGTCGAGTGTGATCTTGACAGTAGGCATCGGTACCAGAAAGATTTGTGACGGACTTAAACGGATACTTTATACAACATGCACAAATGTATCAAAAAAACATCAAGAATGGAAGCAGAAAGTGGCGGTGAGGGAAGAGGAGACTGGATGCTGGATGTTGGATGTTGAAAGATTGATACTTGAACTGAGGGTTATGAGAAAGGATTTATCGTATTATACTCCCCCATCGTCTTGTTCAAAGCGAAATTCCGCCAAGAATCTGACATGGGAGGCCGATATGCTGCATTCTCCCAAAGCAAATCAGCAGCAATAGACCTATGAAATAAAAGAACGCCTGCCGCATGATCAATGCGACAGGCGTTCTGAGAATGGAGCGTCGGTTACCGGAGGATGGTATCGACCGGGGTATACTTCATGTTGAACGCATCGGCAACACCTTTGTAGGTGATGAGACCGTCCACCATGTTGAGTCCGAGTTTCAGTTCACGGTTCTGCTGAACCGCCTTCTCCCACCCTTTGTTCGCCAGTTCCACGGCATACGGCAGCGTGGCATTGGTGAGTGCGATGGTGGAAGTGAACGGCACCGCGCCCGGCATGTTGGCGACGCAATAGTGGATGACATTGTCCACAACGAACGTGGGGTTCTCGTGCGTGGTTGGTTTGCAGGTCTCGATGCATCCGCCCTGATCGACCGCAACGTCCACGATCACCGAGCCCGGTTTCATGGTCTTGAGCATCTCTTTGCGGATCAGTTTCGGTGCTTTGGCACCCGGGATCAGCACGGCACCGATCACGAGATCGGCGGTCTGGATCACTTTGCGGATGTTGTAGGGATTGCTCATCATCGTGGTGACATTCTTCGGCATGATGTCATCCAGCTGGCGCAGACGGTAGAGATTGTTGTCCAGGATGGTGACCTTCGCACCGAACCCGGCTGCGATCTTGGCCGCCTGCGTACCGACGATACCGCCGCCGATGACGATGACGTTGGCCGGTTCAGTACCGGGAACACCGCCCAGCAGCACACCGCGTCCGCCCATTGTCCGCTCGAGATATTTCGCACCTTCCTGCGGCGCCATACGGCCGGCGACCTCGCTCATCGGAACGAGCAGCGGCAGCGAACCATCGTCCTTCTGCACGGTCTCATAGGCGATACAGACCGCCTGTGATTTCACCATGGCGGTGGTCAGTTCCTTGCTGGCCGCGAAATGGAAATAGGTGAAGACGATCTGATCGCGGCGGATGAGATTGTATTCCTGCTTGATCGGCTCCTTCACTTTGATGATCATATCCGCTTTGTGGTACAGCTCCTTCGCATTCTTCGCGATCTTGGCGCCGGCCTCGATATAGGCCGAATCCTCGAAACCGCTGCCGACACCGGCTTTGGTCTCAACGTACACTGTGTGTCCGAACTGGCGCAGGGTCTCCACGCCGACCGGTACAAGACCGACACGGTTCTCGTTGGTCTTGATCTCTTTCGGGATTCCGATAATCATAGTATCATCTCGCTTATTGTGTGGTGGTGGTGTTTAGTTTTTCAGTTCAGGATCCAGTACGACCGTCGTGAAAGCATCCGTGTCGAATAGCTGGCGCGACACGGTACGTACATCATCGGCGGTGACTGCATCGATATTCCGGACGATGGCATCGAGCGGTGTGTAGCTCTTATAATAGAGCTCACCATTCCCGAGACGCATCATCCTGTTGGAGGTACTTTCGAGACTGAGGAGCATGCTCCCCTTCAACTGCGCTTTCGCCCGCTGCAGTTCCGTACCCGTCAGCAGCGTCATCTTCATCTTATCCAATTCCTTGTTCGACAGCGATAACGCTTTCTTGACCGACCCCTTGTCCGTACCGACGTAGATACCGAACGAGCCGGTATCCTTCATCAATCCCAGGAAGGAAAAGACACTGTACGCCAGTCCATGCTTCTCACGGATCTGCTGGAAGAGCCGCGAACTCATCCCATCACCTAAGACCGAGTTCATCACCATCGCCGGGTACCGCATGGCATGATGGACGCTGAACGCGATGGTGCCGGTGCAGACGTGCGCCTGCTGGATGGGGCGCGCATACCGTTCACTGCGGTACTTCGGCTGAACGGCAGGGAAACTCCTTTCCTTCTCTCCCGTTCCTTTGCGGCGGCGAAGATACTTCTCCGCCAGTGCGACGAGCTTCTCATGTCCGATGTTGCCGGCGGCGGCAAGGATGATCCTGTCGTTGGTATAGAAGCGGCTGGTGTATGCGAACAGGTCGTCCTGTGTGAATGATGTCACGGTCTCAGCAGTACCGATGATGGGACGGGCGAACGGGTGTGTATCGAAGAGATGCTTCTCGAACAATTCCTGCACCATATCATCGGGATCGTCCTCGGAGCGTTTGATCTCCTCCAGGATAACCGTCCGTTCCTTCGCGATCTCTTTCACCGGGAAGACCGAATGGAGGACCATATCGGACAGCACATCGACGGCGCGTTCAGCGAACTCATCCAGCACACGGGCATAGTAGCAGGTATGCTCCTTGGTGGTGAAGGCATTCATGTATCCGCCGACCGATTCGAGGCTCTGTGCGATCTGCCGATAGTTCCGCTTCTCCGTCCCTTTGAACATCATATGCTCGACGAAGTGCGAGATACCGCTCGTTGTGTCCGTTTCATTACGGGAGCCGGTATCGATCCAGATGCCGATGGAGACCGATTTGACGGAGGGGATCTCTTCACTGATCACACGGATGCCGTTGGGAAGGGTCGTCTTCCTGTATGCGTGATGGATACTCGGTTCCGTATGTGCCAGTTTGCTGAGAATGGGAGTGCTCACATGTTGTACAGCGATGGAATCTGCGTGATGAAGATAGATGAAAATCCGAAAAGGACAAAGGATTTTCTGGGACGTTAGCGAAACTTAATCCTCATGCATAATTATGAAACGGTGCATAATTGCCCGTGAAACAGGGGCTATTTGAGCATCGTTTCGATCTTCACCGCTACCATATCGATGCCGACCAGGTTCTCACTGCCGAGCGGGATGATGACATCTGCATACCGTTTGCTCGGTTCGACGAACTCGAGATGCATCGGTTTCACGGTGGAAACATACTGATTCATCACCGAATCGATGGAACGTCCGCGCTCCACGATATCCCGTTTGAGACGGCGGAGCAGCCGTTCATCCGCATCGGTGTCGATGAAGATCTTGATATCCATCAGACTCCGGAGTTCCGGTGACGCGAAGATGAGGATCCCTTCGATGATGATGATATCCTTCGGCTCGAGATGCCGCGTCTCCTTCATCCTGGAATGGGTGGTGAAATTATAGAGCGGCTGCTCGATCGGGATGCCGCGCCGCAGTTCTTTGATATGCTCCACCAGCAGCGAGGTCTCCAGCGAATCGGGATGATCGAAGTTGAGCTGATCAGGGGTCTTCCCGCCGTATGTCGATATGTCGCGATAGTACGAATCGTGCTGGATGACGACCACATTCTGCGTGAAGTGCAGCCGTTCCAGGATCTTGTTGGTGACCGACGTCTTGCCTGAACCGGTGCCGCCGGCGATACCTATGACCAATTGTCGCATCGTTGTCCTTTGGAAGTATGACGAAAGAATATAATTGAAGAATCCCAGAAAGCAAATGGTAATCCTGATGGGTCTGCGATATTGTATGGGATGGAATCTTTGGCTATTTTCCCAGTATGACCGACCTGCTCGTGTTCTGGCCTCTCATCGTTCTTTCCTCCGCCTATCTCCTGCTGCACATCGCTGTGTGCAAAGGACTCAACGGACCTGCTGCTCCGAAATACTCCGGACCGGTCCGTCCCATCTCTGTGATCATTGCGGCCCGGAACGAGGAACGGAACATCGAACCGCTGCTCCGCTCTCTGACCGCACAGGATTTCCCGTCCGACGCCTATGAGATCATCATCGTGAACGACCGTTCGGAGGACGGCACTGCGGCACTCGTCCGCGCCGCTGCTGCGACTGCTCCGAACATCCGGCTGATCGACATCCGGGAGAATACCAGCGGGATGCCGAACAAGAAGCACGCATTGCAGCGCGGGATCGAAGCGGCGCGCCATGAATTGCTGGCATTCACCGATGCTGATTGCATCGTCCCGGCAGGTTGGCTCACGGGAATCCATGAGGCATTCACAGATGAGGTCGGACTGGTTGCAGGATACAGTCCCTATGTTGAGGGAACGGTCAACACTTTCCTCCGCTATGAGGAGATGAAGAACAGTCTGTATGCCGCAGCGGCCGTTCCGTTCGGACAGGCTTTCATGTGCACCGGACGGAACATTGCGTACCGGGCGTCGGTCTTCCGCGAAGTGGATGGATTCGCACGGATCGCTCATTCTGTGAGCGGTGATGATGATCTCTTTCTGCAGCTGGTAGAGCGGACCACATCCTGGCAGATCCGTTACACCACCGATCCCGGCTGTGCGGTCCGCACCCTCCCGCCCGATTCCTTCGGACAGTTCATCCATCAACGGACGCGGCACGTGTCTGCCAGTTCGTATTATCCTGTGACGATCAAAGCAGCATATGCAGTATCACATCTTTTCCATTTGTCCCTGATGTCTGCGCTGCTGTTTACACCTGTCACCGGTATGGTCTGCCTTGCGCTGAAATTCATCACCGACGGTGCGGCGGTCAGCATTGCAATGAAGAGATTCGAAGAGCGATTCTCCGTACTGCAGTTCTATTATAGTGAGATCCTTCTCGTACTGTACACATTCCTTATCGCACCGCTTGGTTTCTTCCGCTCCTTCTCCTGGAAAGGAGCCTCATCGCAGTGAAGCGTTTCTTCGTGCATCCAATTGTATTGACGGCGCTGAAGATCGTCGTTTCGATCGGCCTGCTGGGCGGCCTGCTGTTGTATATCGATGTCGATGCGGTCACCGCATCCTTCGCAGCAGCGAACGGCTGGTACCTTGCTGCAGGAGCAGGCATGGCAGCGGTTCAGCTGCTCATCCATCTGTACCGCTGGCGGTATTTGATCCGTCTCGTTGATGCGGAGATCTCCAATGCCGATGTCTTCCGTTCCTTCTTCGTCGGATTCATGGCCGGGTTCTTCACGCCGGCGCAGGTCGGTGAGTTCGCCGGCCGCATCGCCAGCCATCCGACGGTCAACCGGAGTCATGTCATCGGCATCACGCTGATCGATAAGCTCTACTGGGCCGCACTTACCTTCGTGATCGGCGGGACAGGTTTGGCGGTCTTCGCCGCTGAACAATATGCCTCCTCCTGGCACTTCACTTATCGATACTTAATCACATTCGTGCTCGGATTCATCATCGCCGTCTTCCTCTCACCGGAACGGGTGAAGGTGGTGCTGACGCTATTACCGGAACGGATCCGGCAGCACCGCTTCTATGAGATGATCCTGGTGATCGAGGAACGATTCCGGAACCGGAATGCCTGGCTTCTCTTCACCGTGACCGCTGCACTGTACGGCGCGATCCTGTTGGAATACTACTTCCTCTTCAATGCCTTTGGTCCGGTGGCGTTGGGTGATGCGATGATGTGCGCGGCAGCGGTCTTCTTTGTGAAAGCGGTCATCCTGCCGGTCTCCTTCGGTGACCTTGGGGTCAGGGAGAGTGCAGCCGTGTATTTCCTGACAGCGGTCGGATCGTCCGCTGCGGTCGCCTTCAACGCATCCATCGTCATGTCATTCCTGAATGTCATCCTCCCCACCGGCATCGGCGCACTGCTGGTGATCACTCTGCGCCGGCGATGATGGAAACGGTGATGACATATGCCTCCATCATTCTGGTTGTCTGTCTTGCCGTGTATGTACGGCAAATTTTCTACTTCTACCGCGGGCTCTCACGGCTGCCGGCCGGTTCCGGAACGGAGATCCACAGCGTCACCGTGATCGTCCCGGCCCGCAATGAAGAGATGAATATCGAACGATGCCTGCGTGCCTTGCTGGCGCAGGACTATCCGGCAGAGAAACTCTCCATCATCATCATCGATGATCAGTCCGACGACCGGACCGCGGAGATCGTCCGGACGATGAGCGCCGGTGCACGGTTCCCGGTGACGCTCCTGTCGTCCGACATTGATTCGTCGATCCGGTCCCCGAAGATCCGCGCCAT
>JABWAK010000075.1 GCA_013361065.1 Bacteroidota bacterium
GGCGTCACGGCGCGCATCTATCCGGGCATGGCGCATACCGTGAACCGCGACGAACTCGACGCCGTCGCAGCGCAGCAGGAGCGCCTCACCGCACGGCGGGACGGAACGACATCGAAGGAGGAAGGACGATGAAGACCTACATGGTGGAAGTGCGGCTCCCGTATCAGCCCCCTCCGGAGTTCTTCGCGCTCATACCGCAGCAGCGTACGGCGGTGGCGGAGCTGCTGACGCAGAGGACATTCCTGAGCTACACCCTCTCCGCGGACCGGCTCACGGTGTGGGTGGTGATGACGGCCGAGGACGAGACGCAGGCGCGGGAGATCCTCGCACGGCAGCCGATGGACCGCTACTTCTCGTACGGAGCGTTCCGCGAACTGATGTTCCACGAATCGGCCGGCGTGATGTTCCCGCAGGTCTCCCTGAACTGACCTTCCGCCATGACGAACGACCTGAAACGGCTCGCGATGGACGGAACGGCGACGGAGCGTATGCCGCTCCTCTTCGTCGGACACGGCAATCCGCTGAACGCCATCGAAGACAATCCGTTCAGCCGGGCGTGGACGGAGACGGGCGCCGCGCTGCCGGTTCCGAAGGCCATCCTCTCCGTCTCGGCGCACTGGCTGACGCGCGGCACGCGCGTGCTCTCGGCGGAGCGGCCGCAGACCATCCATGATTTCGGCGGCTTCCCGCCGGAGATGTACCGTCAGCAGTATCCCGCTCCCGGCGCTCCGGCCATGGCGCGCGAAGCGCAGGAACTGGCGGTGAAGCACCATGTCTCCCTTGACGACGACTGGGGATTCGACCACGGTACCTGGAGTGTGCTGAAACAGATGTTCCCCGCTGCAGACATTCCGGTCTATCAGCTGAGCATCGATTACAGCAAACCGATGGAGTATCATTACGGTCTGGCACAGGAGATCCGTGCGCTGCGCGACAAGGGTGTGATGGTGGTGGGCAGCGGCAACATCGTCCACAACCTCCGGGCCATCAACTGGCAGGCGAATGCCAAGCCGTACGACTGGGCACTGGAATTCGATGCGTCCATCAAGCAATGGATCGAGCAGGGGAACCACAAGGCAATACTGGATTTCCAGCGGTTGGGGCAGGTGGCGCAGCTGGCGCACCCCACCTATGACCATTTCTTGCCGTTGCTCTATGTGCTAGGATTCCAGCATACCCGGGAGGAACCGTTGTTCTTCAATGACGCCTTCGATATGGCCTCCGTATCGATGCGTTCGATGCTCTATCGCTCCTGATCCACCCGCCCGGCCTCCGCCGGGCTTTTTTTTGATGTTTGAAATCGGAGGGAAATAGTCGTAGTTTCTTCCCGCGAGGTATATGACCCTATGAAACTCCCCAACGATATCTACAAGAACATCTTCAATGAATGGCGTGATTACACCTTCCTGCTGAATGCGGACGGTGAGGTCGTGGACATGAACGACCGGGCGAAGCAGAAGGTGGCGCTCCACGCCACGCTGAAGGACCTCTTCTCACTGGAGGGAAAACTGCAATTCGAGGAGGCGCTGCAACAGCGGTCGTCGACCTTCCGCTCCGATTTCTTCTTCTCTCCGGATGACCATTGTTTCGCATCCGTCACCGTCCTCCAGGTGCCGACCGACAAGACACGGTTCGACCTGGTGGTCGTGCAGGATATCACCGTCCAGCATGATAAGGAACTGGAACTGCTCCGGTTCTCCGAGGTCATCCACCGCACCGTCAATCCGATCCAGATCACGAACACCGAAGGGAAGATGATCTATGTCAATCCCGCCTTCGAGCACATCACCGGGTACTCGCGCCATGAACTGATCGGCGCCAACCCGAACATCCTCAGCAGCGGCAAGCACGGGAAGGAGTTCTGGAAGAAGGTCTGGGTGAAGATCTATGCGGGTGAGCAGTGGGTCGGACAGCTGCAAAACCGCCGGAAGAACGGCGAGCTCTTCCACACCGAACTGGTCATCTCGCCCATCGTGGATGAACAGAAGAAGGTGATCGGATTCCTCGGCGCGCACCGCGACATCACCGATCAGAAGATCCTCGAACGTCAGGTGGTCCGCTCCCAGAAGATGGAGACCTTCGGAACGCTCGCTGCCGGTATCGCCCACGAGGTGGGGAACCCGCTCACCTCCATCTCATCCCTGGTGCAGGTGGTGCAGATGCAGTCCAGCGACGAGTTCGTCCACGAGAAGCTGGAACTGGTGAAGAACCAGATCAACCGGATCGCCAAGATCCTCCGTGAACTGGTCGACTTCTCCCGACCTTCCAGTCATGAGGTGAAGGATGTGAGCGTGAATCTCGTCCTGCGGGAAGCGATCAACATCGTCCAATACGGTAAGAAGACCCGGACCATCCGGTTCAATGTGGCCCTGGAGGAGAACCTGCCGTTCGTCCACGCCGTGCATGACCAGCTATTGCAGGTTTTCCTCAATATCCTGATGAATGCGGTAGACGCAAGTATGGGAATTTCCGACCCCGCAATCGCAATATTGACAAAACAATCGGACGAAAAAGTCGAAATTAGCATAACGGACAATGGCACGGGAATTGCCGAAAAGAACATCGGGAAGATCTTCGACCCGTTCTTTACCACGAAAGAGGTGGGAAAAGGGACCGGTCTGGGATTGTGGGTCAGCTTGGGCATCATCCGCAACTTCGGCGGTGACATCCAGGTGGAGAGCGAAGAGGGGAAGAGTACCACGTTCGTTGTTCGATTACCGATAAAAGGAATGTAGATGAAAAAGAAGATCCTGGTGGTGGATGATGAAGAGATCATCCGTGATTCGATCGGATTCGTATTGGAGAAGGAGGGATTCTTCGTCCGGAAGGCCGAGAACGGCGCTGTTGCGCTGAAGCTGCTCAACGAGAACATGTTCGATCTGGTCATCACGGACATCGAGATGCCGGAGCTGCGAGGACCCGAGCTGCTGGAACGGATCGCCGAACGGTATCCGCATACGTTCGTCATCATGATCACGGCCTATGCCTCCGTTGAGACGGCGGTCTCCGCACTGCGGAAAGGGGCGTACGACTACATCCTGAAACCGATCGAGTTCGACGAACTGCTCATCCGGATCAAGAAATTGTTCGACCACAAGGACCTGTCCCTGGAGAACACGCTGCTCCGGCAGGAACTGAACCGCAAGTACGATTTCTCCAATATCGTCGGACACAGCGATGTCATGAAGAAGGTCTTCTCGGACATCCAGAAGGTCGCTCCGACCGACGGCACAGTGCTCATCACCGGCAAGAGCGGAACGGGGAAGGAACTGGTCGCCCGGGCCATCCACACCCACAGCAAGCGGAACGCCAAACGGTTCCACGCCATCAACTGCGGCGCTATCGTCGAAACCCTCTTTGAAAGTGAGCTGTTCGGCCATAAAAAGGGCTCGTTTACCGGTGCGACCAGCGATAAAGAGGGCGCATTCAAAGCTGCCGAGGGCGGGACGCTCCTGCTCGATGAGATCAGCGAGATGCCGCTCCATCTGCAGCCGAAACTGCTCCGCGCACTGGAACAGCGCGAGATCACCCCGGTGGGGAGCAACGAGACCCTTCCTATCAATGTCCGCATCGTCGCCGCCACCAACCGCAATCTGAAGGATGAGATCGCCAAAGGGAAGTTCCGCGAGGACCTCTTCTACCGGCTGAATGTCGTGGAGATCCATCTGCCGGAACTGAACGAACGCTCGGAGGACATCCCGCTCCTCGTCAATTCCTTCATCTCCAAGTTCCGCACCGAGATGGGGAAGTCGATCAAAGGGATCACCAATCAGGCGATGAGCGCCTTGGTGAACCATCAATGGAAAGGCCAGATCCGCGAACTGCAGAACATCGTGGAACGCGCCATGATCTTCTGCGATGCGGAGATGATCGATGTGCACCATCTGCCGGAGGAACTGCAGGCGAGCGCACAGATCTCCGTGATCGATTATTCCTCGCAGTCCCTGAAGGATGCCGTGCACATGTTCGAACGCCGCTACATCGAACAGAAACTGAAGAACCATTCCGGTGACAAGGAGAAGGTGGCGAAGGATCTCGGACTCAGCCTGTCCACCCTCTACCGGAAGTTCGAAGAACTGGGAATACCGCTGAAAGAGAAGTAAATCCTCCGTTTCCGCTACGTTTTTTGTCCGTTGAATTCGCGGGGAATTAATCGTACTATCAGTGCGATATAATTCCCCTCTTCCAACATCCCGAAGGAACGCACCATGGAAATACCCTCCTACGTGAAACACGAACGTCTGAAACAATGGGTCAAGGAGATCGCCGCGCTCACCAAACCGGATGCGGTCGTCTGGTGCGACGGATCGGAGAAGGAATACGATGAACTGTGCGAGTCGATGGTCCGCAGCGGCACCTTCCGCCGGCTCGATCCGAAGAAACGCCCCAACAGCTATCTCGCCCTGTCAGACCCGTCCGATGTTGCCCGCGTAGAGGACAGGACCTTCATCTGCAGCAGACGCCGCCAGGATGCCGGTCCGACGAACAACTGGGTCGATCCCAAGGAGATGAAAGTAACGCTGAACAAACTGTTCGACGGCTGCATGGTCGGGCGGACGATGTACGTGATCCCGTTCAGCATGGGACCGCTCGGTTCCAAGATCGCGCATATCGGCGTTGAGATCTCTGATTCACCGTATGTGGTCACCAACATGCGCATCATGACGCGCATGGGCAAAGCAGTGTACGATGTACTGGGCGAGCAGGGCGATTTCGTGCCGTGCGTCCACTCCGTCGGAATGCCGCTCACCGGGGGAATGAAGGATGTGCCGTGGCCGTGCAACAAGGACCATAAGTACATCGTCCATTTCCCGGAGGAGCACAGCATCTGGTCCTACGGTAGCGGGTACGGCGGCAACGCACTGCTCGGCAAGAAATGCTTCGCTCTCCGCATCGCTTCCTCCATGGCGCGCGATGAAGGCTGGCTGGCGGAGCATATGCTCATCCTCGGCGTGGAATCGCCGGAAGGTCAGAAGACGTACGTGGCGGCGGCATTCCCGAGCGCCTGCGGCAAGACCAACTTCGCCATGCTCATCCCCCCGAAATCGTTCTCCGGCTGGAAGGTAACGACCGTCGGTGACGATATCGCCTGGATCAAACCGGGGCATGACGGACGTCTGCATGCCATCAATCCAGAGGCGGGATATTTCGGCGTCGCTCCCGGTACGTCCGAGAAGACCAATCCCAATGCGATGGCGGCTATTACCAGGAACACCATCTTCACCAATGTTGCGCTCACCGAGGATGGGGATGTCTGGTGGGAAGGGATGACCAAGACGCCGCCGGCGAAGCTGACCGACTGGCAGGGGAATTCCTGGACGCCGGAAAGCGGCAGGAAAGCAGCCCATCCGAACGCCCGGTTCACGGCACCGGCGCATCAGTGTCCCTGCATCGATAAGGAATGGGAGAATCCGGAAGGGGTGCCGATCAGCGCCTTCATCTTCGGAGGCCGTCGCAGCACTACCATCCCGCTCATCACGCAGGCCATCAACTGGAACTTCGGCGTCTATATGGCGGCCACCATGGGGTCCGAAACGACCGCCGCTGCGGTCGGCGCGACCGGTGAGGTCCGCCGCGATCCGTTCGCGATGCTGCCGTTCGCTGGATATCACATGGGTGATTACTTCAATCATTGGCTGAAGATCGGGCGCGAGATCTACAATCCGCCGCGGATCTTCAATGTGAATTGGTTCCGCAAGGATGCCCAGGGCAACTTCCTCTGGCCGGGCTTCAGCGACAACATGCGGGTGCTCAAGTGGATCGTGGAACGCGTGCATGGTCAGGCGTTCGCGATCGAGAGTCCCATCGGCTGGATGCCGCGGTACGAGGATATGGACTTCACCGGCTGGCACGATATCTCGCAAGAACAGTTCTATGAACTGATGGCGATCGATAAGGAACTCTGGAAGAAGGAGATCCTTTCCCACGAGGAACTCTTCATCAAATTGTACGACCGTCTTCCGAAGGAGTTCATGCTCATGCGCGACATGCTCCTCTCGCAGCTCTGGCGTTCGCCGGAGAAATGGGAGATGGCGCCGGAGTTCTGATCCGCACACGCTCCTGAGAGTGTCGGGTTGCCGGACACCAGTACCGGCAACCCGACCATTCTGTCAGATATCACGCTCCCACGTTTAAGAAACACCCATTCTTTTTCCCACCTTTTAAAATCCATCCTTCGAAATCCGGTGAATTCCGTTCGATTTACGGGATTTCCTGCGGTACACTCTTTGCATTTTATACGTGAGGTTGGGGAAAGGAGGACGGTATGAACCTGTCATTTCATCATCCGTTACCATTCAAGTTCCACACCAAGCACACGATCCTGCCGGCGTATTCGCCGGGACCGTATTCCGTTCCGCAGGCACGGAACGAACTGAAACGGCTGCTGGGGATCAATCTTGAGCGCGGACTGCTCATCTCTGCATTGTTCCATTGCGCGTTGCTCGGCCTCTACTACGGAATGGAATACTACCGTTCGATGGAGGAAGAAGCGCCGATGATCCGGCTCCGGATCATGAAGTACAGCGAGCTCGGTCCGCCCCCCTCCATCACCAATTCGCTTTCCGCCCCGGTGGTGGGTGTGGCGAAGATCGGGAAACCGACCATCGGCACACCGGTGCCGGTACCGGACGCAGAGATCAATCCGGAACAGACCATCGCCACCCAGGAAGAGATGAGCGCCGTCTCCGGTCCGCTGACCGGTGAAGGGGCCGGCGTCGGGGAGAGCATCGAGATCCAGAACGATGTCGTCATCGAGAATGACGAACCGGGGATGAACGAGTTCGTCCCGGTGGAGAAAGCACCGCAGGTGGTGTATGCAGAGAAGCCGGTCTATCCGGAGATCGCACGGCGCTCCGGTATGGAAGGCACCGTGTGGGTGAAGATCCTGGTCGACAAGACCGGGAAAGCGAGGAAAGCGGTCGTGATCAAGGACGGCGGGACGGACATCTTCAGTGATGCAGCGATCACGGCGGCGATGCGGTACCAGTTCACTCCCGCCATCATGAACAGCGGTCCGGTGCAGGTCTGGGTGGCCATCAAGTTCAGCTTCCAGCTGACCGACCGTCAATAACTACGAACGAAAGAACGAACAGGTTCCTTATGATGTCAGTCGTCGAATCAGGCAATGAACGGATCCAGCAGCGTCCGGTATGGAACAGCATCTACCGCTCCAAATGCATCAGCATGGAGGATGCAGCGGCACTCATCTACTCCGGGGACAATGTCTTCGTGAGCGGCAACGCGGCATCGCCGAAGTCGTTCCTGGAGGTGCTCGCCCAGCGCAAGAGTGAACTGAAGAATGTCTCGGTCTACCATCTGCTGCTGATGGGGACCGATCCGTTCAACCAGCCGGACATGCGGGACCATATCCGCCACGTTTCGTTCTTCGTCGGCGGGGCGGACCGGAAGGCGATCCAGGCGCATACGGCGGATTATCTGCCGGTGTTCCTCGGCGAGATCCCGTCCCTCTTCTATAAGAATATCATCCCGCTCGATGTCGTCTATGTGATGGTCTCGCCGCCGAACAGCGACGGGTTCATCAGTCTCGGCGTGGAGTGTGCTGCCTCGCGTGCCGCTATCGAAACGGGGAAGGTGGTCATCGCCCAGGTGAACGAGAATGTGCCGTTCACGTACGGTGAATCGCTCGTGCCGGTCTCCAAGATTCACTACTTCGTGGAGCGGACCGAAGCATTGTTCGAACTGGCGCGTCCGGAAGTGGGAGAGATCGAACTCAAGATCGCGGAGTATATCTCACCGCTCATCGAGGACGGGTCGACGCTGCAGTTGGGCATCGGCGGCATCCCGAATGCGGTGATGAGTGCGCTGGACGGCAAGAAGGACCTTGGTGTGCACACGGAGATGTTCTCGGACGGCATGATGGATATGATGCTGAAGGGGATCATCACCAATAAGAAGAAATCGCTCCATCCCGGCTATTCCATTGCCACGTTCATCCTCGGCTCCAAACAGCTGTACGATTTCGCGGACCATAACCGCGAACTGAAACTGATGCCGACCGAACTGACGAACAATCCGTTCATCATCGCGCAGAACGAGAAGATGGTCTCCATCAACTCCGCCATCGAGGTCGATCTGACCGGTCAGGTGTGCGCCGATTCCATCGGTACGAAGATCTACAGCGGATTCGGCGGACAGCTCGATTTCGTCCGGGGTGCCTGCGCATCACGGAACGGTAAGGCGATCATCGCCCTGCCCTCCATGTCCAAAGGCGGGTTCTCCCGCATCACCACCACCCTGAAGCAGGGGGCCGGTGTGGTCACCACGCGCGGCGATGTGGAGTATGTGGTGACGGAGTACGGTATCGCTCTGCTCAAGGGGAAGACGCTGCGGCAGCGGGCCGAGGCGCTCATTGCCATCGCCCATCCCTCCGTCCGGGAGGAACTGGAGCGTTGGAACAGTATGTCCAACAGTACAAAGGGCGGATCATAATGGCGATCGGGAAGAACACCATCGCTCCGATCATCACCGAACAACTGGCGATCGAGGAGCTTTCCTATGAGATGGAGCGGGTGCTGCAGTACTATGCAGAACACCCGCAGTATCCGCTGGACTATGCGAAGATCCGGAAGACGATGCAGGAGGTCAACTCCCGCATGACGAAAGTGCGCGAAGAACTGCAGCACATGGCAGAGGAGAATCCCTGATCCTGCCGAGAAAGGAACACAGTATGGTCACCGTCAAGAACATCATGGTCACGACCGATCTTTCCGTGGCATCCTATTCCGCCATGGAATATGCCGCCTGGCTGGCGAAGAAGGAGAAGGCCGGCATCATCCTTTTCTACAGCGTGGACAATCTGCCGACCGTTGCCTACCACACCGTGGATCTCACCTTCGACAAATTCCGCGAGGAGATCCTGGCGTTCGAACGGAAGCGTCTGAAGGAGTTCGCTGCGCAGTTCAAACCGCTCTTCACCGGACCGTTCAAAACGGTCATCACCGAAGGGAATGCGGCCCAATCGATCGTGCAGTATGCCAATCAGAACAGCGTGGATATGATCGTGATGAGCACCCATGGCCGGACCGGCATCCAGCACGTCCTGCTTGGCAGCGTGGCGGAACGGGTCGTGCGGACCGCACATTGTCCCGTCCTGACCGTGAAATCGACAGAGGCCGTTCAGAAGGATTCGGCTGCCAAAAAGGCCCGGAAGAGCAGCAGGAAACAGTAATACAGAGGCATCGTTCACTGTACCGTGGTCCCCGATGTTCGGGGACCGCGCGTTTTTAAAGGATACCTGAACGGATCGTTGAAAACAGCAATTCTTTACAAGAATCAGCGAATTCCCAGGTTTGAACAGCGGTCACAACGAATACCCCGGTGAGTGAAGTTTATTGTTTTTACCGTGATAATGATTTATATTTCTACTTATTCTTTAAGGATGATCGCCGAAAACATTCAAAATATTGGGGAAAATCTAAAAAAAGCGGCGATCCAGGCCGGCAGGAACCCCGATGATGTGAAATTGATCGCGGTCAGCAAGACGTTCGGGGCCGATGCGGTCACCGCAGCGATGCAGGCCGGAATAATGGATTTCGGCGAGAATTACGTGCAGGAGCTGACGGAAAAGCGTGAGGCGTTACTGCAGTCCGGCATCCGTTGGCATTTCATCGGTCACCTGCAGAGCAACAAAGTGAAATATATCGCTGACTGGGTCCATCTTATCCATTCAGTGGACAGTGAAGGATTGGCTGCGGAGATCGATAAGCGTGCAGCCAGGACGGGCAGGACGATCGAGGTGCTGGCAGAGGTGAACACTTCCGCTGAAGCGACCAAGTACGGTGTGAAGCCGGAACAGGCGCTCGATCTTCTCAAACGTATCGTCCGGTTCCCGAATATCCGTCTGAACGGCCTGATGACCATCGGACCGTTCACCGACGATGCCGGTGCATCCCGTACAGCGTTCCGCACACTGCGCGAACTGTTCCAGGAAGCGAACAGGCAGGGGATCGGGTCGGCACCGCTGGAAGTTCTTTCCATGGGGATGACCCACGATTATACTGCTGCGATCGCTGAAGGCTCCACGATGGTCCGCATCGGAACGGCGATCTTCGGCTCACGAACCACACAGTCCCACACATAACGGAGGCACCATGAAACTGACGCCGCTCGACATCAAGAAACAGGAGTTCAAGAAGGTCCTGCGCGGGTACGACACGGTGGAAGTGGATGCATTCCTGGACACCCTCTCCGCGGAGTTCGCCGATATGGTGAAGCAGATCAAGGAGATGCGGGAACAGGCGATCGAAAGCGAAGTGCAGCTGCGTGATTACAAGCAGAAGGAACGCGACCTCCAGCAGGTGCTGATGCAGGCGCAGGAGAACAGCGCGCGGACCATCGACAATGCGCGGAAGGAAGGGGAGCTGATCATCCAGGAATCGGAGCTGAAGGCGAGCCAGATCGTGGACCATGCGCGGATGGAAGTGATGCGCGCGAAAGAGGAAGTGACGAACCTGCGCGCGAAGAAAGAAGCGCTCGTCAGCCGCCTGAAAGTGCTGCTCAATTCCGAAGTGGAACTGATCAAAGCGCTCGAAGCGGATGATGACGGCAACAAGCGGGACCAGAGCCAGGGGACCGGCCGGGACCATTTCCAGATCGATGAAGTATTGAAGAAACTCTCATGACACCACTCCGTGCACAGATCGACGATGCGGTGAAGTTCCTCCGCACCAAAACATCCGCCGCTCCTTCGGTCGGCATCATCCTCGGCACCGGCCTCGGCGGCCTGGTGAAGGAGATCGCGGCCGAGATCGTGATCGATTACTCCGAGATCCCGCATTTTCCCGTCTCCACCGTCGAGTCCCATAAAGGGAAGCTCATCTTCGGTACGCTCGGCGGCAAGAGCATCGTGGCGATGCAGGGACGTTTCCATTATTACGAAGGGTACACCATGCAGCAGGTGACCTTCCCGGTGCGCGTGATGAAAGCGCTCGGCGTGAACACGCTGCTCATCTCCAACGCGGCCGGCGGCATGAATCCTCTCTTCACCAAAGGGGATATCATGCTCATTACCGACCATATCAATCTGCTCGGCGACAATCCGCTCATCGGACACAACGACGATACGCTCGGTCCCCGCTTCCCGGATATGACCGAACCGTACACGCACGAACTGATCGCGCTGGCCGAGAAGGTGGCGCTGGACCAGAAGATACGCTTGCAAAAAGGGGTATTTGTGGCCGTTTCCGGGCCGAATCTGGAGACCCGAGCCGAATACCGCTTCCTGCGCGGCATCGGTGCCGATGTGGTCGGCATGTCCACCGTGCCGGAAGTGATCGTGGCGGCCCACCAGTCCATGCGGGTTCTCGGTTTCTCCATCATGACCGACGAATGTTTCCCCGATGCGCTGAAACCGGTCTCCCTGCAGGAAGTGATCGCCGTGGCGAATGCCGCAGAACCTAAACTGACCTCCATCATGAAAGAAGTAGTCGCGAGATTGTAGCAGTATGTTCAAAGAACTGACCGATAAGATCAACTATTCCGACGTTGAAAAAGCGAACCTGAAATTCTGGGAAGAGAACAAGATCTTCGAAGAATCGATCACGTCCCGCAGCGGAAAACCCCTGTACACCTTCTACGAAGGACCACCCACGGCCAACGGCCGTCCCGGCATCCACCATGTGATGGCGCGGACGCTGAAGGATGCCTTCTGCCGCTACAAGACCATGCGCGGATATCAGGTGCACCGCAAAGCAGGTTGGGATACGCACGGTCTGCCGGTGGAGATCGAAGTGGAGAAGCAGATCGGCATCAAGCATAAGGATGAGATCGTTGCGTACGGCGTGGAGAAGTTCAACCAGCTCTGCCGCGAGTCCGTGTGGAAGTACAAGACGGACTGGGAACGGATGACGCGCGAGATGGGATACTGGGTCGACCTGAACGATCCGTACGTGACGTTCGAGAACAACTATATCGAATCGATCTGGTGGGCGCTGAAGCAGTATTACACCAAGGAGATGATCTACCGCGGCTACAAGATCCAGCCGTACTGTCCGCGCTGCGAAACGCCGCTCTCCTCCCACGAGGTCGCTCTCGGATACAAGGATGTGAAGGATCCGAGCGTCTACATCAAATTGAAAGTGAAAGGGGAATCGAACACCGCATTCCTCGTCTGGACGACCACTCCCTGGACGCTCATTGCGAACGTTGCGCTCGCGGTGCATCCGGAGATCGACTATGTGAAGGTGGAACTGCTCGCAGCGGAAGGCGAATCGACCGTGCCGACCGGAGAGTTCCTGATCATGGCGAAAGCGCGGCTGGAAGTGCTGAAGGAGAAATACACGATCGTTGCCGAGTTCAAGGGAAAAGAACTCGTCGGCAAAGAGTACGAGCGCATCTATAATTTCCACACGGTGGCGGAAAAAGGATGGTACGTGATCGAAGGGAACTTCGTCACGACCGATTCCGGTTCCGGTATCGTCCATATGGCTCCCGCGTACGGCGAAGATGACTATCAGACCTGCCGCAAGCATGGACTGCCGACCATCCATCCGGTGAACAAGTCCGGCGAGTTCGAACCGGCCGTCACGCAGTTCCAGGGAAAGTTCGTGAAGGATGCGGATGCGGACATCATCCAGGACCTGAAGGTGCGCGGCATCCTCTACAAGAAGGAACAGTACCTGCACAGTTATCCTCACTGCTGGCGCTGCTCGTCCCCGCTGCTCTATTACGCGCGCACATCGTGGTACATCAGCACCACCAAGTATGCGCAGCGGATGATCGACCTGAACAAGCAGATCAACTGGATTCCGAAAGAGGTCGGCGAAGGACGGTTCGGCAATTGGCTGGAAGAGAACAAGGACTGGGCATTGTCCCGCGACCGGTATTGGGGCACACCGCTTCCCATCTGGCTCTCCGAGGACGGCAAAGAGATGAAATGCGTCGGCAGCTTCGCAGAGCTCGTCGGAGCAGAGTGGCTGGATGAACAAGGGAAACCGTCCGGACGGATGTTCACGGAAGCCGATATCAAGACGCTTGACCCGCATAAACCGACTGTGGACAAGTTGGTCTTCCGTTCCGCCAACGGCGGCTATCTGAAACGGACCCCGGAACTCATCGACGTCTGGTTCGATTCCGGCGCCATGCCGTTCGCTCAGTGGCACTATCCGTTCGAGAACAAAGAGATCTTCGACAGCGCGTATCCTGCCGATTTCATCTCCGAAGGGATCGACCAGACGCGCGGATGGTTCTATACATTGCATTCCATCGGTACGTTCCTGTTCGATAAACCGGCTTACAAGAATGTGCTGGTGAATGAGCTCATTCTGGATAAGACCGGACAGAAGATGTCCAAATCCAAAGGGAACACGGTCGACCCGTTCGGTCTCATCACGAAGTACGGCGCCGATGCCACCCGCTGGTATCTGGTATCGCAGTCCCCGGTCTGGCGCCCCACGCTGTTCGATGAGGACGGTATCGTGGAAGTGCAGCGGAAGTTCTTCAGCACACTGGTGAACACCTACTCCTTCTTTGCGCTCTACGCCAACATCGACGGGTTCGACCATTCCGAACCGACGGTGCCGGTGGCGGAGCGTTCCGAGATCGACCGCTGGATCATCAGCGCGCTCAATTCGCTGGTGAAGGAATACCGTCAGTACATGGACGAGTACGATCTGACCCGTGCGTCCCGTGCCATCACGGACTTCACGCTGGACAATCTCTCCAACTGGTACGTGCGCCGCAATAGGCGCCGGTTCTGGAAGAGCGAGAAAGGGAAGGACAAGACCGCGGCGTATCAGACGCTGTATGAATGTCTCGATACCATCATCAAAATGACCGCGCCGATCGCACCGTTCCTGGCGGAAGAGATCTACCGCAACCTGAACGGCGCAACGAAGAAAGAGAAGCACCTCTCCATCCATCTGGCGATGCTGCCGGAGGTGAACGAGGCGGCGATCGATCCGGCGCTCGAAGCACGCATGGACCGCGCCATCCGCATCGTCGGCATCGTTCGCGCCATGCGGATGAAATCCAACATCAAAGTCCGTCAGCCGCTGCTGAAGATCCTGGTGCCGGTGAAGGATCAGGCGGAATTCGCGCTGCTGAAATCGGTGGAGGATGTCATCCTGGACGAGATCAACGTGAAAGCGCTCGACGCGAAGATCGATCAGGACATCATCAAGTACAAGATCAAACCGAACTTCCGCGTGCTGGGGAATAAGTACGGCAAATCGACGGCGAAAGTGGCCGAGGTCATCCGCACGTTCACGCCGGCACAGATCGCCGTGTTGAACGGGGACGGTACCGTAGAGATCACGGTCGAAGGGAACGCGGTCACCATCCTGCATGAGGATGTGGAGATCGTGGCGGAGGAGATCAAGGGCTGGATCGTGGAGTCGGACGGGAAGGTGACCGTCGCGCTCGATACGGAGATCACTCCCGAGCTGCGCGTGGAAGGACTTGCGCGTGAGTTCGTCAGTCGTATTCAGAACTTGCGGAAGGATTCCGGGTTCGAAGTGACCGACCGTATCTCCATCACCTACGAAACAACGGATGAACTGGCCGATGCTCTGGCGCACGGGGAGGAGCCGGCAGTAGACGAGGTCGCGCGTCGCCTTGGGATTCGGCCACGGGTAGGTCAGCGCATCGGGCGGCGCGATGGCGCTGTCGATCATCACCCGCTTCGCCCGGCCGAGGAGATAACGGTAATCGGCCAGCCGGCCGCTCGCCGAAAAACGATGCGCCCAGTAATAGAGCGGCAGGTCGGTCGAGAGACAGATCGACACCTGGTTTTCCAGGAACGGACGCGCGCTGCGCGAGTAGCTGAGCATCACGAACTCGACGCAGCGTTTGTCGGACTTCGACCGGCCCAGGAAACACTCGCCGTAGATCTTCGCCCGAATCTCCGGGGCCGGCACATCCTCATGGCGCGGACACAACACCACCACCCGCCCGGGATAGCGGCGGGAGAAACGCACGACGGTGGCGAACTGCGCCGCGGCATCCTCGGGCGTGGTGTTGAGCCCGAGGTGCAGCACGAAATTCACCTGGGTCGCCTTGGCGTCGTCCGCCTCCAGCACGGGACGCCCCGCCGCGGCCCCGTCGGACCACAGCTTGGCGAGGCTGCGCCGGATCGAATCGACCGGCACTTCAAGGCCGGGCAGCGCGTCGAAGATCGCTGGCATGGCTCATGGCTGCCGCCAGACGTGGTGCTGCCGGGCGAGCAGGGCGTCCGAGCTCGGCGGCCCCCAGCCGCCCGCGGGGTAGGCATCCATCCCGGTGCGCCCCACGCTGCGCCAGTAGTCGAGCACCGGCGTATAGAGCCGCCACGACGCCTCCGCCTCGTCGCCGCGGATGAAGAGCGTGCCGTCGCCCACCATCGCATCGAGCACGAGCCGCTCGTAGGCCTCGGCGGTGTTGGAACCGAACGTGGTGGCGTAGCGGAAGCTCATCTTCACCGGCTGCGTGCGGGTCTCGAGGCCGGGCACCTTGGTGTTGAGGATGAGGCTGAGCCCCTCGTCGGGCTGGATCTGGAACGACAGCGTGTTGGCCGCGAGGTCGAAGCGCGCGGTCTCGCCGGCGAAAAGGGTGCCCGGCGGCCGGCGGAAATTGATCGCGATCTCCGAGACCCGCCGCGCGAGCCGCTTGCCGGAACGCAGGTAGAACGGCACGCCCTGCCAGCGCCAGTTGTTGATCGAGAGGCGGAGGGCGGCGTAAGTCTCGGTGTTGGATTGCGCCGCGATGCCCTCCTCCTCGAGGTAGCCGGGCACCGCCCTGCCGCCGATCATGCCCGCGGCGTACTGCGCCCGCGCGACGTCGCCCGCCGGTCCGATCGTCAGCGGCTGGATCGCCTTCAGCACCTTCACCTTTTCGTCGCGGATCGCCTCCGCCGCGAGCGAGCCCGGCGGCTCCATCGCCGTGAGCGCCAGCAGTTGCATGGTGTGGTTCTGGATCATGTCGCGCAAGCAGCCGCTTTGCTCGTAGTAGCCGCCGCGCGCGCCGACGCCGACCTCCTCCGCCACGGTGATCT
>JABWAK010000076.1 GCA_013361065.1 Bacteroidota bacterium
TCATACTTGTCGATGTTTTCCTGCAACGCGCGCACGAATGATTTGGCGTGTTGCGGCGTCATGATGACGCGCGCCTGCACCCGCGCCTTCGGCGCGCCGGGAAAGAGCCGCACGAAATCGATCACAAACTCGGCGGGCGTGTGATTGATGATGGCGAGGTTGGAGTAGATGCCTTCGGCCTCCTTCTCGCTCAGTTCGATGTTGATCTGCTGCCCCTGCGGCTGCTGCGGTGCGCTCATGCGGTTCCCCCTGATAATGACGGTGCCGCGGCGCCCGGTGTGGACGCCGCGGCACGCGGTGGTGGATCAGTTCTTGCCCTGGCGGACGGCATCCGCCTTGTCGTAGGCCGCCTTGGCCTTGTCGGCCATGCCGAGATTCGCGTACACCTGACCCAGCAGTTCCAGGATCTGGACGTCGTTCGGCTTCTCTTCGATGACCTTTTCAAGGAACGGGATGGCCTCTTTGTACTTGGCCTGGTAGGACTTGTCGTCCTCCTTGCCCGCCTTCTTCAGCTCCTCCTGCTCTGCCACGCCCCAGTTGACGTAGGTGGCGGCGAGGTTATAGACGGCCGAACTGAAGGCCGGATCGATGGCGAGCACCGCCTTGAACTCGTTGACCGCCCCTTCGAACTTGTTGTCCTTCAGCAGGAACACGCCGAGGTTGTAGCGGTCGTACTTGTTGTCCGGATAGCGCCGCACGCGCTCGTCGAGCAGGGCGCGGGCCTCGTCGTTCCGGTTGGCGTTGTCCAGCGTGATGCCCCGGTTGATGAACAGGTCGCTGTCGTTCGGGTTCAGCGCGATGGCCTGGTCGTAACACTCCAGCGCTTCCTGATACCGGAAAAGATTGTTCAGCACCATCCCTTTTTTCATCCAGGAATCGGACGAATAGGGGGCGTACTCCACCAGTTGCGCGGCGAAGGTCAGCGCTTCGTCGAATTTCTCCTTCTCGAAGCAATAACTGATGATCTCTTCCAGCGCTTCGATACTCTTCAGTCCGTTCCCGCCGCGGCGCAGCAGTTCCTTGAACCGTTCGATCTCCTCATTCCGGTCCCGCCGGGGGGAGGAATCGCCCTCAAAATCATCTTCGAAATTGTCGTGGTCAAAGGTGGACATGCGCGGAGTAGGTTACAGGGTGAAGGACAGCAGCTCAGTTCAAATAAACAAAAAAAGGGGTGGTAAGTCAATAATCCGTCCGGTAACAATTTATTATCTTTGAAAATCCATCAAAATAGACGAAATTTGGGAAGATTATCGCTCCTATCCCATTCACCTCAACCGATACTTGAATCATTCCCATGACCCCTCTGAAAATACGGATCAGCCGCCTCTCCGATGCCACTCAGGACGTTCCACTGCCCGGTTATGCGACCGAAGGGTCCGCCGGGATGGACATCCATGCGGCCGTTGCGGAACCGATGACCATTCCGTCCGGCATGACCGTCCTGGTGCCGACCGGATTCTCCATGGAGATCCCGACCGGGTTCGAAGCGCAGGTGCGGCCGCGGAGCGGACTGGCGGTGAAGCACAGCATCGGCATCATGAATGCGCCCGGCACCATCGACTCCGACTTCCGGGGGGAGGTGAAAGTGATCCTGACGAACTTCGGCACGGAACCGTTCACGGTGCGGCGGGGGGACCGGATCGCACAGATGGTCGTGGCCCGGTACGAACGGGTGCAATGGGAGGAAGCCGGAGAACTGACATCGACGCAACGCGGTGCTGGCGGGTTCGGCCACACCGGAACGACCACTCACTGATCGGACACCACCATGCCCCGTCCCACTCGATCCAAACAGTCCGCTGTACCGCCGCCGGTCCCGGCACCGGAACCGGAACCGTCCGGCATCCCCGGCATACCGGAGATGCTCGTCATTGGCACCGGACTCGTGCTGCTTCTGACGCTGCTTTATGCACTGCAGGCGTTCGGTTCTCCGTTCATCATTGCCGGCGCGATCCTCTTCCTGCTCTATCCGCTCCGGGGATTCCCGGTGGCGAAGAACATCATGGTGCTGGCCACGGCGCTCTTCCTGCTCTGGCTCTTCGCCACCATCGATGAGATCCTCTCGCCGTTCGTCCTCTCGCTGGTGCTGGCGTACCTGCTGCATCCGGTGGTGACGCGGCTGGAGAATACCTGGAGGATCCCGCGCTGGAGTTCGGCGGTGTTCATCATCCTGATCAGCATCGCGGTCCTGATCGTGCTGATCGTGCTCGGCCTGCCGCACATCATCGGACAGTTCGAAGGGATCCTGCAGGCGATCGGCACCATCTCCACGCAGTTCGTGGAATGGGTGCTGGACGGCCGCTTCATCAAAGCGCTGCAGAAGTACGGCATCTCCGCCGACCAGCTGCGGACGATGCTCACCAACTCCATCGCGCCGCGCGTGGAGGACATCCTCAAGGGGATCCTGAAAGGGACGTTCGGTATTGTGAGCGGACTGCAGGTGATCGTCTCCGGCATCGTGAACATCATCATCATCCCGTTCCTCACTTTCTTCCTGCTGAAGGACTTCCCGCTCGTCCGGCACCGGATCAAGATGCTCGTCCCGCGGAAGCGCCGCGCGCAGTCCGTACAGTTCTATCACCGGGTGGACGAGATCCTCGGCCGCTATATCCGCGGTACGACCATCATCGCCATCATCGACGGTGTGACGGTGACGATCGGACTCTGGATCATCGGCATCCAGTATCCGCTGGTGCTCGGCATCCTCTCCGGCTTCCTCTTCTTCGTGCCGTACTTCGGGTTCATCACCATCCTCTGCGTCTCTGCGTTCGTGGCGTCGCTCAGCATGGGCTCCATCTCCCTGCCGGTGATCTCCACCGTGTCGTTCCTCGGCGTGCTGCACATCATCGAGAACTACGTGCTCACCCCGCGCATCATCGGGAACAAGATCGGACTCCATCCGGTGCTGCTCATCTTCTCCCTCTTCATCTTCGGGTACTTCCTGGGCTTCATCGGTCTGCTCATCGCCATCCCTGCCGCAGCGATCATCATCGTCTCGGTGAAGGAATGGGAGATGAACCGGAAGAAGGAACTGACGACCGACGCGGCGGAGGAGAAGGAGGAGGCATGAACGGGAAACTCTATCTGGTCGCGACGCCGATCGGCAACCTGCAGGATATGACCTTCCGCGCGATCGAAACGATGAAGAATGCCGACATCATCGTCTACGAGGAACGGAAGGAAGGGAGCCGTCTGCTCCGGCATTTCGGCATCGAGAAACCGGTGGAGAGCCTCAATGAGCACAACGAGACGGCGGCCACCTTCATCATCCTGGACCACCTGAAGAACGGCAAGAATGTGGCGGTCGTCTCCGACTGCGGAACGCCGGTCTTCTCCGACCCCGGACAGCTGCTCGTCCGCAAAGCGGTGGAGCAGGGGGTGACCGTCGTTCCGATCCCCGGCGCATCGTCCCTGATGCCGGCCCTGACCGTCTCCGGATTCTCCATCGACCAGTTCGTCTATTACGGCTGGCTCTCCCCGAAGCGTCCCCGCCGCATCACCGAACTGCAGCAGCTCCGGAAGGAACTGCGGACGATCATCCTGATGGATACGCCGTACCGGCTGGTCCCGCTGATGAAGGATATCGCCGATGTGTTCGGCACCGCCCGCCGCGTCTGCGTGGCGTTCGACCTGACGATGCCGGATGAGAAGATCTTCCACGGAACGGCACCGGTCCTGGCCGCGCGGTTCGAGAAGGAGGAACTCAAAGGGGAGTTCGTGATCGTGATCGAAGGGAAGGGGAAGTGACCGGAACGCCATGCGGACCATCATCATCGCAGCCATGAACCGCCGCCGGGTGATCGGCCGCAACGGCGCACTGCCGTGGCGGCTGCCGGAGGACCTGCAGCGCTTCCGCAGCGTGACGATGGGCGGCACATTGCTGATGGGAAGACGGACATTCGCATCGATCGGCCGTCCGCTGGACGGACGGCGCACCATCGTGCTCTCGCGGACACTGAGTTCGGTTGAAGGAGCGGAGGTCGCTGCGGACTGGGAGCAGGCGATGATGCTGGCGTCCGGCGCGCCGGTGCTGTTCATCGCCGGAGGAGCAGAGGTCTACCGTGCAGCGCTGGAGCGTGCGGATGAGTTGCATCTGACCGTGGTGGACGATGCGTCGGACGGGGATGCGTTCTTCCCGCCGTACGAACATCTGATCGGCACGCGCTATCAGGTGCTGCGGTCCGAACAGCACACCGGCTACCGGCTGGACATCCTGGTCAGATCGGACGGTACACCGGCATCTCGATGATGAAGGTCGACCCTTTCCCCTGTTCGCTCTCCGCCCAGACCTTCCCGTTGTGCATCTCGGCGATCTTGTGCACGATGGCGAGCCCGAGTCCGGTGGAGATCTCACCGCCGGTCGGCTGAGCCGAGAGCCGCTTGAACTGCTGGAACAACTGCTTCTTATCCTCTTCCGTCAGCCCCGGTCCCTCATCCTTCACCATGATCCGCACCTGCAGGTCGTTCGCTTCGATGGCAACGTTCACAGCGGTGCCGGAGGGGGAGAACTTGCCGGCGTTGTTCACCAGATTATCGATCGCTTCGTTCAGCCACCGTTCGCTGCCGCTCACGACGCACCGTTCCACATTCGTGCGGAACTCGATGGTCTGCGACTTCTGCTGCAGCTGGATCCTGTTCTTCAGCACCACCAGCTCCGTCAGCTGTACGATGTCGACGCGCGCCTTGGTGAACACCAGCTGTCCTTTCTCCAGAGCGGAGGAACTGAGCGTATCCTCGATGAGGCGGAGCATGTATTGCGTCGTCTGCTCCATCAGATGCGCGTGCTCTTTCACCACATCCACATCCTGCTGCTGTTCGTTGATCGTCTTGGCGAAATGGTTCAGGTTCACCACCTTGTTCTTGAAGTCGTGCGAGAGGATACCGAGCAGGTCGGACTTCTCCTTGTTCGCCTTGTCCAGACGGGAGTTGCTGCGCGTCAGCTCGTCCCGCGCTGATTCCACTTCCTGCAGATGGACCTCGATCCGTTCCTTCGCATCGACGAGGTCCTTCGTCCGTTCATCCACTACTGATTTCAGATGCTTGGCATGACGGTGCACATTCGCCGTCCGGAGTGCGTAGAGTCCGGCGCCGATCAGTACCAGTCCGAGTCCCGCCAGCACGGCGAAATAGGCGGTCTGATAGAAGAACGGTTCGATGATCACCGTGACCTTGGCCTCATGGTCGCTCCAGGTTCCGTCGTCCGTGGAGGTGCTCACGATGAACGTGTAGCTGCCCGGCGCCAGGTTCGTATAGTAGGCGGCGCGGCGGGTTCCGGCATCGACCCATTCTTCCTTGTAGCCGGAGAGCTTGTACCGGAACCGGATCCGCTCCGGTGCGATGTAGCTGACCGAGGTGTAATGGAACTCCACAGAATTCATCCCCGCTTCCAGCGTGATGACGGAATCAGGATAATAGGACCGGTCCCCGGCGCGTACCTCTTCGATATGCAGCGGCAGGACCGGCATTTCCTCGATGAGACGGTTCGGATCGACGCAGGCGAGTCCGCCGACCGTGGTGAACCAGATCTTGCCGTCCTTGGAGCGGATGATGCAGGGGCTGGAGACGCCGCTGATCTCGGCATTCTGCAGGCCGTCCGACCGTCCGAAGTCGATCTTGGGGAACTTGCTGAGCCGTCCCTCCGCCACTTCGCGGAAATCGCTCTTCTTGATCCGGGTGATCCCCTGGTTCCCGCCGATCCAGAGGTATCCGTTGTCGTCCTCCATGATCATCAGCGTGACATCCTCGCGCAGACCGTGCGCCGTGGTGAACACCTCCACGCCGTTCGGGGTGATGCGGTTGATGCCGCCGCCGTTCGTGCCGGCCCAGACATCACCGTCCCGGTCCACGAACAGCGAGAGGATGAAGTTGTTGGAGAGACCTTCCTTCATGGTGAAGGAACGGATGCCGGCGGGCGAGACCTTGTTGATGCCGCCGCCGTTCGTGCCGATCCACATCGCATCCTTCGCTCGGACCATCGCCAGCACGTTGTCATTCGCCAGTCCCTGTTTGGTGGTGAAGGGGATGATGGAGTCGCCCTTCACACGGGTGATGCCGCCGCCATACGTGGCGATCCAGACATCGTTCTCGAATCCGGACTGAATGGAACGGATGTAGCTCTCGGTGAGTCCCTGCTGAGCGGTGATGCGCCGGAACTGGCGCGCGGCAGGCAGCGATTCGTTGAAGAGCACCACGCCGTCCCCGTCCGTACCGATCCATAGTGTGCCGTCCGCTCCTTCGTACAGTGCGCGGATGAATTTATTGTGGAACTGTCGCTCGGAGTTCCAGACTTTCACGCCGGAGGGGTCCATCCGGTTCAGACCGTTGCCGTTCGTGCCGACCCAGATGCGACCTTTGGAATCCTGCAGCACGGAGCGGACGTATGAATCGCTCAGTCCTGCCTTCCGTCCGTACAGTTCGAACTTGCGGATGTGGATCTGACTGAGACCGTTCCGGGTTCCGATCCAGATGTTCCGTTCGGAATCCTGGAAGATGGTGCGGATGAAATTGTTCACGAGGCCGTCCTCGGCGGTCAGCGCATCGAACATCCTCGCGGCATTCAGTCCGAGGAAGCGGTTCACGCCGCCGCCGTCCGTACCGACCCAGAGGATGTCGTGGTCGTCCAGGAAGAGCGTGCGGACGGCATTGGTGGTCATCCCGTCCGCTGTGGTGAAGGTCCGGACGGTGGTGCCGTCGATGCGGACGAGTCCGATGGCGGTCCCGGCCCAGACCACTCCCTGCGCATCGACCGCGAGTGCGGTGATGGAATTGGTCGGCAGTCCGTCCGCGGTGGTGAGTGTGCGGGAAACGCCGTTCTGGATGATGATCAGGCCGATATCGGTGGCGAGCAGGATGCGTCCGGTGCGGTCGCGCACCACGGAGCGGAGCAGGAAGTTCACCGGCAGGTCCGGGGTAGTGAAGGGGGTGATGCTCAGGACATTCCCGCGGTCATCGGTGGTCAGGCGGTGGATGCCGCCGCGTTCCGTGCCGACGATGATGTTGTCGCTCCCGTCCTGCAGGAACGATTTGATGAACTCTTTCCCATTCCCGTCGAATTCCGAGATGCTTTCGAAGCGGTGGCGCGCATAGCGGACCACACCGCCGCCGTTCGTGCCGATCCAGGCGGTGCCGTTCTTGTCCTCGATGAGCGAGGTGACGTGATTGATCTTGAACGCCGGAGTGATCGATTTGTTGAAATGGATGAACCGGATACCGTCATACCGCGCCAGACCCGCATAGGTGCCGATCCAGATATATCCGTCCGCCGTCTGTGCGACCAGGTCGACCGTGTTCTGGGGCAGGCCGTTGTCCGCCGTGAAATTGGTGATCACATAGGAATCGAACGGATGGATGTTCTGTGCATCGGCGAGCGGGGGGAGGGAAAATACGGCCAGGATGCAGCAGAGAAGGAAGCGGTGCGAGCGTCTCATAGGGATAGTAGGGATTGGTCGTGCCGGGAGCGCTGCGCTGGGTGTGGAACGGAGCCCCCCGGTTCACCCAATAGTACGAATAATCGAAACCATTGCAAAGGATATGTTGCGGGGCGGAAGGTTCAGGCCGGAAGGACGGTCACGCTGCTGGTGATTGTTGCACCGGCCGCCTCCAGCGTCTTGGAAACGGAGCAATACTTCGTCACGGAGAGCTCGACCGCGCGTTCGGCCTTCTCCGGCGGGACGGCGCCGGTCACGGTGAAATGGAGATGAACGGTCTTCCAGAGATTGGCATCCTTGCCGGTCTCCCGTTCACCTTCCACGGTCACGGTGAGCCCGAACGGTTCCAATCGCTGTTTCTTGAGGATGGAGATGACATCGATGGAACTGCACGCACCGGCAGCGGCAAGCAGCGATTGCATCGGCCGGAAGCCGGCATCGTGTCCCCCGCCGGAAGTGGTATTGTCGAACACGATGGTCCGTGCAGCGTCGTTCACCGCTTCCATCCTGTAATCGTTGTCTGTTCGTTGCAGCGTCACTTTCATGGTCAACCGTTCCTTTCTGCATGAATATACAAAACAATTTTGTCTTGTTTCCATCGGAAATATTTCATGGAAGCGATGCTTCCAGGAACGCGTACCGGTACGTTCCTGTTATACGATACCAGGAGGGTGGGAACTGCGTTGCTATTGCAGTGTTCATTCTCTACTTTTGTGCGATCATATGAAGGAGTTGCCTATGGATGCGTTGCCCAATGAACTGCTCTGGTTCCTGTTCGGTCTGGTGATGATGCTGGGTGAGATCGTCACACCGGGATTCGTACTGATCTTCTTCGGTGTCGGCGCCTGGCTTGTGTCGCTGCTGCTCTGGCTCGGTCTTCCCGTCTCGTTCACCACGCAGATGGTCATCTTTTTGGTGACGTCCGTCAGCGCGCTGCTCTTCTTCCGCAAATACGGCACGCAGTTCTCGCACGGGAAGGTGGTCAAAGCGGACCCGGAACGGGCGGTGGATGATATCCGCGGAGACCGTGCGGTGGCAACGTCCGACATCATGCCCGGACGGGGAGGATCGGTGGAATACAACGGTACACATTGGTCCGCCGAATCGGATTCCACCATCACCAAAGGGAGCCCGGTGGAGATCGTGGAGCGCAAGAACCTCATTCTCACAGTGAAACCCATTCAATAAAGGAGAAGCACATGGCAGTCTATATCCTCTTAGGTCTCATCCTCTTCGTCTTCATCCTGCTCGGCAAGACCGCACGGGTGGTGCCGCAGAAGACCGTTTACATCATCGAACGTCTCGGGAAGTACAGCCAGACCCTCGACGCAGGATTCCACATCCTCATCCCGTTCATCGACCGGGTGGCATACAAACATTCCATGAAGGAGATGGTCATCGACGTGCCGCCGCAGGGCTGCATCACGAAGGACAATATCAGCGTGGAAGTGGACGGGATCCTCTACGTGCAGATCACTGATCCGGTGAAAGCGTCGTACGGGGTGGATAACTACATCTTCGCCTCCACACAGCTGGCCCAGACCACCATGCGCAGCGAGATCGGCCGTATCGACCTGGACCGTACGTTCGAGGAACGCGATAAGATCAATCAGGAGATCGTGATGGCGGTGGACAAGGCGGCAGCGCCGTGGGGACTGAAGGTGACCCGTCACGAGATCAAGAACATCGTCCCGCCGCCGAGCATCAAGGATGCGATGGAGAAGCAGATGCGCGCGGAGCGGGAGAAGCGGGCGCTCATCGCGGAATCGGAAGGCGATAAGCAGGCGAAGATCAACCGTGCGGACGGCGACAAGGCCGAAGCGATCGCGAAGTCCGAAGGCGAGAAGATGAAACGGATCAACGAAGCGGAGGGCCGTGCACAGGAGATCGAGCGGGTGGCGCAGGCGACCGCGAAGGGGATCCGCGAGATCGCGAATGCGATCAACGACAAGGGAGGTCTGGATGCGGTGAACCTGCGGATCGCGGAACAGTACCTCGGCGAGTTCGGCAAGCTGGCGCAGAAGAACAACACGATGATCATCCCCTCCAATCTCTCCGATGTGGCGGGAACGGTCGGGACCATCGCGAAGATCTTCTCCGGCATGACGCAGACGAGCGGGGATGTGACGAAGGAGGAATCGAAGGAAGTGAAGAAGCGGTAGCGCGCCGGCGACCGGCAGATTTCGGGAGTCTTTAAAATAAAAAATCGGGAGCATTGCTCCCGATTTTTTTGTACCAGACTCCCGAAATCATTCCAGGCCGGCGCGTTAAAACGCCGACCCGATATTGATCGTGATGAAGAACCCGCCGAATTCCGTCTTCCGTTCCCGCCGTCCGAACTCGTTGATGCGGCTGTCGATCCCGCCGCTCATCGGGATGAAATAGTAGCGGATGTTGATGCCGGAGAGACTCCCCATATCCGCACCGAAGAACGCCCCCGCACCGATGTACCCGCCCACCGTATACCGCGGCTGCGCTTTCCCCAGACTGGAGAAATATTCGATCTGTTCACCGGTCGACTGGTCCATGTACGGGTGGACGAGGATCATCGTCGGTCCGATCCCGGCATTCACATACGGACGGAAACTGTCGGTGATGTCATCCGCGAACAGACGGTACTGCACACCGAAATGGAGCGGCAGCACCAGGAATCGGTTCAGCTTTCCCAGGATGAACGAATAGCCGGGATAATAGTACTGCTCCACTTCATTGTCATCCTTCGACTCGGCGAGTCCGAAATTCACCGTGCCGAACAGATCCCTGGAATACTGATGCCGGTAGAATCCGGCCAGACCGAATCCGTTATTGGAAAGGAGGATATCCACGCCCCATGCATCGTCCATCTGGGAACGGCGCTCGGGGAACGTTTCCGGTTCCGGCGATGTGAACACGAGGGTGGAATCGGCCGACTGTGCACTCAGCAGCGTGCAGCCGAACAGCAGGAACATCACAAGAGCTTTCATGGCAGCCTCACGGGACGATCTTCGATAGTACGTGGTAATGGGGAGAGAGGAACAGCTACTCCACTCTGAACAACGCGAATTTCAGGTATTGAGTTTCCGGCATCGCCGGCAGCGTGGGATGGTCCGGTGCCGCCCCGGCAAGATGCAGCAGCTGCACCCGCCGTCCGGCCCGCATCGCACTCTCCTGCACGATCCCCAGGAACGTATCCCGGTCCACATGGTGCGAACACGATGCGGTGACCAGGATGCCGCCGGGGACGGTCAGACGGATGCCGTTCGTATTGATCTCCTTGTATCCTTTGATCGCCGTAGCGACCGTCTTCTTGCTTTTGGTGAAGGAGGGAGGATCGAGGATGACCATATCCCATTGTTTCCCCTCCTGCACGGAGCGTTCCAGGAACGGGAAGACATCCTCCGTATGGAAGCGGACCTGACCGAGACCGTTCAACGCTGCATTCTCTTTCGCTTTGGCAACGGCATCGGCGGAGATGTCCACGCACTCCACGGACGCGGCGCCGAATTTCGCTGCATACAGGCCGAACCCGCCTTCGTTACAGAAACAGTCGAGCACGGATGCGCCGGACGAGAAGGGACGGATACTGGCCCTGTTCTCGCGCTGGTCCAGGAAGAACCCGCTCTTCTGTCCCCCCAGGATGTCCACTGCAAAGCGGACACCGTTCAGGTCGATGGTGATCGGGTGGACCGTGCCGCGCATGATCCCTTTCCGTATCTCGAGTCCTTCCAGCGAGCGGAGCGGTGATTCATTTCGCTCCACGATGCCGGATGGATGGAAGAGCGATTCCAGTACATCGCAGATCATCGGCAGCCGTGTCTCCATCCCGGCGGAGAACGTCTGCACGGAGAGCAGGTCGCCGTAGCGGTCCACCACCAGGCCGGGCAGGAAATCACTCTCGCTGTTCACCACGCGGTATGTGTCGCTCTGCGGATAGAGTCGCGAGCGGAGTGCGGCAGCAGCAGTGATCTTCCGTTCGATGAAGCCGGCGTCGACCGGTTCCACTGCAGGGGAGAGGAAGCGGACGGCAATGAGCGAGGTAGGATTGTACATGCCGATCCCGAGGGAGCGTCCGTCGCTCCGGAGGATCTCCACGATCTCGCCGCTCTTCGGTTCGCCGACGATCCGGTGCAGTTCGTTGCTGAAGATCCATTGATGACCGCTCAGAAGACGGCGGTCCTCGTTCTTTTTCAGGATGACATGCTGTGCGAGAGTACTCATGGCATCAAGTTATCAAGAAATTGCTGATATTCAAACCGTGCTGCCGGGTCGATTCGCGCCCCCGCCGTTTCTTCCCACCCCTTTTTTCGGTATATTCCTGCAATGGAACCTACCCCAACCAAGTTTCGCGCCGGATATGTGGCGCTCATCGGTGAACCGAACGTCGGGAAATCGACCCTCCTGAACGCCCTGCTGCGGCAGAAGATCTCCATCGTCACCAATAAACCGCAGACCACCCGTCATAAGATCCTCGGCATCCACAGCGGGGACGACCATCAGATCGTCTTCCTGGACACGCCGGGCATCATCAAGCCGAAATACCTGCTGCAGGAGGTGATGATGCATTTCGCCTCGCAGGCGGTGGAGGATGCCGATGTGGTGATGCTCCTGGTGGATGCAGAGAAGGTGAAACAGGGGGCCTACGACCGGAACAACGATGCCGTAGAGAGGATCAAAGCGGCGAACAAGACCACCTTCCTCATCCTGAACAAGATCGATCTGCTCAAGAAGGAAGAATTGCTCCCAATGCTGGCGGACCTGCAGTCGCTCTTCCCGTTCGACGAGATCATCCCGCTTTCGGCACTGACGAAGTTCAATACCAATGAACTGCTCACCACGCTGGTGAAGTACCTCCCCGAGAATCCCCCATACTATGATACGGAGATCGTCAGCGATGCCCAGGAACGCTTCTTTGTGAGCGAGATGATCCGGGAGAAGATCTTCGAGTTGTACGAGCAGGAGATCCCGTATTCTACCACGGTCGATATCGTAGAATTCAAGGAGCGGGAGGAGGGGAAGCATTACATCTCCGCGGATATCGTGATCGAACGCGAATCCCAGAAGGGGATCCTCATCGGCAAGCAGGGACGTGCCCTGAAACGGCTCGGAAGCCTCTCCCGTAAGTCCATCGAGGATTTCCTCGGCCACACCGTCTACCTGGACCTCCATGTGAAGGTGCGCAGCGCCTGGCGGGAGGACAAGTCATGGCTGGACCGGTTTGGGTATAAAGAAGAATGAAATAGATTATCAAGATTTTCAAAATTATCAGGATTATCAAGATTATCAAGATTGCAAGATTAGAAAGAGAAGCGGTCAGTGTTCAGCTATCAGCGGTCAGCTTAAGGCGGAACACATTGAACTGTTTCTTGATCTTTTGATTGCGTAACATCCAGTCAGTCGTTCTGTGATGTTTGCAAATGCCTAGTACCTAATGCCTAACGCCTTTCTGATTTTTCCAAGCCCCTCCCACGACGAACATAAAGGAATACGCTCATGGCCACCATACGTCCCTTCCGCGGCATCCGCTACAATCAGATGAAGACCACCATTGCCAATGTCGTTGCACCGCCGTACGATGTGATCTCGCCGGAACAGCAGAACGGCTACTATGACAAGGACCCGTTCAATGTGATCCGCCTCATCCTGGGGCGTGAGGAGGATCGGTATGCAGCGGCCGCTGCCACCTATGCGCAATGGCAGTCCGAGGATGTGCTGCTGCGCGACCTGACGCCGTCCGTCTACCCGCTGGTGCAGACCTTCAAGGATGCCGAAGGGAAGGAGGTCCGCCGGAAAGGATTCATCGCGCTCTGCCGGCTGGAGGAGTTCGAGAAGAAGATCGTCCTGCCGCACGAGAAGACCCTCTCCAAAGCGAAGGAGGACCGGTTCAAGCTCTTCAAAGCGACGAAGTCGAATTTCAGTCAGGTCTTCACCCTCTACTCCGATACGGAGAAGGAGATCGACCGGTATCTGGACCCGGTCCATTCCACCTATCCGGTGATCGATGTGGAGTTCGAAGGGGTGCGCAACCAGCTCTGGCAGGTGTCCGATGCGCGGGTGATCGATGCCATCGCAGCGGTGATGGAGCCGAAGCAGGTGCTGATCGCGGATGGCCACCACCGGTATGAGACCGGACTGGCGTACCGGGACCTGATGCGTTCGCAGAATCCCAACCATACCGGCAACGAGCTCTACAATTACATCATGATGTTCTTCACGAATCTGGACGATGAAGGACTCGTCATTTTCCCGACGCACCGCGTCATCCACAGTCTCCCGTCGTATGACGGCGGCTCGCTCATCGCCACGCTGCAGCGTCATTTTGACGTACAGCTTTATCCCACACCGCAGATGATGGTCGACGCTCTGCGCCGCTGCCCGCGCTTCGCGTACGGGTTCGTCTCCTCGCACTCCTCAAAATTCTTTGTGGCGGCGCTCAAGGACGAAGCCTCCCTGCCGGAACTGGTGAAGGACGAACTGCCGCCGGAGGTGAAAGGACTCGATGTGGTGCTGCTGCACAATTACATCCTGCGGGACCTGCTCGGCATCTCCCAGGAAGCGCAGGAGAAGAAGCTCAATATCCACTATCTGCAGAGCATCCATCAGTCCGTGGACGAGGTCGCCTCCGGTGCATCCCAGGTGGCGTTCTTCATCAATCCCACCCGGATCGATCAGGTCCGCGCCGTCTGCAAATCCGGTAATACCATGCCGCAGAAATCGACGTTCTTCTATCCGAAGCTCATTTCGGGTCTGGTGTTGAATAAAATGGAAGAATGAAAAAAGACAGATTACAGAAAACAGACAACAGACATTAGATATTTAGATTGTTAGACAAAAGCTGAAACGACGGAAATCTTACAATCGAAAGATCAGTAGGTCGGCCTTCAGGCCGACAATTGTCCCTCTGCCAATGAAAAGTAGAGACTGATAGTTGGACCTCTAAAGAAAGTGAAAACAACTATTGGCATACAAATGAAGAATCAGCAGGTCGGTCTTCAGGCCGACAATCTTCATCTATTAAAAAGTAGATAACTGGTGGTTGGAACGATAGAAAATCGCTACAACGACACTTGGCACGCAATTGAAGAATCGGCAGTTCGGCCATAAATCCGACAATCGGTATTAAAAGGTGCAACACCGGTGTTCATAGAATTATGAAGATCATATCGATAATATTGTTGTCCATAGTGTTGTGCAGTTCCTTGCTCAGTCAAACGGAAGCAGTGTCGATCTCGCAATGCCGGTCAGAGTTCGTCGCTGTGCAAAAGACCATTATGGGATGGACAGGTTCCTATCCCCAACGTCCTCTTTATAGGGTTGACGGATATGAATATCTGGTCACGGTAGGTATGCATGTGAATGATCCCTTTGCCGGGCTCCCTTCACCATTGACGTTGTTCTGCTACCATCCGGATAACAGTGTTGTCAGCATCGCTATGGATGCCGGCTCAATCCGTAAAGGTGCCGGGAATTATTATGAATACACATTTCCGGTGATCATCAGATCCGATGGATGGGTCGGTTTTTCCGTCTCAACAGAAAAAGAACGGCGGGAGAAGGAACGGAGCTTTTATGCATCATGGATCGGTATCGTGCAAAAGGTCTTTCTTCGCACCGTGACAGACGATGGCGGCCGCTAACAGCCAACAGCCAATAGCCAACAGCCAACAGCCAACAGCCAACAGCTGATAGACGGACTGATACAACAAAATTGAATTGAACACAACCCAGTGATCAGCAGGTGGGACTTCAGGCCGACTATCGTTTGCCGCTATTGTAACTCTGGTTGCTGAATATTACACCATAAGGTAAAAGCCAGAACGAGATGAAAACAGTATCGATAATTGGATACGTTGTAAGCATTAGCACGCTATCAATTGAATCGAAATTCACATTTGACTTTTTACTTTTCCCATCACTTCCATTGTTCACGTCGTTTCCATGTCGGATAAACTTAAAGTAGTACTCGCATACACCGCCATCTGCACCATCTGGGGCTCCACGTGGCTGGTGATCAAAGTGGGACTGGAGACAATGACGCCGCTGCTCTCCGCAGGATTGCGGTTCGCGCTCGCGGCGGGGATCCTCTTCACCATCATCCGGCTGCGTGCCATCCCGGTCCCGTGGAACCGCACCACCCGGTGGTTCTTCCTGCTCACATCGCTGACGTCGTTCTCGCTGCCGTTCGGACTGGTCTATTGGGGCGAGCACCGTATCTCATCCGGCATGACCTCGATCCTCTTCGCCACCTTCCCGCTCTGGGTGACCATCATGTCCTCCCTGATGATCTCCTCCGAGAAGGTGACCGTGCAGAAGGTGGCCGGCGTGCTGCTCGGCTTCTCCGGCGTCGTGACGATCTTCGCGCCGGATGTGACGTTCGACGGGAACATGGAGACCGTGCTCGGCATGGGCGCCGTGGTGCTCAGCGCCGCCATCCAGGCCTTCTCGGCCGTGCTCATCAAGAAGCATGGTCAGGAGATCAGTCC
>JABWAK010000077.1 GCA_013361065.1 Bacteroidota bacterium
CTCGCTCTAGAGTATCTAATTGCCTAAAATTATTGTTAGTACCCAAACTCTCAAGTCTATTTATTTTATAATGCCCCCATAAAAAGTGATGAAATGGATGAGTAGTATTTTTAAGTTGATTTGCTAATTCAATGGCTTCCTGCTGTGTAGCGTAGGATTTAAAAAGGGCAAAATGTTGCCTCAAAGTTGCTTTATTTGCAAAAGCAGTGCGAATAAAAGATTTAATGTTAATACTCATACGATGAATAGATAGGATTAGATAACTGCAATAAATATTAACAAACTGATGAAGAAAGATCTTCGTGAAGATCGATTACTCTTTCGATTCTAATTAAAATCAACTGAGTAAACAAGTATGCAAATGTTAACTGAGGCTTGAAATACCAAATTTAACCCGACAAGCTCAATAAATATCGATTATTTATGCGTAATGTGTTTTAATTTATTTGATGGAATGAACAATAAACTTATTCAATAAATATATTGAACTACTTCAGATTTGATCAAAAGCATAAGTTTATACTTATTGTTTTTGTATATTACTACTCGTGTTTTGCGAATTTTACTCAATAGGCTTTAATTTAACGGTTATATTTTTACATCTTAATTCTAGTCTTAAATACTCCATTAGTTTCTATGCTCATTTGGAATTCCCCTAAATGCTTTCCCTGAACAATCTTACCGTCAACTTCGGCGAACGCTACCTCTTCGACGATATCTCCTTTACCATCAATCCGCATGACCGGATCGGGCTGGTCGGCAGCAACGGCGCCGGCAAATCGACGCTGATGAAGATCATCGCCGGCATCAATCCGCCGATGGAAGGAAGCGTCAACAAGGCCCGCTTCGTCACGGTAGGATACCTGCCGCAGGATGCCGTGGTCGATTCCGACGCCACTCTCTATAAAGAGGTCGAATCCTCCTTCGAGGATGTGCTGATGATCGAGCAGGAACTGAACGAGGCGTACGAGAAGCTGGCAGTGACGGACCATACCTCCGACGAGTACATGGAGCTGCTGGAGATCATCGGCGAGCTGCAGCACAAGCAGGAGGATGCCGATGCGTTCCGGCTGAAATCGAAGATCGAAACGGTGCTGATGGGTCTCGGCTTCTCCGTGCCGGACATGGAGAAGAACGTCCGCGCCTTCTCCGGCGGATGGCAGATGCGCATCGCCCTGGCGAAGCTGCTCCTCAAAGAACCCTCCGTGCTGCTGCTGGACGAACCGACGAACCATCTGGACATCGAGTCGCTGCAATGGCTGGAGGAGTACCTGCGCAACTACAACGGCGCCATCATGCTCATCTCCCATGACCGCGCTTTCCTCGATTCGCTCACCAAGAAGACCTTCGCCCTCTCGCTCGGCAATATGGAGGTCTACTCCGGCAACTATTCCTTCTACGAGAAGGAACGGGTCATCCGCAAAGAGCTGATGCTGAATGCGAAGAAGAACCAGGAGTCGCAGCTGAAGCAGACGCAGGATTTCATCGACCGGTTCCGCTACAAGGCGAGCAAGGCGCGCCAGGTACAGAGCCGCGTGAAACAGTTGGAGAAGGTGGAGCTGATCGAGATCGAGGATGAGGAGGACGAGATCCATTTCCACTTCCCGCAGGCACAGTCCAGCGGCCGCGTGGTGATGGAACTGAAGAACATCCGCAAAGCGTACCCGTCCTCAGACGGACGGGCAGGCGGGGAGAAGGTCGTCTATGAGGACCTCTCCTATACCATCGAACGCGGCGACCGCATCGCGATCGTCGGAGTGAACGGTGCAGGAAAATCGACCATCTCCAAGATCGCGGCCGGCGTGGAGCCGTTCCAGTCCGGCATCCGCGAACCGGGCTACAATGTCATCGTGTCGTACTTCGCACAGCATCAGGCGGATGAACTGGACCTGAGCAAAGAGGTGCTGCAGACGGTGGACGAGGTGGCGGAAGGGGAGATCCGTACGCGGCTGCGGACCATCCTAGGTTCGTTCCTCTTCAAGGGGGACGATGTCTTCAAGAAAGTGAAGGTCCTCTCCGGCGGCGAGAAGAGCCGTCTGGCGCTCGCCAAGATGCTCCTGGCGCCGGCCAATTTCCTGATCATGGACGAACCGACGAACCATCTGGACATGCGCTCCAAGAAAGTGCTGCAGGAAGCGCTGAAGGAATTCGACGGCACCTATCTGATCGTCTCCCATGACCGTGCATTCCTCGACACCATCGTCAACAAAGTGCTGGAGATCTCGCCGAACGGCGGGGTGCGGACGTACCTCGGCAATGTGAGCGAGTATATCGCGAAGAAGAAATCAGAAAAAAGACAGTTGACAATTGACAGTGGACAATTGAAACAGGAAAAAAGAGAAGAAGGTCACAAGGTAAAAGTCAAAAACGAGCAGGAAGGTCAAAAGTCAAAAGGTAAAAGTGAAGAGGAGAAGCCGAAGAAGAATCTGCATCAGCTGAAGAAACGCCTGGAAGAAGTGGAGAAGGAGATAGCGGCTCTGGAGTCGCAGAAGGCAGCGCTGGAGAAGAAGATGGCCAGCGATGAGTTCCTGAAACATCCGCTCAAGGCGAAGACCATCTCGTCGGAGTACGACGGCACGAACAAAAAGCTGAATGGATTGATGGAGGAGTGGGCGAAACTCTCAGAAGAGACCACGAACTAGGATAGAATGCCGACATTTTAATGCAGAATGATGAATGAAGAATTCAGAATGAAGAGCGGAAAGAACCCCTGTTGTCGGCCGTAATATTCTTATTCTGCATTCTACATTCTGCGTTATGAATCGTTTATTGGTTGTTCAATGACGCTTTCTTCTCATCGTAGTGTATCTGCTCTGGGCTGGATGCTCTTCTCCGCGTTCTGTTTCGCGCTGATGGGAGCGTTCACCCATTCGTTAAAGGAGACGTTCGACTGGCGCATCACCGGATTTGCCCGGGCGTTCATCAATTTCCTCTTCGTGCTGCTCCTGGCGCTCTGGACGAAACAGCCGCTCATCTTCCGGGCCCCATCCTCGCTCTGGTACCGCAGTATCGTCGGTTCGCTCTCTATCCTCTGCACATTCTATGTTTTTGCAAACCTTCCTTTGGCCGAAGCCACGTCGCTGACGAATCTTGTACCGATCTGGATGGCGCTCATTATCGCCTTCGTGGCGAACCAGTCCGTACCGCGGTCTGTTCTCGTCTCCATCTTATGCGGTATCGCCGGCGTCTATTTCATCCAGCAACCGCATTTCGATCAGGGGAATTTCGCCGTGGTCGTCGGCATCGTGCAGGCACTCTTCGCCGCTATCGCTGTCTATAATCTGCACCGCACGAAAGGGATCCATCCCACCACCGTCGTAGCGCATTTCACCGGCGTGGCGAGCGTCATCACCTTCGTCGTGATGCTCCCGTCCCTGCCGGAACTGATGGACGGCGCAAAGTACACACTGCCGGTCATCGGCGGACTGGTCGGCATCGGGCTCACCGGTACGGTGGCGCAGCTGGCCATGACCCGGGCGTACATGCTCGGCAATCCGGCGCAGAACAGCACCGTGGGACTCGCACAGGTCGCCTTTGCCACCGTGTTCGACATCGTCATCTGGGACCGCTCCTTCAGCCTGGAGACTGTCGCCGGTATCCTGCTGATCACCGTTCCGACCACGTTCTTCGTGGCGAGGATACAGTTGAGGAACCGTGCGCAGGCGGTCTAGGAAGAGTAATGCAGGCATTAGGTGTTAGGTACTAGCGAATTGCTGAGAGCTGATAACTGACACCATTACAATGAAATTTTTCCTGTACCTAGTACCTAATACCTAGTACCTAACACCTCTTGAATCTTTCATCGTATGACTAATTCATTCTACACTCCCTACGATACCGCCTGCATGCAGCAGGATGAACGGCGCGAGGATTACCGGACGCCGTTCGAGCAGGACCGGGACCGGATCATCCACACGGCGAGCTTCCGCCGGCTGCAGGCAAAGACGCAGGTCTTCCTCTCCGGTGAGTACGATTTCTACCGGACACGGCTCACGCATTCGCTGGAAGTGGCGCAGATCGGCAGGGCCATCTGCAGTTTCCTGCAGCGGAACAGTCCCTTCTTCTCCGATACGTATCACATCGACCCTCACCTCGTCGAAGCGGTCTGTCTCTCGCACGACCTCGGTCATCCTCCGTTCGGCCACGCCGGCGAGCGGACGCTCCATGCGGTGATGAAACCGTACGGCGGCTTCGAAGGGAATGCACAGACGCTCCGGCTGCTCACCGAGACGGTCTATTCGGACAAGGTGACGCGCAAAGGGATGAATCCGACCCGTGCGTTCATGGACGGGGTGCTGAAGTACAAGACGCTCTACGGTGAATTGGAGAACCCGAAGAATCATTTCATCTACAATGAGCAGCGGGCGTACCTCGATTTCGTCTTCGACGGCGCCGATATCACCGCAGCGTTCCCGGCCGGGAAACAGCGGGATTACTTCCGCAGCATCGAGTGTCAGATCATGGATTGGTCGGACGATGTGGCGTACTCGCTGAACGATGTGGCGGACGGCATCCACTCCGGCTTCATCACCCAGCAGAAGATCGAACGGTGGGCCGCAACGCAGCAGCTCGATGCCGCGCTGCAGGATTCCCTCACCCGCCTGTTCAATGCCATGAAGGAGGGACGCGTGGAGCGCTCCCTCTCCAGCCGCATCGGCAAGTACATCGGGTCGTGCAGCATCGCCGAGACAACGAACATCATGAGCGGCCGCACCAACCGCTACCGCTACGACCTGGTCATCGATCCGGACGCGCGGAAGGAATCGAAGATGTTCAAGGAGATCGCGCTCGCACTCGTCTTCCGTTCGCCGCAGCTGCATCAGCTGGAGAAGAAAGGGGATTTCCTGCTGAAGAGGATCTTCGACACGTTCGCGGAGAACTATCTGGAGAAGGAGAAATTCCCCATGAACCTGCTCCCGGCGTATGTGGAACAGAATTTCCATACCGCTGCGGACACCAACCGCCGCGCCCGCCTGCTCTGCGATTACATCGCCGGTATGACGGACGGGTTCGCCATCCGCACCTACAAGCGGTTGTTCGACCCGGAGTTCGGCTCCATGGTGGATTTGATATAGAAACAGATGAAAGTCAAAAGTTAAAAGTTAAAAGTAATCAAGAAAGAGATTCTTCTTTTACATTCTTGTGTAAATAGAGAATAGCCGAGAACTATATTAGCAATAGAGCGATGGCCGCGAAATTTAGGAGGATCGAGCGAATGGGAAAGCGATGAATGACGGGACTTTTGATGGCGTTGTTTGCCATCAACGGGGATGCCCGCCACCGATACACGTCTTTAAAAATAGGCGGGCAAGAGCGAACGGGATTCATCGCGTGCGTTAAATTTCGCAAGGGGTTCTTTTGCTACTTTTCTTGCCCCGTCAAGAAAAGTAGAGAATAAGTTTTTAGCATCTCGATATTATCTTGTACATGCCTATTGTGAATGCGGTACAATTCATGAATGAGTGGTTTCATATTGAGAATGTTGATACGGTCGATTCGCCTGCTCTGATCATCTATAAGGAACGGGTGGAGCAGAACATCCGTGCGCTCATCGAACGGGTCGGCGACGTATCGCGGATCCGTCCGCATGTGAAGACGCATAAAATGGCCGCAGTGACGGAGTTATTGCTCGAGGCCGGCATCACCAAGTTCAAATGCGCCACGATCGCCGAAGCAGAGATGCTCGCCTTGGCCGGCGCGCCGGATGTGCTGCTCGCGTATCAGCCGGTCGGACCGAAGATTCGCCGTCTGCTGAAGCTGGTGGAGGAGCGGATGTTCACACAGTTCTCCCTGCTCGTCGATTCGCCGGAGGGCGCGGAACAGATCGCTGGGGTTGTCCGCACCACACCGTTCCCGGTCGGTGTCTTCGTCGATCTGAATGTCGGCATGCACCGGACCGGCATCCAACCGGAGCACGCGATGCCACTCATCCGTCAGGTGAAGGGGGAGAAAATGTTCCTCTTCCGCGGATTCCATGCGTATGACGGACATATCGCTGATGCCGATTCGTCACTCCGCGCAAAGAGGGTGGAGGAAGCGTTCCGTCCTGTTGCAGCACTGACGCAACAATACACCGATGAGTTTGGCGAGAGGCCGGTCATCATCGCCGGCGGGTCGCCCACGTATGCCATCCACGCTGCACGCGGCAATGCGGAGTGCAGTCCCGGTACCTTCATCTTCTGGGACGAGAACTATGCGCGCATGATGCCGGAGGAACCGTACGAACACGCCGCCCTCGTCATCACCCGCGTGGTCTCCGTTGTGAATCGGGAGCGCATCACCGTCGATCTGGGACATAAATCGGTCGCATCGGAGAACCCGCAGCCGCGCGTCCGCTTCCTGAATGCACCGGACGCCGTACCGGTCGGTCACAGCGAGGAACATATGGTATTGCAGGTGCCGGACGCATCGCGCTATCATGTCGGTGATGTACTTTACGGAGTGCCGCATCACATCTGTCCGACCGTCTCCATGTATGAATCGGCAGCGGTGGCGGAAGGGAATGAGGTCACGGGACGATGGGCGGTGACGGCACGAAACAAACGATTGGAACACTGAACGGACAAGTATGGCCAATGCCGCAATCCTGCGGCTGCTATTCGGAATAATATGAGTATGGAGATCAAAAAGGACGATATCATCGAAGTGACCATCGAATCGACAGGGTTCGAAGGGAAGAGCGTTGCCCGGGTGGAGGGGTTCGTGGTGTTCGTGGAAGGGGCCATCGCCGGTGATACGGTGACCGCGAAAGTGTACAAGACCAAGAAGAACTATGCCGAAGCGAAGATGGTCTCGCTCGTCCGGCCTTCGCCGCAGCGGACCGCAGCGCGCTGTTCCTATTTCGGCGTCTGCGGCGGCTGCAAGTGGCAGCATGTGGAATATGCCACGCAGCTCACCTACAAGCAGCAGCATGTGGCGGATGCACTGGAGCGGATCGGCGGATTCAAGGACCTTCCCATTCGTCCCATCATCGGCTCGGCGGATGAGTACTACTACCGCAACAAACTGGAGTTCTCCTTCAGCGAGAAGCCGTGGCGCACGGAGAAGGATATGAACGAGCTGACGGTCCGCGAAGGACTGGTGAACACGTTCGCTGCCGGATTCCATGTGCCGCAGCGGTGGGACAAGGTGCTGAACATCACCGAGTGCTTCCTGCAGTCCGAGGTGAGCACCGGCATCCTCAACACGGTGCGGGACTTCGCGCTGGCGAACAACATCCCCGCCTTCTCGCCGGATGAGGAGCAGGGATACTTCCGCAATCTCGTCATCCGCGAAGGGAAGAACACCGGCGATGTGATGGTGAATGTGGTCACGTTCGAGGACTCACCGGAAGTGATGGAACGGCTCACGGCCGAACTCAAACAGAAATTTCCCGGCATCACCACGATCATCAACAACGTGACGAAACGGAAATCGCAGGTGGCGGTGGGGGAATACGAGAAGGTGTACCTGGGGGACGGACTCATCCACGACACGCTCGGGAGGTACCGGTTCGAGATCTCGGCGAACTCCTTCTTCCAGACCAACACCCGGCAGGCGCAGCGGCTGTATGATATCGCGAAGGAATTCGCAGAGCTCCGTCCGACCGACATCGTCTACGATCTGTACTGCGGCACCGGCAGCATCGGCATCTATATCTCGGATGCGGTGCAGCAGGTGATCGGCATCGAACTGGTGGAGAGTTCCATCCGCAACGCGCGGAAGAATGCGGAACTGAACGGTGTGACGAACTGCGAGTTCATCGCGGGGGATCTGAAGGACCTGCTGACGAAGGATGTGGAATGGCGGTCACGCTACGGCACGCCCGATGTCATCATCGTCGACCCGCCGCGCAGCGGCATGCATCCCAAAGCGGTGGAGGAACTGGGGAGGATGGGGGTGCCGCGGCTCGTCTATGTGAGCTGCAATCCCGCCACGCTGGCGCGCGACCTGCAATTGCTGGCACAGGACGGCTACACCGTGGAAGCGGTACAGCCGGTCGATATGTTCCCGCACACCTATCACATCGAGTGCGTGGCGAAACTGGTGAAACGGTGAACGTGCATCAGAACCCGTACGACACTCCCATCCCGACGATGATACCGCTGTAGTTGATCTTGGTATTGAGTGATGTGAGCCCTTTCTCATCGCGGAAATCATCCACGATCAGGAACCGGTATCCCAGGTCCATGGTCAGGCTGAAGGTCCGTTCTATCGGCACCACCTGCTGCAGATTCACGCGGAATCCGTACCCGCTCCCCTCGTACACCGTCTCCGAGTTCGAATACCCCGGCACGTCCGTGGTCTGGGAGATCCATGCCAGCGCGTAGATGAACCCGATCTCACCGCGGGCGATCGTTTTGTTGAACACGGTCCCCGAACCGACGGTGAACGGCAGCACGGTGTACCGCTGCCGGACGGTGGACGCGACCTCGGTGATGACGGCGGAGGAACCGCCGGTGACCTTCGTTGTGAACGGGAACGACCGTTCATTGGAGAGCAGTTCGGCACGGAGGGTCAGGAAGGTCGGAAGGTTCTTCGGACGATAGGTCATCCAAATGCTCCACTGGGCCGGGCGTTTGATGCTGTACTCGCCGGCGCCGTAGATGGAATTGTTCCGCTCGATCATATCATTCAGTTCCTCCGGATTGACGAATGCCAGTCCGCCGGTCACACCGAAACTGAGCATCGGCTGCGGTATGACCGCATAGATCGTATCCCGTTCGGTGGAGGAAGAGATGAAGACCTGGTCCCCGTCCTGTGCGGACAACGGTACGGAGAGGAGGATGGCGGCGAGGATGATCGCTGATAGTCTCATGATGCGCTCTATTTCTTGATGGCAAGGATGCGGATGACGGTCGCCTGCGGTATGTACCCTTTCATCTCGATGGTGTACGTACCGGCCGGCATGCGAATGCCGCGGGTATTCATACCGGACCATTTGGCAAGGAATACTCCTGCGGGATGGGAAGTGTTGCTGACAAGTGTGCGGACCGGTTCCATCAGACCGTCATACACGACGATGGAGACATTCGAAGAAGCGCCGCCGGAGACCGGCACGCCGAACTTGACGGTCGTGGTATCCTGGAACGGATTCGGATAATTCTGTTCCATGAAGAAGTCGGCAGGAGGAGTTCCGATGCTGGTCTGAGGACCGGTGGTCGGTTCGTTGACGCAGGAGCCGAACAGGAAGAAGACGGAGAATGAGAATAATAGGACTTTCATAGGCACCCCAAAACTATCTTGAACAGGCACCGGAAGCAGAACCGGCGTTCAATAATGTTCACAATTATTGCTATTACAGCAATAACGTAATTACGGGATGACTAAAATGTCGTGAGGAAGAACACATTGCGCTATTCAATCCGGTTCGGACGCTCTGATTTAAAGGGAAGGGAGGAAGGAAAACTGATGACGAACATCTGAGCAACGAATTGTATGCTGCTCCTCAAACGGCACGATGCCGCTTCGCAACGGTGATCACAAGCCGAAGGAGAGCCCGATCATCCCATACATTCCGGAAATTGTGTAATCCAGCCCTGACGATGATCCATTCTCCCGATAGAAACTATAGAATCCCAATCCACGGTAACCCAAGTCAAGTACTATCGCAGTTCTTTTGGTAAAGGAGAAGGTGATCCCGCCTCCGATCCGGAATCCGCCGCTTGCCGATGTGAATGTTGACGACGTGAGTGGTATCGATGGACCGTCATTCAATGAATAGGATTGCACTTCGGTCATCGTTGCCCAGGCGTAGATGGCATCGGCGTACACATGCAGCAATGGTGGTATTGTGGAGACCGATGCACCGATCGAGACAGGGATGACCTGATATTGCTCCTCGCTCACGACAACCATGCTCCCTGCCGGAGTACCATCCGGCAGGATCGTCGACATCGTGGTGGTGAACCGGAATGAATTCCTTATCTCACCGATACGGAGATTGAGGATCTTGTGATCACCCTCCGGGCGCACACTCACCGTCACAAGGTACTCTGTCGTTGGTTCAACCACGTTCGAACGGAGCGTGAATTGATTCGCTTCGACCAGATTCTCCTGTTTATGGAAATCCATGTTGGCCTTCTCGGCATTTCTGCTGTTAAGGCTATATCCGGCAGTGATATGGATGAGCGGATATCCGGAAGAATCAGCCCAGATGTGTGTTTGCGACGATAATGGGGCTGCGCCGACAACAAGAACGAAGACGAATGACACAATGGCTCTGGGCATACGGTCATTGTTTGAGGATGGCGATGCGTTTCATGGCTGAAGCGGATTCGAATCGATCGATCGTCTGCAGTTCGATATAATAGATGCCGGCGGGCTGAGTTGCACCCGGCTGCCAGGTGAGATTGAACATGCCGGCAGGATGCGACGAACTGTCCCGGAGGGTCGCGATCCGGTCGTTCAACCGGTTAAAGACCACAACCCGGATATGCGGCGGAACCTTCGCAGTTGTTGGTATGCCGTACTGTATAAGCGTGGTATCGGTGAATGGATTCGGTGCATTCTGCTTCAATTCGAATGCCTCCGGTGGTATGCCGAGTTCATCCTGGTCCCCGCAGGAGCCGAACAGCAGAACCGCTGCAAGATACAGTGTCATATTTCTCATAGATCATTCCGATTCTTGGAACATTGTTGCCGAAAGACAAAGACCGCGATGGGCGTAGTCATCCGAAGGGACCGTGTTGGGGGCACAATTCACGATGCATGTCACCAAGCCCGGTTTTGTGCATCGAGACCCGCATTGCAATCCAGTCTCAACTTCTCATTGGTACAAGATACAATCTATTGCATCCCGTGCAATCCCGTATTCACGTACAGTCAATGGTTCACGGTAGAATAGAAGAATTTTTGCAGAATAAGGACCGGAGTGAAGAGTCCTGAATAGGATACATCAGACAAGCGTTCGGATAAAGAAGCGGACGATGCGCTCTTCGTATTCTTTCTGACCGGTCTCGTGGATGTCGCTGTGGTTGGCGCCGGCAACGAACCATACCTCTTTCGGTTCATTCGCGGCGATGAAGAGTTCCTGCGTGTACTGATATTTGATGAACCGGTCCTCGATGCCGTGGATGAAGAAGATCGGTGCATGGATGTGCGATACCGCAGCGAGCGGCGACACTTCGCGGTGCTTGAACCGGGCGATGCTCTCGCTCCGCTTCATGGAGATGTTCCGGAGGAAATGCCAGGGGAGACGCATCAGCCGCTTCTGATAATCGACCGTGATCTGCCGCAGCGTGGCGAACGATGCTTCGGACACGATCGAGCGGATCCTCGGCTCCACCGCTGCCGCCTGCAATGCCACCGCCGCACCCATCGATGTGCCGAACACACCGATATTCCCTGTCACGATGTTCTTCTCCAGTCCGATCCTCCGTACGGCATCGACCGCTTTCTGCACATCGTACCGTTCATGGTATCCGTACGTGCAGTACCGTCCGCCGCTCTCGCCGTGTGCCCGCGCATCATAGAGCAGCACGTTCAGCTGATGGTCATGGAACACTTTCGCCAGCAGCAGCCCGGCCATTTTATTGTCTGCGACGCCGTGCAGATAGATGATCGTGCCGACCGGCTGCTTCGCCGGGATGAACCAGGCGGAAAGCTGTGATTCACCGTCCGCTGCTGTGAACCGGAATGCATCGAACGGCAGACCGAGCTGCGAAGGGGAGACCGGCTGGCCACGGTGCTGGTAGAAACCTTCGCCGCGCCGCTTGGGATGGAGAAGCATCACCGGTCCCACCAGGAACGCCAGCACCGAGCAGACGAGCAGGAATGCAAGCAGCGACAGTATGATGGTCAGCAGGATGCTCATGGGACAAGTTCCGCGATGGCGCTGCATGCCGTACGGATATCACCGGCAGAGTTATAGAAATGGGGAGCGATGCGGATCCTTCCTTCGCGGAGGGAGACGATGATATTCCGTTTGTTGAGTCCTTCAAAGACCTTTTCCGCTCCCGGTACGGCAAGCGTGACGATGCCGCTGCGTTTGGAGTGTTCCCTTGGCGTCAGCAGCGCCCATCCTTTTTCGTCGGCGAAGGCGATCACCTCGTCCGTCAGTGCGAGCAGATGCCGGTGGACTGCCGGTATCCCGGCTTCGTTCAGCAGCGCTGCAGAGGCGCCGATTGCAACAATACCGGCATTGTTCTGCGCACCGTTCTCGTACCGCCGTGCGGAATCATCGAAATCGATCCGGTATTCCAACAGCCGCGAGAAATAATCCTTATTACTCGTCCAGCCGGCGAACTGCTGCGTGAGCCGCGACTGCAGTTCCTCGGTCAGATAGATGAAGCCGAGTCCCATCATGGAGAGCATCCACTTGTGTGCGCCGCAGGAGAGGAAGTCGATCCGCGCATCCATCACATCCAGCGGAGCATTACCGAGCCCCTGGATGGCATCCACACAGAAGATCACTCCGCGTTCCCTGCAGAGTCGGCCGACCGCTGGGAGGTCCGCTTTGAAGCCGGAGAGGAACTGTACGAAACTCAGAGAGAGCAGACGCGTGCGCGGCGTGATCGCCGCAGCGATCTGTTCCACCGTGATCTCACCGTTCGCGGAGGGGATGATGTCGATCTCCACACCGAGGCGGCGCAGGTTCAGGAACGGCACGACGTTGGCCGGGAACTCCATATCATTGAGCAGGATCCGGTCCCCGCTCTTCCAGTCCAGTCCGTTGGCAATGATGTTGAGTCCGTCCGAAGTATTGTTGACGAACGCGATGCGCTGCGGCGGCGCATTGAGCAGCCTGCCGAGATTCTGTTTGGCATCATTGCTGATGCCGACGATCTGCGGGAAATCATCGATCGTCCCTTCGGAGCGGTTCAGCAGGTACGCATCCACTGCTGCTTTCGTTCTGCTGTTCAGCGGACTGATCGCGGCGTGATTGAGCCAGAGTTTCCCTGCGGCAAGATGCGGGAAGAGAGAACGGTATGATGCGAACGGATGATCCATGAAATCAATATAGTCAGTGTCAGAAAGTGAAGCAACCACTTGCAAGGCCACGGGGGTGGGGCGACCTCTGGATACATCATTGCTCGATTCCCGAACAGAAACCGTCTAACGATAATGCAGAATTCACCGGCCGCCATTTTGAATTATGCATTCTCCATTCTGAATTAATTCGTATATTTCCTGTATGAACATCGCTCTTGTCCATGACTGGTGTACGGGGATGCGGGGCGGGGAGAAATGTCTCGAAGTGCTTTGCGAACTTTTCCCCGATGCGCCGATCTATACGCTGCTGCACAATCCCGGCACGATGTCCCCGGTGATCGAGCGGCACCGGTTCGTCACATCCTTCATCGACCGTTTGCCGGCGAAGCGTACGCAATACCGCCGGTACCTGCCGCTCTTCCCCCTAGCCATCTCTCGGTTCGACCTGTCGGAGTATGATCTTGTCGTTTCCACCAGCCATGCGGTCGCCAAAAGCGTCCGGGTCCGTCCCGACGCACTGCACATCTGCTACTGTCATACCCCCATGCGGTACGTGTGGGATATGTATGAGGAGTATTTCGGCAAAGGAAAGGCTGGTCTCGTCACCAGATTGGCAATGCGGGTGCTCAGGCCGTTCCTGCAGCGGTGGGACGCGGCAACGGCGGACCGCGTTCACTATTATATTGCGAATTCCGAGAATGTCCGTCAGAGGATCCGGCGCTACTATAAAAGAGACGCCGAGGTCATCTTTCCGCCGGTGGATACCGACCGGTTCCAGTGTTCCACAGTGGATGACCATTTCCATCTGATCGTCAGTGCGCTGGTCCCGTATAAACGGGTCGATCTTGCCGTTCAGGTGTTCAATACCACCGGAAAACGGCTGGTCATCGCCGGGACCGGCCCGGAAACCGCCGCGCTGCGTGCCATGGCGGGTCCGAACATCGAGTTCCTCGGCTGGCAAAGCGACGAGCAGCTTGCTCAATTGTACGCCCGTTGTACCGCGCTGATCTTCCCCGGCGTGGAGGATTTCGGGATCGTCCCTCTGGAGGCCCAGGCCAGCGGCAAGCCGGTGATCGCGTTCGGACAGGGCGGGGCATTGGAGACCGTTATTGATGGGGTCACCGGGGTCTTTTTTGACCGTCAGACCGCCGCTTCCCTGCAGCAAGCGGTGACAGCCTGCGAGTCGCTCCGGTTCGATCCCCGGGCGATCCGGGCGCATGCCGAGCGGTTCTCCCGCCCGCACTATCGTCATTCCATGGAGCGATCCATACAGGACAAAGTACGGCAACATCTTGTTCGACAATAACTTGCCGTCATTCCCCGCCCAAAATTTCGTTGCATCTCGTCCTCTTTTTTCCTACATTTAAAGTCCAATTGAGTATCACGTCACATGCTGTGTGGGAGTGCGAATGCCATCGGAACGGGAGCATCACGCCTCGAAAGAGAACGCGTTTGAAATAGTGGTGATCCCGCAGGGAGATACCGGTTCGACACGCTCCTTCAAAGCCTCTGTAATGACGATAGTGCTGGTGTGCGTAGGGATAGTCACAGTGATCGCATCGCTGACCATTGCAGCGGTCCTGTATACGCCAGCCGGTTTGCTCCTGCCGATGTCGGAAGAACAATTACAGAAACGGTATGGCTCTGAATTGTTCGAAGTTCAAAAACGTTTGACCCGAATTTCCAGCGAAGTCCTTGTGCTTCGCGAATACAATAATAAATTACGCAATGCCCTTGGGCAGCAGGCGCTTCCGGCGGACAGTGTGTTCGATCTGGCCGGCGTGGAAGGGATCCTTGCGGGCTCAGAGGTGCCGGAAGAGGCACCCGTGACAACCGAGCGTCCATCCTCCTCGGAGCCGTCCTCATCGCTTCCGGTGAACGGTGCGCGGGTGGTGTATCGTCCTGCGGAAGCTACGGGAGCGGAAGCGGCCAATTTCCGCGCCGAATTCCCGATCATCGCTCCGGCAGTGGGATACATCTCGCGCCGGTACGAATCCGAAAAGGGGCACACCGGTATCGATTATGCGGGGAAGATCGGTTCGTTGATCGTGGCCGCAGCGGATGGTTATGTGGTGTTCTCGGGATACACGGCGGATGACGGACACACGGCCATCCTGTCACACGGCGGCGGGTATCTGACGATGTACAAGCACAATCAGACGGTGCTGAAAGGTGTAGGGGAATTCGTGAAGCGCGGTGAACCGATCGCACTGCTGGGGAACTCCGGCACGACCAGTTCAGGACCGCACTTGCATTTCGAGGTGTGGAGCAACGGTAAAGCACAGAATCCTAACGATTATCTGATCGCGAGCGAACTCTGATGGCAGACAACAGTGCAGTGAAGAATCTGAACCTGATCGGCGCCGGAACGGTGGTCGAAGGGAAGATCCGGACCCAGGGCAGCATCCGTGTGGACGGGAAACTCACCGGCGAGGTGCTGACACCCGCCGCCGCCGCATTCCGGCTCAAGGTCCAACGCTTCAGACGGACCGATGACTTCCACGTCTACACGATCGGACTTCGTTCGAACGATCGGATATTTCACCGGACCATCCGCACCCATGGCCCAAAGATTGTTGGGCTCAGTGCCTGGGCTCCGCTGCCACCGAATCGTCCCACTATGAGGATGATGTGAGTGGAACACTTCGGAACCACCATGAACGACCCGCCACTTCACCGGATCGCCTAAGTAGCCACGGGCGATCGTGGTCGGCGTGTCACCGAACGTATAGGAACTGTAGGCCATTGATTCATCTTCAAACCCGAAGTACTCGTGCTGAAGATGCATCTGATCAATCCCGAACGGCTCGCTGCGATAGTTGATCGCACGACCACCGGGACGATAGGCATCCGTCAGCGGGTCACGTTGTGGGAGAAAGTCTCCCTTCTTGTTCAACGGTCGGAACGCTTCATCTCCGATCTCATGATAAAAAAGCACAAACTCACGAAAATCCGGTC
>JABWAK010000259.1 GCA_013361065.1 Bacteroidota bacterium
CTTAACCGGGAAAAGACTACTTCCTTTCACGCAATTTCCTTATCTTTTTGCATTCCATTCATCGATAACGGACGCTGACCGAACAATATGACCGCCCGACCGTTCCGCTTCCTGTGGACCATCCTGATCTCGCTGCCCATTTTCACTGCCGGACTTTTCCCGCAGCCGAATACCATGGTGAACCGCGAACAGACCGCCGGATCGCCCGTCCTGTACGAACATCATCTGGTCCGGACGGACAGCGCCACCCTGGTCACGATCGCATTCCGTGCGCGGTACGATTTCTTCGTTTTCGTCCGCCCCGAAGGCCCCTCCTCCCTCCCGTTCACCGCCGGCGGGGAGGTGAGCGTGGAGATGCTCGACCGCTCCGGCGTATCCGTCTCCCGCACTATCCGCAGGATCGAACTGCAGTCACAGCGTAACGCTCAGGCCGACCTCCGCACACAATATCATCAGGATCTGCTCACCCTTCCGCTGGCACCAGGTCAGTATACCATCGTCTTCTCTCTGGAGGACAAGGAATCGAAACGGACCTTCACTGAATCACGCAGGACCGTTACCATCCCGCCGGCTGACAGTGCTTTCCGCAGTCTCATCCCGGTCCAGGAACAGAGCGACGGCACATTCATGCTGTTCAACCTCGGCGGCGATGTTCATTTTTCGAAGGACCATGCGTTCCTGTTCCAGTCGGACAAGGCGTATCCCTCCGCCCGGTTCACGCTAGTCAAGACCGCACCTGACGAGGATGAGAACGAGACGATCGCAGCCGATTCTGTGATCCAGCTCCGGACGGTGACCGGCTCCTCCCTCCGGTTCCAGCTGCAGCAGAACGGCATCCGAGTCCTGCCGGAGAATACCGGCATCGGAACGCTGCTGCTCGTGTCGTTCAGCGGCGCACAGCTGCGCCAGGGACGTTACGAACTGACGCTTACCTTCCCCGATTCCACTGTGCGGAAGAGCTCCTTCGGCGCTCGGTGGCTCGACATGCCATTCTCACTGAACGATCTGGACCTTGCCGTGGAACCGCTCCAGTTCATCATGACCAAAAAGGAATACTCGGAAGTGCGCCGCGGCAGCCGGTCGAACCGCATCCGGAACTTTGAAGCGTTCTGGAGGAAGAAGGATGCCACCCCCGCCACCGCCTACAACGAAGTGATGCATGAGTTCTACCGCAGAGTGGATGTGGCCTTCACCACCTTCCGCACACTGAAGGAAATGAACGGCGCTGTCACCGACCGGGGACGCATCTATGTGATGTACGGTCCGCCGGCGGCCACCGAACGGCTGCTTTCCCCGGACGGAGCACCGAAAGAGATCTGGAACTATCCGTCCCTGAACAAAGTTTTCACCTTCGAAGACCCTGCCAGACAGGGGAATTATCAATTGATCGATCGACCATGAAACCACGTATCGGAATCACCATCGGAGATTTCAACGGCATCGGACCGGAAGTCGTCCTGAAGAGCATCACCGCACCGAAGATCCGTAAAGCCGTCCAGCCGGTGCTGATCGGTTCGTACGCACTCTTCTCCTATTATGCAAAACTCCTGAAGATCGATATCACGTTGACGGAGGTCAGTTCTCCCAGGGATGCCGTGAAAGCCGGTGAGGTCCCGGTCATCACCGTCCACCCCGCTACGGTGAAGAGCCTCCAGGTCGGCAAGAACTCACCCGATGCCGGTGTCTGCGCCGGGATGGCGGTGGAGCAGGCGATCAAATTCTGTCTGGACGGGAGCATCGATGCGATGGTCACCGCGCCGGTCTCCAAAGAAGCGCTCCATTTCGCCGGATACAACTTCCCCGGGCAGACCGAGATGCTGGCGATGCTCACCCGTTCCGAACGGGTGACGATGATGCTCCTCTCCTCCACCATGCGTGTGGCGCTCGCCACCGTGCATATCCCGATCAAAAAAGTGTCCGAGAGCCTCTTCACCGACCGCATCGTGGAGAAACTGGAAACGGTGCATGCGTCGCTCAGCAAGGATCTCGGCATCAAGAATCCCTCCATCGCCGTGCTGGGACTCAATCCCCACGCCGGCGAGAACGGCGCCATCGGCACCGAGGAACGGGAAGTGATCATCCCCGCCATCAAAAAGGCGGTGGAGAAGAACATCCGCGCGTTCGGTCCGTTCCCTGCGGACGGCTTCTTCGCCTCCAAAGCCTACGAGCAGTATGATGCTATCCTGGCGATGTATCATGACCAGGGACTCATCCCGCTCAAGATGAGCGGATTCGACGAAGGTGTGAACTACTCCGCCGGGCTCAGGATCATCCGCACCTCACCGGACCATGGCACGGCATTCGACATCGCCGGCAAGAACATCGCATCGCCGGGCAGCACCATCGCGGCGATCGAACTGGCAGCTTCCATCATCGCAGAACGGAAACGATAATGCTGGTACAATTCGACGATGTGAGCGTTTCGTTCGACCATCACTCCATCCTCCGGGAAGTGAGCTTCCAGGTGGAGCCGGGAGAGTTCGTCTCACTGGTGGGTGAATCGGGCGCCGGGAAGAGCAGTCTGCTGCGGATGGTCTATATGGACCTCTTCCCCAACCGCGGCATGGTGCGCGTGGGGGAGTATTCATCCAAAGCGATCACCACGGACCAGATACCGTACCTGCGGCGGAAGCTCGGCATCATCTTCCAGGATTTCAAACTGCTGGAGGACCGGAATGTGTACGACAATGTGGCCTTCGCACTGCATGTGACCGGCGCGTCCGGCGATGTGATCAAGAAGAAGGTGGTCACGGTGCTGACCCAGGTGGGACTCAGCCACAAGCGGAATGCGATGCCGCACCAGCTCTCCGGCGGGGAGCAGCAGCGGGTCTGCATCGCCCGGGCACTGGTGAACGAGCCGTTCCTGATCCTTGCGGACGAACCGACCGGGAATCTCGATCCCGGTACGTCGCTGGAGATCCTGAAACTGCTCATGGACATCAATCAGCGCGGCACGGCGGTGATGATGACCACCCATAATTATGATCTGGTGCGCAAGGCCCAGGGACGCATCCTGCAGCTCAAAGAGCGAAAAGTACGCGAAGTGCAG
>JABWAK010000078.1 GCA_013361065.1 Bacteroidota bacterium
GCCGCCGACGAACCCGCCGATACGGAACTTGAACTCGGGCGAGAACTTATAGTTCACATAGCCCTGAATGTTGAACTCGGGATTGTACGGGATCGCCTGCGGGAAGATGCCGACCCCTTGTTTGAACCGGCCGGAGGCAAGGAAGCTCAGTTCATCCGTCACACTCCCGACCAGGGTCCCTTCCACTTCATACTCAGGACGTTCCGCATATTTCCCCATGACTTCGTTCGGGGTCATTTGTTTCCGCCACGCCTGAAGAAGGGAGTCGGGATCCTTTTGATAGAACCGGCTGTTCTCGTCCTGCGATTCTTTCCGCCAATAGTCGATCCCTGTGCTGATGTAGTCATTGTTCTCCGTGCTGTACATGTTCCGGCCGAAATGGTACACACCGGCAGGTCGGACACGTCCGATGAAGGTACCATGCAGTCCGTCCGGTGCTTCTTTTGAGACGATGTTCACCACGGCGGAGCGTCCTTCGCCGTACTCCGCGTTGTACCCGCCGGTCAGCACCGAGATCTGTTCGATGGTGGAAGTGTTGAATCCGGAATAATTGTCCGATACCAGACCGCTGTTCACGGAAAGATTGTCGATCATATAGACCGCCTGGACCATGGAACTGCCGCGGACATATCCTTTGGTGGAACCGCGCTGCCACGCCAGGTTCGAATTGTCGCTGAAGATACCAGCCTGTGTTTCCAGCACGTCCTTGATGGTCCGCACGCCGGAGTTCTCCAGCACTTTGCTCGTCACCACCTGTTCGCTCGCCGTGAGGTCCTTATCGATCACAGGACGGACAGCAACGATATTCACTGCTTCCCCTTCGATGGAGGTCTGCTCCAGGGCGAAATTCCTGGTGGTCGTTCTGTCGATGATGACCGCAACATTGCTGCTGTTGACGGTCTCATATCCGAGCATGGAGACGGTCAGCGTGTAGGTTCCCGGCGGGATGTTGAGGATGAAGTATTCGCCGTTGATATCCGTGGAAGCGCCGATCTTCAATCCTTTGATCATCACGTTCGCGCTGACGAGCGGTTCGCCGGTGGACTTATCCTTTACCACGCCGGAGATCTTTCCCGTATTGCCTGCAGAGACGGGCGTGATGATGAGTATCACCAGGAGGATGATGAGTGCGGCGGATGTCAGGATCGAGTGCAGGAGGCATTTCATACCGGTATCCCCGTTGAAAGTGACAGACTGGATCATTGGTTGGTGATCCGGGTGATAGTGGTGAGCGTGGTGAGGCGCGTCACCGAACTGCGGACATTCAGTTTCGGTTCGAGAAGGATCTTCCGTCGTTCATCGTCCGGATTGCGCATACGCCGGTAGAGCATCGCAACGGCCATCTCGGTCATTTTCTGGATCGGTTGTTCGATGGCGGTCAGTGCCGGGGAGAGATACGAGGTGAAGACCGGATCATCGAAGGTCACCAGCGAGAGATCGGACGGAATGCGGATGCCATGCTCACGGCAAGCTTCGAGAGCGCCGAGGGCGATCAGGTCCCCGGCGGTGAAGATGGCAGTGGGCGGCACCGGGTTCTTCAACAGATGCTTCGTCTCCAGATATCCGTTCAGAGAACGGAAGTCATCGCCGACGATCAGATGCTCGTCGATGCCGATCCCGGCATCGTTCAGCGCTTGCTTGTACCCCTGCAGCCTCGTCTCGTTGGCGTAGGTGCCGGGGAGTCCCTGGATGAATGCGATCCGTGTATGACCTTCTTTGATGAGATGGTTCACCGCGAAGAGCGAGCCCTTCACATTATCCACGCTCACCGAGTCGATGTCCAGCGAATCGAAGCAGCGGTCGATCATCACGATCGGGACATTCGCGTCACGGAGTTTCTGGATGTGTGAGAATTCCTGACCGACCGAAGCGATGATCATCCCATCCACCCGTTTCTCCATGAGACTCTTCACCGCACTCTTCTCAATGGAGATATCCTCGTCCGTATCGTACACGATGAAATTGTACCCCCCCTTGCGCAGTTCACCGGCGAGACTCTTGATCATCGCCGAGAAGAACGGATTCGCGATATCCGGGACGATCAGTCCGATCTCGTACGTCTTCTGCAGCCGTAATCCTCTCGCCAGGGTGTTGATCCGGTACCCGAGTTCCTTGGCTGCTTTTTTCACCCGCTCCTGGGTTTCATCACTGATCTTGTACTTCTTGGAATTATCGTGCAGGACGCGGGAGACGGTAGAAACTGACACGCCGGTCTTGTTCGCGATATCTTTCAACGTTGAGGACATGAGGACTTCCGTGGTGATTGGGCGAATCGGAATGCAAACGTTTGTGTATCGGTTTCGATTATTGGAAATTATAATATTACCAATCAATGCAATCGTTTGCACAAACGTAGGGAAAAATATCCGCGCTGTCAAGTTTTAAATCGGTTAGCAATTCCGTTAACGGAAAATGGAGGAAATTTGAACGAATAGTGACTGAAGGAACCTTGAGAAGAGCAGATCTGGGAAGCTTGTGTAACAGTAGATCTCACCGCAGGCATCCCCTAATACCGACATTCTGCGCAGCTCTATTGAATCGACACGAGGAGGCAAAGGAGGTAATCAACATTCTTCTATTAAGACCCCCACACTGAATGAGTATACGCCGTCCCGAACGAGCTCAGCGTTTCTTGGTAAGAGAGTCTTCCGCCATGAAACAGTTCCAAAGCGGAATGCCGCCTTAAATTGAGACAAGGCGGCAGAAGGATGGCGACGAGACTTTCCCGAAGGGACCCCCTGGCCCCTAGGGCCTTTGGGGGAACCCGTGACCTGATGATCACGAATCTTTAAAATAAAAAAGGATCTGCATTTGTGCAGATCCTTATGGAGCTGGCGACGAGACTTTCCCGAAGGGACCCCCTGGCCCCTAGGGCCTTTGGGGGAACTCGTGACCTGCAGATCACAAATCTTTAAAATAAAAAAGGACCTGCATTTCTACAGGTCCTTATGGAGCTGGCGACGAGACTTGAACTCGTGACCTGCTGATTACGAATCAGCTGCTCTACCAACTGAGCTACGCCAGCGAACGTCCATGAATATACGAAAATCCCCCATTCTGTGCAATAATGCTGCGACAGAAAATTATTGAACATTCCCGTTTGTATGCGTGTTGATGGGACATCACATCGAAGGAACTGACCATGACCTCTTTGCACGGCCGTACCATTCTTATCATTGGAGCCACCGGCGGGATCGGTGCTGCTTTCACGGAACAATGCGCGAATGAAGGCGCACAGCTTTCGTTGTTCTCCCGCAATCCGGAGAAACTTTCGGGACTCCGCGAGCGGTTTCCGGGAGCGATCACAACGGAAGGCGACGCACTCTCCTTCCCTGACCTGCAGCGGGCGGTGACGGAGACCGTCTCGGCGTTCGGCAGGATCGATGTGCTCGTTCATGCCGTCGGTTCGATCCTTCTCCGGCCGCTCCATCAGACGAGCGAAGAACAGTTCCGTCAGACCCTGGATATGAATCTCACCTCACCGTTCCTCGCCATGAAAGCGGTCCTGCCTGATATGCTCTCCCGGAATGACGGGGCCATCATTCTCTGTTCCTCCGTTGCCGGCGGGACCGGCCTCCGCAACCACGAAGCGGTCTCGGCAGCGAAAGGAGGCCTGGAAGCGATGGTTCGCTCCGCCGCCATGACCTATGCCCGGCAGAACATCCGCATCAATGCAGTAGCGTTCGGTCTGGTCGATACACCGCTCGCCGCATCCATCACCCGCAACGAAACAGCACGGGCAGCCTCCGCCGCCATGCATCCGGCTGGACGGATCGGCACACCGCAGGACGTGACGGCCGCACTCCGCTATTTTGCTTCGCCGGAATCAGCATGGACGACCGGCCAGATACTGCATGTGGACGGCGGGATGAGCGCCGGCAAATAATCGGAGCATCCTGCGATTCACGCCGGCAGGGCTGTTCCTCTGATGGAATTTTCCGTATTATTGTATGGATACTCTCATCAAAGGACCTCCATGCGCACACTATTCCTCCTTCTTTTCATTCATTCCATCCTTCCTGCCCAGACCGATCTCCGCTTCGAGTGGCTGAACCCGCTGCCGACAGGGATCGATATCCGCGATGCCAAGGTCTTCTCCGCGGATACCTTCTATGCCGTCGGTGATGCCGGAACATTCATGAAGACAACCAACGGCGGCAGCACATGGTTCGTCCATTCCAATCTGCTCGGCACGGCATCCCGCATCAACGCGATGAGCTTCATCAATCCCGATACCGGCTGGGTCTGCAACGACAGCGGCAAGGTCTTCCGGACGAACGACGGCGGCGTGACGTTCACGCAGCAGCTGATCACGAATTCGTTCTCCCTGTTCGATGTCTCCTTTGTGGACAAGGACCATGGCTGGCTCTGCGCCGACAGCGGATACACCTACCGCACCGACAACGGCGGACAGAAATGGATGAAGATCTATTCCAATTATCCCGAGCCGCTCTATTCCGTGGAGTTCCGCGACAAGGATACAGGATTCGTCTGCGGCGAGAAGGGATATCTCTACAAGACCACCGACGGCGGTGTCACGTGGGGACTGCGGTTCACCGGCACGATCAATACGCTCCGAAAGCTCTCACTGAAAGCAGACACGATCTTCGCCGCCGGACTGAACGGAACGGTCATCCTCTCCGTGAACGGCGGACTCTCCTTCTCCCTTGCGACTGTACCTTCAGCCGGTGCAGCGCTCTATAACATCGCCTATGCCGGTGACGGATATGTGTACACAGGAACGAATCTCGGGAAAGGATTCCGCAGCACCAATCTCGGCAATACCTGGTCTCAGCTCGCGTCCAACACCAGTTCGTTGAACTGGCTCTTCGCTGCCGATTTCATCGCACCGCGCACCGGCATCATCGCCGGACGGGCCGGCACCGTTCTGCGTCCTGCACCGACCGGGGATTCACTGCGTATCAATCCCCGCATCACCAGTGAGACATTCCGTGCCGTGCAGAATTTCACCGGCAGCCCGGTCATCTACGCTGCCGGACTCGGCGGTATCGCCGTCAAATCGACCAACAATGGTCAGACGTGGACGCCGCTCACGTTACCTTCCGGCATCAACACGATGAGCGCGATGAGCTTCACCGATCCGGACCATGGAGTGATGGTCGGAACGAACGGCCGTGTGAACTATACGAGCAATGGCGGCTCCAGCTGGACTCCCTCCACCTTCGGCACCGCGCGCTACTGGGGGGTCCACATCAAAGGGAAATATGGTTTCGCCGGCAACTCCTCCGGCTCCATCATCCGGTCCACCAACGGCGGTGCGACATGGAGCAACTTCTCCTCTGCCGGCGGCATGTACATCTACGGTGTCGATATCGTGCATGACTCCCTCGCATTCGTAGCCACCGGACTCCAGGAGAACAGCATCTACCGTTCCACCGATTTCGGTCAGACGTGGGACCTGATGTTCAACACACCGATCGCCAGTCTGTTCGCCGTCCGGTTCGCGAACGACACGCTCGGATTCGCTGCCGGACAAAAGGGCCAGTTCTATTATACGACCGACCGCGGCGTGCAGTGGACGAAAGTACCGCTCGATTCGAACTACGATTATTTCTCCATCGATATCACGAACTTCCCCCAGGGATACATGTCCGGGACCGACGGAAAACTGACCGGCTTCACCATGACGCCGTCCGGTCCGGTGGTGAAGGACATCCCGAGCGGCACAATGAGTTCGTTGTTCAGCATCTCCTCGTCAAAAAAGAATGACGCCGGCGGCTTCACCATTGTCATTGCCGGTGCGAACGGCAACATCCTGCGCTACTATGATCCTGCCACTTCCGTTTCCGTTCCGACGCTGATCCCTGCCGGATTCACGGTCGAGCAGAACTTCCCCAATCCGTTCAATCCCGCAACGGTCATCCGGTTCTCCCTGACGCGTGCGATGCCGGTCACCGTCTCTGTCTACGACCTGCTCGGCAGACAGGTGCAGACACTGGCGGACCGGGAGTTCGGAGCAGGGACTCACCAATTGCACTGGGACGCTTCTGCATTGGCGAACGGTGTCTATTATTATACCGTACGGACCCCCGAAGCGGTCGTGACGAAAAAAGCCTTGCTGCTGAAATGATCCGTCCGTTCCTCCGATATGGCGCAGTGTTCCTGCTGTTTTCTTTGTTCTCGGTGCTGACAGCACAGGAGAGCCGCATCGAACTGCGCTCGCATTCCTCTACGATCCTTGCACAGACGAAGCAGTTCAACATCCTCTTCCCCGCCGGATACGACAGCGCCTCGGACCGGTATCCGGTCGTCTATCTGTTCCGCGGTGCCGTGGATGAATGGGCCGATCCGTACGAGGACAACAGCCGTCAGGGGAACATCAAGACCGTCTATGACCGGCTGGTGAATCAGGGAAAGATCCGAGGAATGATCCTGGTGATGCCCGGACTCGGCGCCCCGGCATCGGCGAATGAATACAATTATGTCGCAAATGAACTCGTGCCGTACATCGATGCGAGTTTCCGCACGATCCCTACCCGGTGGCACCGCGCTATGGACGGGTTCTCGCTCGGCGGACTCATCACGACCAACCTGATGGCCGGAGCGCCGCACCTGTTCGCGTCGGTCGGTTCGTATGATGGCACACTCTCTCTGTTCGACAATGCAAAATTCACGTCTGCCTCTTCGTCGCTGATCTATGCCATCAAACAGATGCAGCTCCTCTATCATACGGCATCGGTCGGCGGGAACAACCACAATAATAACATGACGACGTTCTCGATCCTGAACGGACGCGGCATTGTGAACGCTCTTCCCTCCTACACGCTCGACCCGAATGCTCAGCACAACTGGTTCTATGCGGATAAGCATATGTCCATCACCCTGCCGCTGCACTGGCAGAAGATGCAGAACGCGAAGAACGATCTCGGACTGGCGTTCTCTACTCCTTTCTCCGGGACGCCGGTCAGCGGGACTCTTCCGGTCCAATGGACCCGCTCGCCACTCACCGGACAACGTCCGAACCGGTTGTTTTATTCGCCCGATGACGGGACGTCCTGGAATGCCATTCCGCTCGCGGCAGCGACTGATTCGTCCGTGCAATGGAATACACTCCCGCTGAAGGACGGCACACGTTACCGCCTGAAAGTAACGGCAGGGGGCGATACACTCTTCGGTATCGCGGTCAGTCCCCGGTTCACGGTCAATAACCCCGGCAATACAGCTCCGGACCTTGCGCTTCTCGGATATACTGCCGGGGATACCATCGCCGGCACTCATACGGTGGAATGGTACGCCGGTGATGCCGACGGTGACGTTCTGACCATCACCCTCAGCACATCAATCGATAACGGCAACAGCTGGACCGACATCGCACCGTCCGTTCCGAACAATGGTTCGTATCTTCTCAATACCGCCGCGCTGCCGAACAGTTCCTCCTTCCGGCTCCGGCTGACCTGCACGGATGGTTCGCTGACCTCTGTCTCGACCACTCCCTCCCTGGTGCTGAACAATCCTCGCCAGCATCTCCGCACGGCATTCATTCAGCGGATATCCGGTTCCGGCGATCCGGACATCCGGCTCTATCTGAACGATCCCGGAGTACAGAACGACGCGGACCATCGTATCACATTCCAGATCATCAATGGAACAAAAACATATTCCGTCTTCCGCAACAACGGAGTGCAGGTCGTGACGAATGGCGGACCGATGGACGGTACGGCCGAAGGTCCGCTCTTCGACAAGTTCCGGCTCCGCATCACTGATTTCAGCGTCCCCGTTCCCGACCCCGCACTGAGCGGCTGGAAACCGGGCAGCACTCCGCTCACTGCCGGGGTGAACCTGGTCGGCATCAACAGTGAGAGCGGTCCGGTCACAGCGCACCCCTATCCCGCTGATTATGAAGTGCGCATCTCCGGCTCCGTTGCGGATACGTCGCTGGCACTCTTCGGTGCAGCGGCGATGCCGGTGAATTTCACCGTCTGGAATGTGACCGAAGGACGCCGCGCGCGGTTCATCTTCACGGAACTGGACGGTAACGGAGTGCTGAGCAGGAATGATGAGATCTACATCATGGAGAAGGACTCGCTCGGTGCGCCGCTGCTCACATGGCACATGCAGTTCGTCGGCAATGAAACGGACCCGAATCCGGTCAACGGGAACATCTTCTTTGTGAAGATCCGCAAGCCGGTCACACCGCTGGATACGATCAGCGTGAAATATAACCCGCCGTTGTCCGTGGGGACGCAGGGTCCGCTCCCCGGACGGTTCGCGCTCGCACAGAATTATCCGAATCCGTTCAATCCTTCCACGACCATCACAGTGTCGCTTCCCGTGTCCGCGCAGATATCGCTCGCCATTTACGACATCCTCGGCAGACGGGTCCGCACACTGGCAGAGGAACGCTGGTCTGCCGGCACGCACTCCGTGGTGTGGGATGCATCATCGTTCCCGAGCGGCGTCTATTTTTGCCGGTTGCGCACCGGCAGTTTCCAGCAGACACGCACTTTGTTGCTCACCAAATAACAGGACCGCATGCAGAGATTCCTTCCGTTCATCGTTATCGCACTCTGTGCGTCATTCTCCGCCAACGCACAACAGCCGTACGAATGGAATGTCCTTCCTAACTCTCCCGTCCAATCCGGCCGGTATGAGGATATCAGTTTCCTGAACGCCTCGCAGGGATGGGCCGTTGCCGGGAATGCCACGGTGATCCGCACTGCGAACGGCGGCGAGACGTGGGAGGTGATCAAAGCATCGGCGCCGTACAATCTCTACTTCCGCTGCATCAGTCTCGTCTCTTCCACCAAAGCATTCATCGGCACCCTGAGCACCTCCAATCCGCTCATCGTCACGTCGAACAGCGGGAAGTCGTTCTCCGGTGTCACCATCGCCGGGAAGAAGCCGTCGAAGATCTGCGGATTGTACCGCACCGGCCAGACCATCTACGGTGTGGGCGGATATGACGGGAATGCCACGCTCGTCAAAAGTACGGATGACGGTGCGACCTGGACCGGTTCGGATATGACGCCGTATGCAATGTCGCTGGTGGATGTCCATTTCTTCAATGACAGTACCGGACTCACCGTCGGATCGGTCGGCGGATCCACCTTCAGTACCGGACACAGCGTGGTGCTGCGCACGACCAACGGCGGTTCATCGTGGGAGAAGGTCTTCGAATCGACGCGCACGAAGGAGTGGGGATGGAAGATCTATTTCCTCAATGACTCGGTCGGATACGTCAGCATCGAACGGAACAGTACGGATGGCGCCGGTGTCTTCTATCTGAAAACGACCGACGGCGGACGCACCTGGAAGGAACGGTTCTTCCTGCAGGACTACGATGTGGAAGGTATCGGTTTCGCGGATGAAGCGACCGGCTGGATCGGCGGATGGACCGGTGCGACATACCAGACCGTGGACAGCGGCAAGACCTGGGACATGTTCCCGAGAAGCAATGTGATGGTCAATCTCAACCGTATCCGACGGGTGAACGATACATTGATGTTCGGCGCCGGAACACGGATCCTCCGCTATGCCCCGGCAGCGGTCCTCTCAGCGGACCGGGAGGATGCCGCCAGCGCGCCGCGCGCATTCACCGCACAGAATTTTCCCAATCCGTTCAATCCCAGCACAACGATCCGTTTCACATTGCCGCAGCCCGGCACCGTCCGGATCTTCATCTATAATGCGGTCGGGACGATGATCGAAGGGATCATGGACAATCCCAAACCTGCCGGCACCTATTCGCTGCAATGGCGTCCCTCCTCCTCTCTGAGCAGCGGCGTCTATTTCTATCAGATCCAGACCGAACACGGTTCGGTGACCGGCTCGATGACCTATCTGAAATAGGGAGCGGACGGTTGAACTGTTCGCTCCGTGCCGGTGTTCACAATCCACAGAGAGCGAATCACGACAACAGTAATTCAGCCCATGGCATCTCCCATCAATCCCAGCCGCATCCGCACCATCAATGACCATCCACACCGGGACGGTACGGTCGTCTATTGGATGGGCCGTGACATGCGGTCGCAGGACAATTGGGCATTGCTCTTCGCACAATCACTCGGGATGAAGTACAAACTCCCTCTCGCCGTCGTCTTCGTCCTGATGCCGGAGTTCCTCGATGCAACGGAACGCGCGTATCGTTTCATTTTGAAAGGACTGGAGGAGACCGAACGTTCCCTGCAGCAGAAAGGGATCCCCTTCTACCTGCTGCTCGGACGGCCGGAGGAGGAGATCCCGAAGTTCGTCCGGCAGCATAATGTATCCAAGCTGGTCACTGATTTCAATCCGCTCAATATCGTCCGCAGTTACAAGAAGACCGTTGCTGCGCGCATCGATGCCGCATTCTACGAAGTGGATGCGCACAACATCATCCCTGCCTGGACCGTCTCCGATAAACAGGAGTTCGGCGCCTATACCATTCGTCCCAAAGTGCATCGGATGCTCCCGGAGTATCTGGAGGAATACCCGCCGCTCCGGAAGCATCCCTATCCGTGGCCTTCACCGGTGCCGGCGACCGACTGGCAGAAGGCGGACCGGAGCCTGAAGATCGACCGGAGCGTGAAGGAAGCGGGATGGATCGTACCGGGCGAGACCTCCGCACGGAATGCGTTGCAGACATTCCTGAAGGAACGGTTCGCCGGATATGACACCGACAGGAACGATCCGACGCTGAACAGTCAGTCGAATCTCTCCCCGTTCCTCCATTTCGGTCATCTCGCACCGCAGCGCGTCGCGCTGGAGGTCCTCTCTCTCTCCGGCAGACCGATCAGGGAGATCGTGGACAAGGAGAAGAACGGCTCGGCGGCGAACCGCGGCAGCGATGCCGCATTGCTGGAGGAGCTGATCGTCCGGCGGGAACTGGCGGACAACTTCACGTTCTATAATACGGATTACGATTCCGTCCTCGGATTCCCGAACTGGGCGAAGATCACGATCGCAGAACACCGCGGTGATGCGCGGGAGTATCTCTACAGCCGGGAGCAGTTCGAACACGGCGCCACGCACGATCCCCTATGGAATGCCGCACAACGGCAGATGGTCGTGACCGGGAAGATGCACGGATACATGCGGATGTACTGGGCGAAGAAGATCCTGGAGTGGACCGCGAGTGCGGAGGAAGCAATGGCGGTCGCCATCTATCTGAATGACAGGTATGAACTGGACGGGCGGGATCCGAACGGTTATGCGGGGATCGCGTGGAGCATCGGCGGCGTACATGACCGCGCCTGGTTTGAACGACCGGTCTTCGGGAAGATCCGCTATATGAACTATAACGGCTGTAAAAGCAAATTCGCGGTGGATGAGTACATCCGCCGGATGAACGAACTGAAGTAACCCAGCAGATCAGAAGAGGATGCCGATGACCGCACCGTGATGCTGCCGCCGGTAATCGAGTCCGTTATTGTTCATGTTCCACTCCTGCTGTTCGTACCGGTATCCCAGCAGCACCCCTTCCAGGATCACATACGGCAGAATGATCGTCACCTCCCCCGTCAACGCCGTCTCCGTTCCGTAATCGGTACTGAATCCTTCGGACGCATATCCCAGCGACACTGCTGCCGTTGCCTCGATCCCCAGATCCCGCGTGAACCGCTTGAACTTCACACCGGCACCGAGCCCGAGACTCCCGACATCGAAATCCTCCAGCGCCGCATCGGGCGACTGTGCGCGCACATAGGTGGCAGAGACCATGAACGGGATGAACCAATTGCCTTTGGACCTGGCGGACGGGAAGAGCGGAAGATCGGACGTGGTGGATGCATAGACGGAGAACGCTTCCCTGCTCCTGCCGCGACGGTCCTCATAGGTCTGATACCCGATCGCCAGCCGGCTGTCGCTCTGCCGGAATTCCGCCATCGGCATCGGCGTACTGAAGCGGATGTGCGATGAATCAGGCAGTGTGTTCCCCGGCGACGGACGGAACTGCTGCAGATAGTAACTCACTCCGAGTGCCCGGTAGTCGGTCAGCATCGCATATTCGTAACCGAAGTCCTGGGCCCGGAGTATTCCGGCGGAGAGGAGCATGAGGAAAATTATCGTTTTCATGCTGTGATAATAATATTTTTTCGGCTAACATTCATTATATTTATCCACACCAATCGCAGGAGCCCATGAGAACCATCATCCTTTTCCTTGTGTTGACCTCGCTGCTCACCGCTCAGCAGCAGGAACTGACCGTCGTACACTGGAACGACTTCCACTCCCAGAACCTTCCCTATCAGGTGAAATCCCGGAACCGGGCCACGAATACCGACACGACCTTCATGGTCGGAGGAAGCGCGACACTCGCTTCCTATCTGAAGAAGCATACCGCCTCCCCCAACACGCTGCTGCTGAACTGCGGCGATGATTTCCAGGGAAGCCCCATCTCTGCCATCACCAAAGGACGGTCACAGATGGAACTGATGGCATTGCTGAAACCGCATGCCATGCAGCTGGGGAACCATGAGTTCGATTACGGACGCGAGGTCCTCGCCTCCTATTTCCCCTCCGCACCATTCCCGATCCTGAGCGCGAATATCGTCGATACCAAGACGAACACAACGTTCGGTGCACCGTATCTGATCAAGAATGTCAACGGCATCAGCATCGCCGTCATCGGACTGATGTCGCCGGAACTGATGACCCTGTCGCTGCCGGACAATGTGAAGGGACTGGAGATCCGGGACCCAGCCGCTGCGGTGAATGCACTCGTCCCCGAACTGAAGAGCAAGAAGGTCGACATGATCGTTGCACTCTCCCATATGGGGGTCGATGAGGATTCCCTCCTCGCCGTCCGCTGTCCGGACCTGGATCTGATCATCGGCGGCCACAGCCATACGCCGCTCTTCCGTCCGAAGAAGGTGAACGGCATCATCATCGCACAGGCCGGTTCACGCGGCCGGTGGATCGGGAAGATCGCGCTGACGGTGGATGTGGCGAAGGATACCATCCTCTCCTCCAACGGCGAGCTGATCGAGTGCAGGACCGCCGATATCGCCCCGGACACCGCAGTCGCCGCGAAAGTGGCACAGCTGGAGTCGCTCGCCGCTGCGGAACTCTCCGAGGTCATCGGGGAACTGAAGACCGATTGGAAGAAGGACGGACGCGGCGAGAGCAACATCGGCAACTGGATCGCCGATGCGCTGCGCACCTATGCAAAAGCGGATGTCGGCGTGCAGAACAGCGGCGGGATCCGCAAGGAGATGCTGGCCGGTCCGATCGCCGTCCGCGACCTGTGGGAGATCAGCCCGTTCGGCAACACGCTCGTCACGTTCACCGTGACCGGTGCCGTGCTCCGCTCCATGGTGCAGCATCAGCTGACCATCAACGATGATTTCTGCCAGGTATCCGGCATGAAGATCGTCTATCGGACGGTGAACGGCGCCCGCCTGCTCCACAATCTGAAAGTGAACAACCAGCTGGTGAAGGATGAGGCCGTCTACACCATCGCGACGAACAATTATGTGGCGGCACAGGCGAAGAAGTATTTCGGACTCGATCTGGCGCCGGAGAAGGTGAAGCAGTACACCGTCACGGACCGTGAGGTGCTCATCGCTGCCGTGCGCGCGCAGAAGGTGATCAGTTCCGTGGTGGAAGGCCGTATCAAGGAAACGGAAGAATGAGGCATGCACTCGTTCTCACGGGAGCATTGATGGTCCTCGCCTCCGCCGGATGCGAGGACACATCGACCAACTCGATCAGCGATATCAATGCCATCGTGTTCCCGGAGAAAGGGGTCAGCTACAACCGCACCATCCAGCCGCTGCTGAACATCGGCTGTGCCACCTCCGGCTGCCATGATGTGAAGACGAAATCGGGGAATCTCGACCTGTCGGATTATCTCGGATTCCGGCAGCGATTCTATGATGTGGTGATCAAAGGGGATACGATCAACAGCCGGCTGATCTGGAGTCTGGAAGGAAGGCTGAATGCGGTGCCGATGCCGCCGCAGAAGCCGCTGAATGCGAATCAGATCCGCGGATTCAAACAATGGATCCTGGAAGGTGCCACCGACACGATCCCGTAAGGAACGGTCAGAACGAGAGGAGCTTCAGCATATCCTTCTCGTGCGTCTCATGCGGGAACTCCACGATCCGCCCCAGTTCCTGCTCCCCGCGAAAGAAGATCGTGGTCGGCACTTTGAAGATCCGCAGCAGCATCGTTGTACTGTCCGCACTTCGCTTGCTCCTGTCCACTCCCACCATCGTGATCCGTTCATCCGGAACACCGAGTGCATCAAGGATGCGGAACTGTTTCGGCACCTCACGCTTCGAATCCCCGCACCACGTGCCGGCGATGATGATCACCCGCAGGTCCTTCACAAGCGGTCGCATCGCGGCAACCGCAGCACTGTCCGGCCGGTACGCATCATAGTGCGTACGGAACCACGAGAAATCCTCCCCCTCCTCCAGCACGGAGCGATGGAAACTCCCTCTGATGATCTTCGTACCGGTCGCTTCCGTTTCGATGGTGAATGTCTCCGCCGCACATCCGCTCAGCAGCAGGATGATGACAACGGCCAGGTTCCTGACAGCGTTCATTGCTTCCCCTTGTTCGTCCGGATATCGGACCCCCAGAACAGTTTCGTCCGGAGCACATCGTAGTAGCTCCGGTCCTTCCGTTTGATCAGCTTCACCCCGTGATTCGCTTTGCGGACCTCGATGGAGAGCGGTGACGTAAGCGCTGCTTCCTGCTGTCCGTCCGACGTCACCCGTACATCATATTGATGCTGCTCCACCGAGATGCGGATGATGCTGGAATCGGGCACGACCACCGTCCGCGCGGACAGGGAATGCGGCGAGATCGGCTGCACCAGGATCACACCGGTGGTCGGCGCGACGATCGGTCCTCCGGCAGCGAGCGAATAGGCGGTCGATCCGGTCGGCGTTGCAAGGATGACGCCGTCCCCCGAATAGCTGACAAGGTAATCATCATCCACATACACGGCGATGTCGATCAGACGTGAGGACCGGCTGTTGTCGATCACCACATCGTTCATGGCAAAGAACGGTTTCGCATCCGGCGCGGTGGTCCCGGCCAGCAGCATCCGCTCCTCCACCACATGCTCGCCGCGCACGATCTCGCCGACGATCGCTTCCAGGTCGGACAGCGATGCCTCCGCCATGAACCCGAGCTTCCCGAGATTCACCCCCAGGATCGGTCGTTTGGAACATCCCACCATCCGCGCCGCGGAGAGGATGGTCCCGTCCCCGCCGAACGCGATCAGGATATCGGATGCCTCCACCAGCTCACCGGTCGGCAGGAACCGCTCTGCCGCGGACGGCAGCACCTTCCGGAGGTCCTCGTGCAGCAGTACGGAGACGCCGGAGCGCGCCGCGATGCCGAGCAGTACGGTGACGGCATCAGCGAGCGTCTCTTTCGTCGTATTGCCGATCACTCCGAACGTCATTGTGCACCCTTCGATCGTTCATCCACATAGTTCAATTTCAGTTCGTTGATGACGGTCGCGAAGAATTTCTCCTCGTCCGGGGAGAGATTCCCGGTGGTTCGCTCCCGGAGCATCTCCAGCATCTC
>JABWAK010000079.1 GCA_013361065.1 Bacteroidota bacterium
AAGACCTTCGGCAGATCGAAATACGGAACGGCGCTGATGACGTGACGCGGCGTGACACGACGGCCGTCCTGCAGCGTCACCGCAGTGACGCGTCCGCCGTCGATCTCCACCCGTTCCGCGCCGTTCCCTTTCAGGACGGTGCCGCCGTGTTCCGTGATGAACCGTTCCGCCGGGTCCGACAGCACCGCGCTCAGTCCGCGCAGCGGCACCGCCATGGCGGCGTTGCGGCGCGAGCCGAGGAAGGCGCTGCGGAGCACCTTCACGAACAGGGCGGCGGAGATGCGGTCGGTGGAATCGTTGAGGGCGCCGACGGCGATGATGTCCCACAGGAAGCGGCGGTTCTCCTCCGGCTGACCCATCCGGTCCAGCCACTGCGACACCGTCATCCGCCGGAGCCGTTCGTTCCGCTCCGGATCGGTGCCGAAGAGCGCGGGACCGACCCGCAGCAGCGCGGCGCGCTGGCCGGGCGTGAGGCGGCGGAGTCCGAGGAGTCCGGTCAGGACATGGAAGGGCGCCGGCAGGTCCGATGCGGTGAGACGGTCCGGCGCTCCCTCCGGATGACGGAAGAGGATGGAGAGGCGCTCCTGGAGATGCACGAGATGGTCCGCACCGATGGTGCGAAGGAACCGGAACGACGCATGGTAGCACCCCATCATGAGGTGCTGACCGTTGTCCACCTCGTCCCCCGTTTCGGGATGCGTGAAGGAATAGGTCCGTCCGCCAAGCCGCGGTTTCTGTTCAGCGAGCAGTACACTCTTCCCGGCGCGGCACAGTTCGACCGCGGCGGAGAGGCCGGCAAGGCCGCCGCCGATGATAAGAACGTCCGGGGATGTTTGCGGCATGATTATGCTCGGTTCTGCCACCACACGCGGAAGGTGATGAGCAGTTTCGTGGCGGTGGAGACCTTGATGCGGCGGGCGAAGACGTTGTAATCGGCCTTCTCGATATCCTGCAGCAGGCGGAAGTAGATCTCCTGCATGATCAGGGCGGCGATGAAGAGCGGGCGGTCCTCGGCGGAGAGATGCTTGATGGCATCGGCAAAGTACGCACGGGCGCGCTCCGCTTGGAACGCCATCATCCGTTTGAATTTCACATTGTACTTGCCGGCGAAGAGCTCCTCCTCGCTGTAGCCGTAGTAATCCATGTCGCGGAGCGGAAGATAGATCCTTCCCTTCTTCGCATCGGCGGCCACATCGCGCAGGATGTTCGTCAACTGCAGGGCAATACCGAGATTCTCGCCGTAGATCTTCGCGCCGGCGTTCTTGTAGCCGAAGATCTCGGTGCAGATGAGTCCCACGGTGGAGGCGACACGGTAGCAGTAGAGTTTCAGGTCATCGAAGGTCTCGTAGCGGCTTTTCACCAGGTCCATCTCCATCCCCTTGATCAGTTCCATGAAGTGATGGAGCGGGATGTTGAAGCGGGTGATGATCTGCGCCAGGCGGTTCACCATGGGATACTGCGAAGCAGCGGAGAGACCGAGCTCGAACTCGCGGGCCCACTGCAGCAGCCGCATCCGTTTGGCGGGGATGCTCCCTTCGTCATCGACAATGTCATCTGCAATGCGGCACCAGGCGTAGACGATGTTGATCGCTTCGCGTTTCGGCTTGGGAAGCATCAGGAAGGAGTAGTAGAAATTACTCCGTCTGTTCTTCTCCACGATGTCGAGGGTGAGCGTATGCTCCGTGGCCATGGGTCAAGAGAAATAGGAGCGGACGAAGATGACGACCTTGTCCCATGCATTCAGCACGGGACGGCGGTGCCGCGTATCGAAATCCTGCTGCTCGATCTTCTCCAGGATCCGCATCCCTCCGTGCCAGATCAGCCGGAGTTCGAAGCGGAACGGTTTGGGGACGATATAGAAGAGCCCCAGCCCGTCCAGGAACGCGCGGCGTGCGCGTTTGAGATTGATCTTGGTCAGGATCCGGACATTCTCCGTATTGTTCGTGGTCCGCAGGTCGTCGAACGATACGCTGCACAATTCCAGGTCCGCTTTGGAAATATAGAAACGATTCCTGCTTGTATCAACGGAAATATCCTGGAGAAAGTTCGCCAGCTGCAGGCCCGTACAGACGAAATTGGAGTACCGGATGCTCCCCACATTGGCATACTGGAAGAGCTGGAGCATCAATTTTCCCACCGGATGGGCCGAACGGGAGCAATATTCGAGGATCTGATCGTAGGTGTCATAGATGGGATTGGTGGCGTCCTGCTTGAAGGCCGAGATGAGCGCCTCGAAGGGATGGAGGGCCAGGCCGTGCCGTTTGACTGCCGCGGCCAGTTTGGAATAGAAGGGATGATCGGTCCCCTGCTCCACCGCATGCCGGAGGTCGGCCATCATCGCATCGAGCTTCGCGATCCGCTCCTCCGGCGCCATCGTCCCCTCGTCCGCCAGGTCATCGGCGGTCCGGGCGAACGCATAGATCAGATGGACGGCGTCCCGCTTGCTGCGGGGGAAGAAGAACGACCCCACGGGGAAGTTCTCGTAGTGGCTCAGCGCCAGATTCATCATTTCTTTATCGGTCATGGCACAATATAACACACCCTCTACTCTTTTTCGAGCAGAATTACAAACATTCTATTGTGTTTTAAGGTCTTTTGGTATGAATTCTTGATTTTTGAGGGTTGATCTGTGCAATTGACTCTCTGGGGCACATGTAGTATTTTCCCTGAGCAACCGGTAGACCACTGTTGTTCCATCGTCCGGCCATCGTGTGAAAAAGAACATCCTGCTCGGCGCCAGCAAATTCGTGAACCACCTCTTCGACAAGAAGAGCACCATTGCTGCGCTTTATCATAACTTCGACCACACGCTGGAAGTGGTGGAGCACGTCAAAGAGATCTCCACCGCGATGAACGTCTCCCCGGCCAACAAGGAAGTGGTATTGCTGGCGGCATGGTTCCATGACACCGGCTATCTCTTCTCACCGGTGGAACACGAGGAACGGAGCGTGGTGATCGCCACGGATTACCTCCGCTCGGTGGACTATCCCGAAGCGAAGATCAAACGGGTGGCAGGATGCATCCGGGCCACCAAGGTACCGCAGCAGCCGAGGACGGAACTCGAACGGATCATGGGAGATGCCGATCTGCTGCATCTGGGAAAGCGGGACAGCATCGCACGCGGCGAGATGCTCCGTGCGGAGATCGAGAGCATGTCCGGCACACCGTTGCCGGAAGAGGAATGGATCAGACAGAGTATCTCGTTCCATCAGGGACACCATTACCACACACCGTACGCGGTGAAGAAGTACACCGCCAGCCGCGAACGGAATCTGCGCACACTGCAGCGCCGGCTGAAAGTGCTGGAACGCAAACATGCCAAACGTGCACCCTCGGCAAAACGTGCGCCTGCCAAAAAAGCGGTCAGCAAACGCCGATAACATATCCCGGAACACGGGGGAATAAAAAAAGGCCGGACAGATATCCGGCCTTCGTGTTTTCACGATGTTCCATTCATGGCAGTTCGACCGCTGCCGCTTCTCTCCCGCCCGCGGCGGATGAGATCACTCCCAGCCGCACCTTCCCGTTGTTCAGCAGCTGCAGCCGGATGAATCCTTTCTCGCGTGTCGCGATCATCGTCTCCTCTCCGTACGTGAGCGATTCGTCATGTTTCTCGACACCGTTCCCGCTCACCACGAAGTATCTCTCCTCGTGGCTCCGGAGCACCTGCAGCGTATGGTCATGCCCGGAAACATAAATCGCACGCGGATGATACGACAGGACACTGTCGATCGCACGGACCATCGCTTTATTCTCACTGCCGGACAGGTCCTGATCCGAGATACCAAACATGCGGGACAATGGATAGAGCGAACCGAGTCCCGGCAGCGGCAGCCACAGTGCGGGATGGAGTTTCCGCAGCGGGAAGAGATGGTCCTTCCAGTCGAAGAATCCCCCATGCTCGCCGTAGGTGCAGAGAGGATGATGAGCTGCAACGATCACCCTGCGGCTGCCGGCGGTGCGCAGCAGCTGATGGAGTGAATCGGTGATCCGCCGGCGGGACTGCATCTGGTCCGTATCGCCGGGATAGAGCGGTTTTCCGAACGCATGCAGCCACCACTGGGTATCCAATGCAATCACACGCAGATCACCGCCGATATCCGTCACATGCGGACCGGGCTGACCGTTCTCCGGCACCATGACGATATTCTGTTGTTGCTGCGCGCGGAGATATTCGCCCTGACGCCGCACGGCATCCCATCCGCCGGGACGGTGATACTCCCAATCGTGATTCCCGGGGATGAAGAGGGTCAGTGCACCGCTGGCGGTGCCGGCACGGATCTGTTCATCCAATCGCCGTTCCATCTCCTTCCGTTGCGGATCGGCCGCATCAGGTAATCCCTGTGGATAGAGATTATCCCCCAGGAACAGGATCGTGGTCCGCTGCGGCCGTTCTGATGCCATCTGCGTCAGGACGCGGAGTGTCGCCTCCGGTGTGACGGCGGAGGCTTCCCCGGCATCGCCGATCAGCAGCAGGGTATGCGAGACCGAATCCTCCGGCGCGGCCGGCACGGATGCCGGAGTATCGGGAGCAATGTAGATGTCACGCAGACTGCAGCCGGTGAGGAGCAGGACGAATCCGAAAGAAAGTATGAAGACAGCGATGCGGTGTTTCATATCGTGGATTTTGGTGAGCGTCACCGATACAAAAGCTATTGCAAGAGGTGACACTGACCGATAGACCGACGCTGGAGAGTCGGTCAACGGTCATGACAGAACCTTGCGACGATTATTCGTGACAGCACACTCAACCTTCGGAAGGTTGCAAATGTTGAACGAATCTCCAGATTCGTTCGGTTTGCATCTTTTTGCCTATTGGTTGCCATGGTTGCCGGCGAAATCGCCGGACCGGGATGTTAAACATACCCCGGGATAAATCCCGGGGCTTCAAGACGAGCGGTATGGTTTACAATTTTTTGCGTCTTTGCGTGAATGCTTTTTGCGTTCATCCAAGCGCATCGACCTTTATCATTTCATCATTCCACATTCCTCATTCTTCATTGCTATCCCTCTCTTCTCAGCGCCCTCTGTGTTCTCTGTGGTGAATTTTTCAGCGCTTGGGGACGAACGAAGTGACCCGTTGTCTGGAGAACTTGAAATACCGCAGGATGGTTCCGACGATCCGTTCCGAGGCATGACCGTCCCCGTACGGATTGACCGCAGCGGCCATCGACTTGTAGAGTTTCGGGGAGCTGAGCAGCCGGTGCGCTTCGGCAATGATGTTCTTCGTCTCCGTGCCGATCAGTTTCACCGCTCCGTACTTCACCGCTTCCGGACGTTCGGTAACGTCGCGCAGAACGAGCACCGGCTTGGCGAGCGACGGCGCCTCTTCCTGCAACCCGCCCGAATCGGTGATGACCGCGTAGGAACGGGCGATCAGATTGATGAAGTCCGGATAGATGAGCGGTTCCATCAGCGCGATGTTGGGGGTCCCTTTGAGCATATCGAACACCGTCTCCCGGATGGCGGGATTCAGGTGGACCGGGAAGACGAAATCGACCTCGGGATGCATGATGGAGAGCTGTTTGAGCGCGGAGCAGATACGAAGCATCGGTTCGCCGACATTCTCGCGCCGATGGGCCGTCACCACGACCAGACGCCGCTTCTTCGCCGTCACGGTCCTGAGCGGTTCGGAGGCGAATTCATACGCCGGGTCGACCGTCCGGAGCAGCGCATCGATCACCGTATTGCCGGAGCAGAGGATGGCGGACCTCGGTATCCCTTCCCCCAGCAGTACTTTCGTGGCGGAAGGAGTCGGGGTGAAGTGGAGGTCGGAGAGATGCGTGGTGAGCCGGCGGTAGGATTCCTCCGGGAACGGCTGCATCCGGTCATTGGTTCGGAGTCCCGCCTCCACATGCACTACCGGGATCTTCCGGTGGAATGCCGCCAGCGCCGATGTGAAGGTGGTCGCCGTGTCCCCCTGCACCACCACCATGTCCGGCTGTTCCATCGCCAGCACATAGTCCAGCTTCTCGAGGATGGTGTGCGCAAGCGTGGTCAGGGACTGCCGGAGTCCCATCACGTTCAGGTCGTACGTGGGGGCGATGGAGAAGACGGAGAGCACATCATCCAGCATCTCGCGGTGCTGACCGGTGGTGATCAGACAGAGGGAGACGAACTGCCCGTGTTTCTGCAGTTCCTGGATCACCGGCGCGAGTTTGATGGTATCGGGGCGGGTGCCGAAGATAACGGCGATTTTTTTCCTGGTGATCTCCATGCAGGGTCAAGATAAAAATAAAAGTGAAAAGAATCCCTCTATTTTTTATATTACACTATAATACGAAAGGAATTGGCATGCGCGTCATCATACAATCGAACTATGACCTTGTCAGCAAATGGACCGCTGCGTTCGTTGTGAAGCGGATCCGCGAATTCAAAGCGACCACCAGCAGTCCGTTCGTGCTGGGGCTCCCCACCGGCTCCTCCCCCATCGGCACCTACCGCGAGCTGATCGCGATGCACAAAGCGGGGCTGGTCTCCTTCAAGAATGTGGTCACCTTCAATATGGACGAGTATGTCGGTCTGCCGAAGGACCATCCCGAGAGCTATCACTCGTTCATGTGGAATCATTTCTTCAAGCATATCGACATCCAGGAGAAGCATGTGCATATCCTGAACGGGAATGCGAAGGACCTGGAGAAGGAGTGCGAGGAATACGAGAAGCGGATCAAACGCTTCGGCGGCATCCAGCTCTTCCTGGGCGGCATCGGTCCGGACGGACATATCGCTTTCAACGAACCGGGCTCGTCCCTCGCCTCCCGTACCCGTATCAAAACGCTCACCTACGATACCATCGTGGCGAACTCCCGCTTCTTCAATAACGACGTCTCCAAAGTGCCGAAGACGGCGCTGACCGTCGGCGTCGGCACCATCCTGGATGCCCGCGAGATCGTGCTGATCATCTCCGGGCATGCCAAGGCACGCGCGCTCTCCAAAGTGGTGGAGGACGGCGTGAACCATATGTGGACCGTGAGCGCCCTGCAGCTCCATCCGAAGGGGATCATCGTCTGCGACGACGATTCCACGCACGAACTGAAGGTGGGCACGGTGAAGTACTTCAAGGATATCGAAGCACCGAACCTCGACCCGGCTGTCCTGCTCAAATGACCGGAACGGCATCCTGCACACTCCAGGCCGGACGGCGGTATCACCGATGCTACCCTCCGGCCTTTCCATTCACCCCGCCCCCTTTCGCATGACGGAAACCTTCGATATCGGACTGGCGTGGGACTGGGAGTTCGACCGGGACTTCATCTACGGACTGGAGAACGAGTGCATCGCCGCCGGTCTCTCCACGTTCCGCATCGAGAAACACAACGTCGACGCGGTCACCCGGGCGGTCCGCTCGCGCCGCATCGCCTTTCGTACCTATCTGGACCGTGCGTCCGACTCGGATGAGAACTTCCTGCCGCTGGCCCGCACCATCGCCCGGTCCAGGACCTACCTGTTCAATCCATATCCGATGGTGGAGTATGCCAAGGACAAGGCGAACATGCACCTGGCGCTGATGGGGGAAGGGATCAACGTCCCGTACACCATCATCATCTCCCCCTATAATAAGAGCAGCGAAGTGGAACTGAGCCTGACCGAACTGGCACATCTCGGCAGACCGTTCATCATCAAACCGGCCAACACCACCGGCGGAGGCATCGGGGTGGTGGTCGGGGCGGAATCGCTGAAACAGATCATTGAGACCCGCCAGCATCACAAGAACGACAAGTATCTGCTGCAGGAGACGGTCACTCCGGCGGATATGAACGGTTCGATAGCCTGGTTCCGCGCCTTTTATGCTTTCGGCACTACGGTACTCTGCTGGTGGGACCACCGTACGCATGTGTATCGCGAAGTAACCAAGGCGGAGGAACGGAAATTCAAACTGGGGAAGCTCCGCACGATGATGCAGACCATCCACCGCATCTGCAAACTGCAGTTCTTCTCCTCGGAGATCGCCGTGACGGAAGAGGGCAAATTCGTGGCGGTCGATTACGTGAACGAGATCTGCGACATGCGGCTGCAGTCCCGCCATTATGACGGGGTTCCTGACGCAACGGTCGCGCAGATCCAGCATCATTTCGCCCGTTGTGCCCGCGCACAAATCAAAAAGTCGGACAAGTAACAGCGAAACATTTCCCGAAGGAATCCCATTGGGACGGGGTGACAGTTGTGTTTTAATAAAGCTTCTATTGGAATTATTTTTACCTGCGACTAATTTGAGCACATTGATTTGGTAATAGGGATGCTTTTTCGCGCGTGGGGGCGAAATGTCGGCGGATGAGCGAATGGGAAAGCGATGAACGACGGGACTTTTGATGGCGTTTTTTTGCCATCAACGGGCATGAGCGAACGGGGTTCATCGCGCGCGTTACATTTCGCAAGGGGTTCTTTTGCTTCTTTTCTTGCCCCGTCAAGAAAAGAAGGTAATATTTTTCAAAGTGCAATTGATTTGGCCTGAATTCTGAATTGTGATGCCCGACTCAATTCAAATGATCGGAAAAAGTCGGCTTGACTTTTCCGCCCGCTATTGATACATTCTATAAGATTTCCACACTCTCTATCGACCTTTCCCGGAGGAATCATGCTGCGCTTTGCTTCGTTACGACTCTTGTTCATCGCCGCAATGGTGTCGGCTCTCCTGATCGGCTGCGGGGGATCGGAAGAAGCGGTCGTGGAAGATGAATTGGTGACCGATACCGGCATTGCTGAAGAGGCGCCGGCAGAAGAGACTCCGGCAGCGGAAGAAACCCCGGCGGATCAGCCGGCAACAGAAGAACAGCCCGCCCAGCAGGATCAGCCCGCCGCCCAAGAAGAACCGGCAGCACAGGAAGGCCCCTCCAAAGAACAGCTGCAGAGCGAACTCGATGCCATCAAGACCGAGAATATGCAGCTGAAGGACGAGAATTCCGCGTTACAACAGACCAACCGCGACCTGACCAACAAAGTCTCCGATCTGGAAGCTGCGAACGCTGCACTGGCATCCGCTCCCAAAAAGAGCGAACCGGCCAAGATGGTCCGCCGCGCTGCTGCTCCCGGCGCTTCCTCCCCTGCTGAGATCCAGGCGTACGAAGGGGCGGTTTCCCTGACCAAATCCCGCAATTACAGCGGCGCCATCGGCGAGCTGCAGTCGCTGCTGAACGGCGGCATCAAGGATGATTATGCCGACAACTGCCACTATTGGATCGGCGAGAGCAACTTCCACCTGAAGAACTATTCTGCCGCCATCCAGCACTTCCAGCAGGTGCAGGGATACAAGTTCTCCGAGAAGAAGGATGATGCGCAGTTCATGATCGGCCGCAGCTACGAGCTGCTCGGGGACCGCGCGAAAGCTCGCGCAGAGTTCCAGAAACTGGTCGACATGTATCCCACCAGCGAATATGTGAAACGGGCACGCGCGAAATTGAATTGAACTGACTACGATCTATGAAATAAAAATCCCCGCATTGCGGGGATTTTTATTTTCATCATGTCCATTTTGATTCACTGTTCCTTCAGGAACCGCTCGAGGATGTTCACATCCTCCTCGCTGCCGACGAAGACCGGGGTCTTCTGATGCAGTTTGGTCGGCACCACATCCAGGATCCGCTGCCGTCCGTCGATGGCCCTCCCTCCTGCCTGTTCCATCAGGAAGGCGATCGGGTTCCCTTCGTACATCAGCCGGAGCTTGCCGTTGGGATTGCGCGAATCGCCCGGATAACAGAAGATGCCGCCGTAGAGCATCGTGCGGTGCACATCCGCAACGAGGGAACCGATGTACCGTCCGGTATACGGACGATTGGTCTCTTTGTCCTCTTCCTGCAGATACTTCACATACTTCTTCATCCCCGCATCCCACCACTTGTAGTTCCCCTCGTTCACGCTGTAGATCTTCCCCCGTTTGGGGATCTTGATGTTCTCGTGGGAGAGCAGGAACTCGCCGATGCTCGGGTCGAGGGTGAAGCCGTGCACACCGTCCCCGGTCGTATAGACGAGCATGGTGCTGGAGCCGTACACCACATACCCGGCAGCCAGCTGCTTGTAGCCGGGCTGGATACAGTCCTCGATGGTGCCGTCGCCGTTCTGCGTCACCCGGCGGTAGATGGAGAAGATGGTGCCGATGCTGACGTTCGCATCGATGTTGGAGGAACCGTCCAGCGGATCGAACAGCAGCACGTAACGTCCTTTGGGATACTCCTTCGGGATCTTCAGGATATCCTCATGTTCCTCGGACCCCATCACGCAGAGGTGTCCGCCGTGGTCCATCGCTTTGAAGATGACATCGTCGGCGAAGAGGTCGAGCTTCTTCACCTGTTCGCCGTGCACATTCTGTGTTCCGGCCTGGCCGATGATGTTCACCAGCCCTGCTTTGCTCACTTCCCGCCAGATGATCTTGATCGCCAGCGTCAGGTCCCGCAGCACGTTGGAGAAATGCCCGGTGGCGCCGGGATGGTTCCGTTCCCCTTCGATGATGTGCCGCTCGAGTGTGACGATCTTCCCTTTGTAGGACATACAACAGACTCCGTACCGTGGTGGTTGATATTCTTTGAAAGGAAAGTAGGCAAAATGCACCGAAGGAGCAACCGGACCCCGAAGGTCCGGAGCGATCATTTCATCAGGAGCATCCGCCTGGTTTCCGTACGACCCCCTGCCGTCAGACGGTAGAAATAGACGCCTGAGGCCTGTTCGGCAGCATTCCAGGGGATGGAATACTGTCCGGCGGCAAGGTCTGCCGCGATAAGTTCTTTCACCATCTGTCCGAGTGCATTGAAGATGCGGAGGGTCACTCGTCCCGAAGCGGGAACTGTGAATCCGATCGTCGTGCTGGGATTGAATGGATTGGGATAATTCTGCTCCAGACTGAATTCGGCCGGCATGTTCCCTGTCCATTCGACGCTGACCGGATACCGTCCTTGTCCGATCACCTGCGCAACGACTGTTCCCGCCGGTGTTTGGTACTCCACCGCACAGGTCTCGGCGCTGATGACGGCAAGCGGAGTATAGAGCAATGTATCGACGACCGCTTTGTTCGGAGCGACCGAGAGCGCAGTATGGATGAATGAGAAGCGAGGATTGTTGAGTTGTCGTACGATCTGAGAGATGGTATCGGCCGTGTTGTTGAAGAGAGGAACCGCGATCCGCATGCTGGTGGAAAGATCGACCGGTCCAGTGCGGACGGGTGCCGGCACTGTCTCCACTGCCGACCTTCCGGTGACGGCATTCCTGGACGCATAGACACCGAATTCATGTCCCCACCACAAGGTGCCGTTGTAATGCCGTACGAACGGCTCCATGAACACATTCCCCATGAGCGGAAGATCGGTCCAACTGCTGCCGTTGTTCACCGACCGTTTGATGGATTGCCCATAAACACTGATGAAGAGGACCGAGTCCTTCGTTTCGAACAGATCGGTGACTGAACCTCCGGTGTAGAGCGAGGTCCACGTTGTGCCGGTATCGGACGAGACCGCTGCTCCGCCGTTATACAGCGATGCATACAGCAGACCCCGCCGCCCTTCACGGAAGATCCTGGTCACTTTGGGATTCGGGGGGCTCTTGAGCGGCTGCCAGGAGTTCCCGCCGTCCAGAGAACGGACCAACCGAAGTTCTGCCACCGTGTGATCCATCAAAAAGAGCGGCCCCCGGGATGAGGCGAAGAATTGTGTATAGAGCGATGGATTCTTGAGCTGCGAGGGAAGCGCCGTCCAGGTATCACCCCGATCGGTCGAGACGATCATCTTCGGAACGAGCGGATCGTTGGACTGCTGGAGTGCGATCACCCTCCCGTCCGCGGTCCGGATCACCGACGAACAATAGCTCACCATCACCGGCGACTGCAGCTTCTTCCAGGACCTGCCATTGTCAACGGAACGCAAGACACCCTGGCGGGCGGAGGAGGCCAGCAGGACGCCGTCGGGCAGCTGGACAAAATTCAGCACCTGCGTCATGGAATCGGCGATGCTCCCTTTGTTCCATGTTGCTCCGGCATCGTCCGAATAGAAGAACCCGCTGTTCGTTGCGACGATCATCGTGCCATTCAGCGCCATGGTGAAGGCGGAGAGCGGTGTATCGAAGAAGGACCGCATCATCAGCCAATAGCTGCCGCCGGTGGAGATGCCGATCACGGTCATCGTATCGGCACCGGCCGGCGTGTTGGTCTGGTACACGATGAATGCAGTGTCCTTCCCGGCATTCTGCGCCGTGTAGCGGATGGTATCGGCAACGATCATCTGATGCGGCAGCAGAACGAACGGCTTCGCAGAGGTTGTGAACCGCGGATCGGAGCTGTATGACCCGGTGACCTTCAGCGTATCCTCACCATTGTTGTAGATCATCAGCGGGAACAATTTGGTCTTGGTCGACTCCACGTTGGCGAACGTATATCCGGATGACGGCTCGAACACCATCGCAGGTTTCCCGCGGCCGAAGATCGAGAAAAGGACCGTATCCGGTGTGTTGAATGCATTGGTGTGATACAGGACGGGATGATCGATCCGTCCGAAATACCCCGGCGTGATAGAGATGGTATCCTGCACCGAACCGCCGGGAAGCACGGAACGGTCCAACTTCCTGGTCACACCGCCCGTCACCCGCTTTACGAGCCGGAGCGTATCGGTGCCGGTGTTGGTGATGGTGATGATGGTATCGACCGATACGCCGGTCGGGCGGATACCGGCATCGATCTTCTTCAGGGAATAGGCCGGCTGCGACAATTCATATCCGGTGGCATACACGGCAATGAATCTCCGGGAGGAATCGTTCAGCAGCAGGTATTTCGCGTAGGTGGCATGTTCGCCGAACACCGGCGGACGGACGGTCACGGTATCGCGGATGGTATCCTGCGGCGGCACCAGGATCAACGAATGGTTGAAGTGGATCAGCTCATCCAGAGTATCCTCACGGATCACGCGCAGGGTATCGTTCCCGGTATTGGCGATCCGTACCGTCAGGGAACGGAAGGAATCGACCTGGACCCTGCCGAACTGCAGGGTCGAGGTGAAGAACAGCGGAATGGCACGAAGGATTCCCTTCCCTGTCAACGCAACGGAGTCATTCGCCGGAAGGGCATCGCTGTGATACCGAAGGGATGCGGAGAAGGTCCCGGGCGTGTCGGGTGCGAACGTAACGGTCTGTGTTCGGGATTGATTCGGCAGCACAACAAAGGAATCGAGTGAAACGCTGAACGCCGGATGGGAAACGGCGGTGTGGGAAATGGTCATCTTGTCATCACCGGTATTATAGATGGTCACCGACTGCTGTGCAGATTGCAGATGACTGAGCCGGTCCGGGAAGTTCAATTGATGGGTGGAAAGGGACAGCACGGCTGCCTTCCCTGCACCGGAGAGCGGAATGGTGTCGCTGCCATTACTCCCCTTCACGATCAGAAATCCGGAATACCAGGAACGGCCGGCCGGCGTGAATGTCACCGGTATCAGCACACTGTCGCTCCCTGCCACGGTGAAGGAATCGATCAGCGGATCGAAGACGGGAGCGGCCGAGGTAACAGAAGAAACGGTCAGCGGCACGGGTGAACCATTCCGGAGGATGATCGTATCCGTCACCGTACGGCCGACCCGCACGGTCCCGAATTGCAGTGAATCAACATTGAATGCATAGTTCAACTCCGGGGCGACACTCTTCCAGATACCCGTATTCGTGCCTGCCAGCAGGTGACCGTCAGCGGAGATATCCAGCGTATTCACAGTGGTGTTCTGCAATCCGGCAGCGAATGTCTTCCAGGATGCACCGCCGTTCGTGGAACGCATCACCCCTGCCTGGGATCCGGCGAGCAGCCGGTTCTCCCCGGTCACCCGCAGAACCGTTCCGCCGTAGATCGACCCATTGGCAACATTCGTATAGCTGATCCCATCGTTCAATGAACGATACAATGTGTTGGCAGCAAGAAGGTAGACTGTACCTAACGGAGTGAACGCTATATCAGAGATACTGGCATTCACTACGGTGAACGGTCCCCCCCAGTTCCCTCCGTCATTGGTCGAACGGTACACCTCCTGGCCATCGATGAGGAATAGCGTTCCGGACGGGGACCGGCGGATGGCCGATACGGTATTGGAAGTGACTGGCGGTGAACGGAGCGTCCAGGAATCCCCCAGGTTGTTCGAGTGGAAAAGTCCGTTGTTGCCTGTCAGCGCAAACAGTCCGTGCGATAGACTGTCCAGTAAAAGGGCCGTCACGGGATATGGCAATCCGATCGTATCGGCAGCAGTCCAGTGCGCACCAAGGTCGGTAGTTCTGAAGATCCCTCGGTTGCTTGCCACGAACAGGAGACTCTCGGGTGTAACGGTGATGTCCGTGACGGTAAACTGCAGGGCAGGCAGCGGTATGGCGGTCCATTGGCTGCTGACCGCAGAACGGTGGAACACCTCGCGTGTGCCGGCCTTTGCATACATGGTGCCGTTCCGGGATTGTTTGGTACTGCTGATCCTCCCTCCGTTCAATCCGACATTGGATATCTGCCACGTATCGCCGGCATTCTCTGAACGGTACACGCCGCCGATGTTGTTGGCGGCCATCAACAGACCGTTCCCGGCATCTACGATACCGAACGTTGTGGATCCCGGTACAGAGTGCAGAGACCGTTGTGACCAGGTGGATCCGTTGTTCGATGACCGGTAGATGATATGGCGCGTGGCGAACATCAGGGAACCATCCTGCAGTGCAGCGATCGGCCGCACGGGCTGCGATGAGGTACCGGCGTAGATCTTCATCCAGGAGTTCCCATGATCGGTGGAGCGGTAGACGGAGCCGGAGACTGCGGCGAGCACAGCATTATCGGGAGCGACAGCAAGAGCGGAGATGGTGCCGGAGGCGACGATCTCCAGTGTCGTCCAACTAGCGGAGTCCCCCAAGGAACGGTACAGTTTGGAAGACGTCGAAGCATACACATATCCCAGCGAGTTCGAAGCGATGAATTGTATGGAACCGGAGAGGCCCATCTGCAACCAGGATGCTCCGTGATCAGGACTCATGAAAACGCCGTTCTGACCTGACGAAGCATACAGCATACCGCCCGGTGCCGAAGCAAATCCGGTGACACTGCTGTAGGTCACCCCGTTCAAGCCCTGGGGTATGAGACTGGACAATTCGGTCCATTGCATACCGCCGTTGGTCGAACGAAAGACCTTTTCCAGCGACGTTCCGGCGAGCACGATATTCCCGGGAAGGACGAGGAATGCAGAAACGTTCGGTTCGGTCATACCGATCGAAGCTGTTGCCCAGGCGGCACCGCTGTTCGTGCTGCGGAAGATGCCGGCGACCGAGGTCCCGAGAAAGACGGTACCGTCACCGGATACCGCAAGTGCCCGGCTGGATGCACCGTAAGGACCCTGGAACGACTCGAATGAATGATGTTGAGAAAAGAGTGCGGAAGAGAGAAGAACGAATGAACACAGTCGGAGCAGCATAGGTCACCGCAACGGGGGATATTCAAGAAGGCGGAGAAGGAATT
>JABWAK010000260.1 GCA_013361065.1 Bacteroidota bacterium
CTTATACAACGCGTCGAAGGTTCCGGGGAATGTGTGGTACTTTCCTCGTGTCCGCTACAGAATGGATGAATACGAGGAACATCCTTCGCAAAAGCCAGAAGCACTTCTCGACCGCATCATCCGTGCAAGTAGCAACCCGGGCGATCTTGTTCTCGACCCATTCGCAGGAACCTTTACCACGGGGGCGGTTGCAAAACGTCTTGATCGTCGATTCATCGGGATCGAACGTGAGCGCGAGTATATCAAGATCGGAGTCCGTCGCCTCCAACTTCGGCAGGAACTCGACGGAGAACACCTCGCATCGCCGAAGAAATCTTACACGAGAAAACACGGCAAAGGCTCGCACAACGAGCAAACCAGCGCAACAGGCGACCTTTTCGAGGTAACCAAGTGAAGCTTCATCCGTTCACTCATACCATCCTTGCCGTCCTCGAACGTCGCTTTGGAGACGCAGCACAGGATTTGATCGAGAAAAGCCCCCTCCTGCAATATCTGAACATCAAGACTCAATCAGCAAATCGCGGTGCAAAAGCACGAGGCGCATTCGCCAACCACTACGCGCTATACGTCCTTATCGAAGACTACATCCACCAAGGCTATCTCGGAGCCAAAGCGGGCCAGTACAAACAATACGAAGGAGCCCGATATGCCGACCTCTTTCGCCGCCAAAGAGAACTCCCGTTCGGAGCAAAACTTCAAAACCATGCTCTGAATTCGCGCCTGAACGAGGAATTCGCCAAATATTTCCCCGCCAGTGGTATGCGTCCGATACTGCGCGATCAGACCGATCAGAAATACTGGATCAACGAGGGATTGCTTCTTGTGCAAGTCGGTACCGGAACAGAAAGACGCGAGCAAAACATCGCCGAAGCTGTACTCGACATCATCGACCACTACGTCAAAGCCAAGCGCTCTGCCTTCGAGCAATTTATCGATGCGTGCAGAAAGATATCCACCCTCTCTTCTAAAGATCCGAGCGGTGCGAGCGCTTTCATCGAGAGTCAACTCCAACCAAACGTGGACGCACGAATCTTTGAGATCGTCAGTTTCGCTATCCTCAAAGCGCATTATGGGGAACAGTCTATTTTCTGGGGATGGAGTGCTAACGAACTACGGCAGGACTTCCTCGCGCTGTACAAGACGGGAAGAACAAACGCCAACGACGGGGGTATCGATTTTGTCATGAAACCGCTCGGTCGCTTCTTTCAAGTCACCGAAACCATCGATGTCAACAAGTACTTTCTTGATATCGACAAAATTCACCGCTTTCCTCTGACCTTTGTTGTCAAAACAACCGAATCCGAGGAGGCTGTTCGACGACAGCTTCAGGCAGAAGCGCAGCAGGCCCGGACGATGGCGATGGTACAGCGCTGCCAATGCAGAGCTGCTCCCTCCGCGGTATTGTTCGAACAATAAGGAATCGGTCTGATGGTCGGCCATGAACGTCCGGACGTTGTCTGGTCCTTGTATCTATAAGATGGGATGGAGCTGGAAAAGTTGCCCGGAACTATGACGATTTTTTCCGCTTTGTTCCCGAAGCGCGGAAGCATCCGTCGATATGATCGTCCACCATCCCGCACGCCTGCATGAATGCATAGCAGATGGTGGAACCGACGAAGCGGAATCCCCGCTTCTTCAGATCCTTGCTCATCGCGTCGGATTCCGGCGTTGTCGCCGGAATATCCCCCATTCCTGTCCGGAGATGCACGATCGGCTTCCCGCCGACGAACTGCCAGAGATAGGCATCGAAGGAACCGAACTCCTTCACCACACGGAAATAAGCCTCTGCATTGGAGATGACCGATGCGATCTTCAGCCGGTTCCGGACGATTCCTTCGTTCTGCATCAGGCCAGCGACCTTCTTCGCATCGTAGCGGATGATGCGTTTCGGATCGAACCGGTCGAATGCCTTCCGGTAGTTCTCCCGTTTGCGGAGGATGGTGATCCAGCTGAGACCCGCTTGCGCCCCTTCCAGACATAGCATCTCGAACAGGTGACGGTCATCGTGGACCGTGCGTCCCCATTCCTCATCGTGATACTTGATATAGAGCGGATCGTCCCCACACCACGGACAGCGTTGTTTCTTCATTGGGAGTTCCCCCGTTCATTGTGAAGCACCCGGTACCGCAGCTGCACCAGTCCCGAATCGAACCGGCGGGCCCCCAGATTCTCCAGCGGCTGCTGAGCGAACGGCCCGGTGAACAAACGCGTCCCGCCGCCGAGCAGGACAGGTATGATGGAGATGATGTATTCATCCACACCGCCACATTGCTGCAGCGATTGGATCACCTCCGCACCGCCGTCCACAAAGATCGTTCCGCCCGCCTCACTGCGCAGCTGTGCGATGAGCGTGTCGACAGGACCGGCAGTGAAGGTGATCGACCCTTCCGGTGCCCGCGGCGTCCGCGTCAGGATGAAGCACCTCTTATCCGCGTGCGGGAACGGGATGCCAAACCCGAGAACGATCTCGTAGGTCTTCCGTCCCATGATCACCGTGTCGACCGTTGCGATGAAATCATGGTATCCGTAATCCTCTCCCGCACGCTCCACCTGCGAGAGCCATCCGATCGATCCATCCGCATCGGCGATATAACCGTCCAGACTCATCGCGATGAAGACGACCACAGGACGTTTTGCGTGGTCCGTCATACTTCCCTCTTCGGGGTGACCGCATGTTCCGTGTAATGGCCGAACGTGATCAGGCCGTTCCCCAGTTCGAAGAAGATCTGCAATTCTGGCATGGTCATCGCCCGTTCATTGGCTGCTTTCGCATCGGCCAGTGAATCCCATTCGCAATAGTCCGCAAAGGTATTCGGCTGTCCGGCAGAACGGAGCGTGCGCAGGGACCGGAATCCCGGGAAGGTGCTGATGATTGCATGGGCGGCCGTCTGCTGCTCCAGGTATCGGGACAGCGATCCTTCCGGGACGGTATAAACG
>JABWAK010000080.1 GCA_013361065.1 Bacteroidota bacterium
CTTCGTGGTGGACGGCAAGATCACCAGGAACAGCAAGGTGCGCCTCATCCGGGACGGTGTGTCGGTCTTCACCGGCGGACTCGCCTCGCTCAAGCGCTTCAAGGATGATGTGAAAGAAGTGGAGAAAGGGTTCGAATGCGGACTCGGTCTGGAGAACTTCAACGATGTGAAGGTCGGCGACATTCTGGAAGCGTATAAGCTGGTCGAAACCAAGCGGAAACTGAGCTGATATGTCCATTCGAACGGAACGCGTCGCATCATTGATCCGCGAGGAACTCGGCACCATGCTCAGCAGGGAATTCAGCGGGAGCATGGAGTTCGGTTTCACTACGGTCACCGAGACCAGGGTCACGCCGGATCTCCGTACGGCCCGGGTCTTCGTCAGCATCATGGGCTCTGCCGCCAAGGTGGAGAAGACCATGGCGCAGATCGAGAAGAAGAAGGCCTATTATCGGTCCGAGCTGGCGGAGCGGATCAATCTGAAGTTCGCGCCGGCCATCGAGTTCCGTCTGGACAAGTCCCTGGATAATGCGATGCATATCGAGGAACTGATCAAACAGATCCATAAGGACGATCCGAAGCAGCCAAAGGACGAGTGATGCTCGAGCATGCAGGCCGGAAAGAGACGCTGCATCTGGAAGTGGGGGAGATTATCCTGGTGGACAAACCGCTCGACTGGACCTCGTTCGATATCGTCCACCGCGTCAGGGCGATGTTCGAGGTGAAGAAGATCGGTCATGCCGGGACCTTGGATCCGAAAGCGACCGGGCTGCTCATCCTCTGCACCGGGAAGATGACGAAGCAGATCGATTCGTTCATGGGGTGGGAGAAGGAATATACCGGGATCATCGAATTAGGCGCTGTTACAAAAAGCTTTGACACGGAGACGGAAGTCATTGAGCGGAAGGATGTTGCAGGGATCACTGAAGACGGAATGAAGCAGGCATTCCAGCGGTTCACCGGGGTGCAGCAGCAATTGCCGCCGATGTATTCCGCCATCAAGAAGAACGGCCGCCGCCTCTACAAGGATGCACGGAAAGGGAAGGAGATCGAACGGGCGACGCGGGAAGTGGAAGTGAAGGAGTTCGTTGTGACATCCTTCAGCCTGCCGTTCGTCGGGTTCCGGGTGGTCTGCTCCAAAGGGACGTATGTCCGCTCCCTGGCAAACGATGTGGGAGCATTCCTGGGATGCGGGGGGTATCTGAAAGAATTGCGGAGGACCCGTATCGGCGGGTTCAGGGTGGAAGAGGCATTGCCGGTAGAACTGTTGCATACACTCGAACCGAAGATCCAACGACCGGCTGTGACCGTATGATCATTTATCGTTCTTTGAAGGAAGTGCAGTACGACAAACGGTCCGTCGTCTCCATCGGCATGTTCGACGGTGTCCATACGGCGCATGCGGCGGTCCTGCGCAGGGTCACCGAGAAGGCCCGGGCGATCGGGGGACGGAGCGTCATCGTCACGTTCGATCCGCATCCGCGCGAAGTGGTCTCCCAGGGGAAGCACAGTGTCGATGTGCTCTGCACACTGGAGGAGAAGCTGCAACTGCTGGAACGCAGCGGGATCGACGCGGTCTTCATCATCCCGTTCACGTTCGAGTTCTCCCGGCTCTCGTTCAAGGATTTCTACGCCGAGTACATCATCAACGGCATCGGCGTGGCGGACGTAGTGGAAGGATTCAATCACCAGTTCGGCCGGGACCGCGAAGGAGGGATGAACCAGGTGGTGGAGCTGGGCAAACAGCATAACTTCTCGGTGGAAGCGATGGCGATGATCGGCAACGAGCAGACCGTCATCAGCAGTTCGGCCATCCGGGAGGCGGTCCTCAACGGCCGCATCGCGCAGGCGAATGTGATGCTCGGATACGAGTACAGTTTCACCGGCGTCGTGGTGCGCGGCTTCGGACGCGGCAAGCAGCTGGGGTATCCCACGGCGAACATCCGTCTGCTGGAACCGAAGAAGCTCGTCCCGCAGGTCGGCATCTATGCAGTGCGGATCCTGGTGCGCGGAACATGGTACGGCGGGATGATGAGCATCGGGCACAATCCCACATTCGGCGATGCGCAGGAACGGACCATCGAAGTGAATATCTTCTCCTTCGATATGGACATCTACGATGACATCGTCACCGTCCGCTGCATCGAGCGGACCAGGAGCGAGAAGAAGTTCGCATCGGTCGACGAGCTCATCGCCGAGATGGGGAATGACAAGAGAATGATCAAAACGATTATTGAACAACATACACAACTATCTTCATAAGGAGTACCAATGGCAATCACAAAGGAACAAAAGAGCGAGTTCGTAAAGAAATACGGAAAAGGTGCCAATGACACCGGCTCGCCCGAGGTGCAGATCGCGATCCTCACCGCGAACATCAACTCCCTTTCCGAGCATTTCGGGAAGTTCAAAAAGGACAACCACTCCCGGGTGGGCCTCCTCCGGATGGTCGGCAAGCGCCGCCGTCTGCTCGATTATCTCATGAAGAAGGACATCGAGCGCTACCGCAAGATCATCGGCGAATTGAATATCCGTAAATAAGCCGCATTCACAGCTCCATAGTACATAGAAAAGAAGAAAATCATATGATAGTAAGAAAGAGCGTCCAGATCGGGAAATACTCGCTGGAATTCGAAACAGGCCGGTTCGCTAAACAAGCGGACGGTGCGGTCATGATCCGCTACGCCGATACGATGGTGCTTGCCACCGTCGTTGCCAACAAGGAACCGAAGGAAGGGCTGGATTACTTCCCGCTGCAGGTGGAGTTCCGCGAGAAGATGTCCGCTGCCGGTAAGATCCCGGGCGGGTATCTGAAGCGCGAAGGCCGCCCGTCGGACAAGGAGATCCTCTCCGCACGTCTCATCGACCGGCCCATCCGTCCGATGTTCCCGGAGAACTACCACTGCGACACCCAGATCGTGGTGACCGTCTATTCGTCCGACCAGCAGAACGATGCCGATGTGCTCGGTGCCTGTGCGGCGTCCGCGGCACTGATGATCTCGGATTCCCCGTTCGATGGTCCCATCGCCGAGGTCCGCGTCGGCCGCCTGAACGGTGAGTTCCTCCTGAACCCCACCTTCGCCGAACTGGAACAGAGCGACATGGATGTCACCGTCGCCGGTACCGCCAGTTCCATCCTGATGGTGGAAGGGGAGTCACGCGAGATCTCCGAGAAGGATATGCTCGCGGCGCTGGCCTTCGGTCATGACGCCATCAAGAAGATCTGCGCTCTCCAGCTGGAATTCGCCGCTGAGGTGAAGAAGACCAAACGGACCGTCGCACCGAAATCGTACGACCCGGCGCTGCTCGCCGATGTGAAGGTGCTCGCAACGGAGAAACTCCGGACCGCGGCGAATACCGTCTCCTCCAAGGAGGAGCGTTCTGCCACCCGCAATGAGATCGTGAAGGGTGTGCTCGACGCTCTGGCAGAGAAGTACCCGGAACAGGGTGCGGTGATCGAGGAGATCCTGCATGATATCGAGAAGACCGAGATGCGCGAGATGATCCTCGGCAAGAAGAAGCGGCTCGACGGCCGCGGTCTGGCGGACATCCGTCAGATCACCGTGGAAACGGCGATCCTGCCCCGTGCGCACGGCTCCGCGCTGTTCACCCGCGGCGAGACGCAGTCCCTCACGACCGTCACGCTCGGAACGAAGGACGACGAACAGAAGACCGACGGTCTCATCGAGTTCAAGCCGCGCCGCTTCATGCTCCATTACAACTTCCCGCCGTTCAGCGTCGGTGAAACAGGCCGCATGGGCACCACCGGCCGCCGCGAGATCGGTCACGGCAACCTCGCCGAACGGGCACTGAAGAACCTCATGCCGGACGAGAAGGATTTCCCGTACTCCGTCCGCATCGTCTCCGATATCCTCGAGTCGAACGGTTCCTCCTCCATGGCGACCGTCTGCGCCGGTTCACTGGCATTGTTCGATGCCGGTGTGCCGCTGAAGAAGGCCTGTGCCGGAATCGCGATGGGTCTCGTGAAGGAAGGGGACCGCGTGGCGGTGCTCAGCGACATCCTTGGCGATGAGGACCATCTCGGCGACATGGATTTCAAAGTGGCCGGTACGGTCGACGGTATCACCGCGTTCCAGATGGACATCAAGATCCAGGGCATCACCCTCGAGATCATGGCGACCGCCCTGGAACAGGCGAAGGCCGGTCGTCTCCATAAACTGGAGAAGATGAACGCCGGTATCGATAAACCGAAACCGGAACTCAGTTCGTACGCGCCGCGCTTCACGACCATCAAGATCCCGACCGATCTGATCGGCACGGTGATCGGTCCCGGTGGCAAGATGATCCGCAGCATCGTGGCGGACTCCGGTGCATCCTCCATCAACATCGAGGATGACGGTTCCATCCAGATCGCCGCGACATCGCGCGAAGCCAGCGACAAGGCCCTGGCGCTCATCAATGCCATCACCGCCGTTCCGGAACCCGGAAAGATCTACAAAGCGACGGTGAAGCGCATCATGGACTTCGGTGCATTCGCCGAGATCCTCCCGGGGAAGGAAGGACTGATCCATATCTCCCAGCTCGACACGAAGCGCGTTGCGAAAGTGACCGATGTCGTGAAGGTGGGCGATACCTTCGATGTGAAACTCCTCGAGATCGACGAGAAGGGTCGCATGAACCTGAGCCGCAAAGCGCTCATGACGCAGGAGAAGAAAGAACCGTCCGGAACGGACGCTCCCGCCAACTGAGCACGGCACGAACACCACGATCCCCGGCTGCGGCCGGGGATTTTTGTATCCACCATCGTCATTGTTGATCACCATGGATAGAACCATCCATCCCTCGTCCGCTTTGAAAGGGGAGATCACCGTCCCCGGGGACAAGTCGATCTCCCACCGCTCCGTGATGTTCGGTGCGATCGCGGACGGGACCACCGAGATCACCGGTTTCCTCGCAGCGGCCGATCCACTGAGCACGCTCTCCTGTTTCAACGCGATGGGGATCACGCACCGTTTCGAGGGTGATAAGCTGTACATCAACGGTAAAGGTCTGCACGGACTGCAGAAGCCTTCAGCACAGCTCGATGCCGGGAACTCCGGTACCACCATCCGGCTGATCTGTGGTATCCTTGCAGGACAGCATTTCCCGGTCTCCATCTCCGGGGACCAATACCTCGTGAAGCGTCCCATGAAGCGGATCATCGATCCGCTCCGCAGGATGGGAGCGGATATCACGGCAACGGAAGCGATGACCGCTCCGCTGTCGATCCGTCCCGCCGGAACACTTACCGCTATCGACTACGAACTGCCGGTGGCCAGTGCGCAGGTGAAATCGGCCGTACTCCTCGCCGGTCTTTATGCGAACGGGACGACCCGCGTGATCGAGTCCGAACAGTCGCGCGACCATACCGAACGGATGCTCGGATTGCCGGTAGAACGGTCCAATGGACGGACGATCGTGTCTGTGAAAGGGGGACAAGGCGTATCAGCGGGGCACTATGCTGTTCCCGGCGATCCCTCGTCTGCCGCCTTCTTCGTCGTGGCGGGTCTGATCGTTCCTGGTTCCGAGATCCTGATCCGGAATGTCGGGATGAATCCTTCCAGGATCGGCTTCCTGTCGGTCTTGAAACGGATGGGAGGTTCCATTGAGTATCTGAACGAGCGGACCGTCGGCGGCGAACCGTTGGCCGACCTGCTTGTCCGTTCCTCGCAGCTCTCCGGAGACATCATTCTGGAAGGGGAGATCATCCCGAACATCATCGATGAGATCCCGGTGCTCTCCGTTGCCGCGGCCTTCTCTGCCGGTTCTTTCCATGTGAAGGGTGCGCAGGACCTTCGGAACAAGGAGACGGACCGGATCGAGGCGGTTTGCGCCAACCTTCGCACAACGGGGCTGACCGTGGAAAGCTTCAAGGATGGGTTTGCTTTTGTATCAAAAAATAGCTTATTTCATGGAAGTTTTGACAGCTTCGACGATCACCGCATCGCAATGGCCTTCGGCGTTGCGTCGCTGGCATTGAACGGACCGTCGACCATACGGCATGCCGAGTGCGTGTCCATCTCGTATCCCGCGTTCTGGGAAACAATGCAGTCCCTTCAACGATAGGAGTGTTCCGTGGCAAACGTAAAACTGGAGAACATCAAGAAGGAATATGAAGGCGGTGTGGTCGCTGTGAAAGGCGTCTCCGTCGAGATCAAGGACAAGGAGTTCGTCGTGCTCGTCGGACCGTCCGGGTGCGGGAAGTCCACCACGCTGCGGATGATCGCGGGACTCGAGGACATCTCCGGCGGCACCCTGACCATCGACGGTGCCGTGATGAACGATGTGCAGCCGAAGGACCGTGATATCGCAATGGTGTTCCAGAATTACGCGCTCTATCCGCATATGAGCGTCTACGAGAACATGGCATTCGGACTGAAACTGCGGAAGTTCCCGAAAGAGGAGATCGATAAGCGCGTGCGGGAAGCAGCGAAGATCCTCAGCATCGAGGAGTATCTGGACCGCAAACCGAAAGCGCTCTCCGGCGGTCAGCGTCAGCGTGTGGCCGTTGGCCGTGCGATCGTCCGTAAACCGAAAGTGTTCCTGTTCGACGAACCGCTCTCCAACCTGGATGCCAAGATGCGCGTGCAGATGCGGACGGAGATCTCAAAACTGCACCAGCGGCTCGATGCAACGATGATCTATGTAACGCACGATCAGACCGAGGCGATGACCATGGGGGACCGCATTGTCGTCATGAAGGACGGTAATGTCATGCAGATCGATACCCCGCTGAACCTCTACAACAATCCCGCCAATAAATTCGTGGCAGGCTTCATCGGCAGTCCCGCCATGAATTTCATCGAAGGGACCATCGTGAAGGAGACCACGATGCGGTTCACGGAGAAAGGGACCACACTCTCGGTGGACATCCCGAAGGACCGGCAGAAACTCCTCTCCGCATACATCGGCAAGGAACTCTGGCTCGGCATCAGGCCGGAGCATATCAGTCCGGAGAAGAGCAAAACGTCGCGCGTGCACGCTCAGGTGGAAGTGGTGGAACCGATGGGGAACGAGATCTTCGCGTATGTCACCTGCGGCTCCTCTCAGCTGGTCGCCCGCATGGCCCCGGTCGAGATCCAGACCGGTCAGCAGCGTGATTTTACCTTCGACATGGCCCACGCGCATTTCTTCGATAAAGGAACGGAACTCGTCATCCGGTAATCGAAACCGATCGCAGCGTCAGAGATAAAAAAAGGGATGTGGCCACAGGACACATCCCTTTTTCATTTCAGGAAACAGCCGGGTTTCAGAGGGTCAGCACCTGATGCTGGAACTTGTCGATGGTGATCTCGTTCGCTACCCACTTCACAAAATCCGGACCGTACTTGTTCAGGTATTGAACGACCGTGAACTCCCGCTCTTGGAAATTCCCGTTCGGGAAGATATTCACCGATGCCTTCCGGATCTGCTTCAGCGAGATCTCCTCCTTCTGCTGCTGCGCTTTCTGCGTCTTCTGTTTGAGCACATCCAGCTGCTGCAGGAACTTGGAGATGGTACTGTCCACCGTGCCGTTCAGTGTTGGGTCGATCTGCTGGATGCCGAACCGTGCTTCATTGACCGCTTCGTTCAGTTTCACCGTCAGCGACTCGAACAGCGCATCCACTTTCACTTCTGAGACCTGTTCCGAGACCTTGGTCAGGACCGGCTCCACATCGCCGAACAGGTCGATCGTCTCCAGGGAGTATTTCTCGAGCACTTTAGCGACCTTCTCTTCCATCAGTGTCACACTCGCACGGGGATAGATGAGCGGCATCGGAATGCTGAAGTACCGGTAGACCGGTTTCAGCTGTGCATAATACGCGATCTCGCCCGGTCCGGCCACGTAGGCAGCAGTGGGGAAGAGTGTGTCCTGACAGAGAGGACGGAGGACCACATTCGGCGACAGGATTTCCGGTGTTTCGGCCGCGATCGCCAGGAGTTCATCCTTCGTGTACCGCTGCCGGAGGTTCTTCAGATAGTAATCGCCGGAATCGGACGGTTCGATGAGGTGGCGGCCCCCTTTGTAGAACATGAACAGATTGAGCGCTTTTGCCTTGATCTGTGCATGATAATGTTCCTCGAGTTCCACGCTCTGCTGGATGACAAGCTTTGATGCTTCCGCATTCGAGAGGATCTCCTGGCGGAAGAGAGGAGCGAGCTGCCGTTTCAGTTCGGGCACATTCGCATTTACGAAGACCAGTCCCGAATCCTCATACACATGATTGAAGAAGCCGGCGAACGCCTTCAGGAATGTCGATCCCTGCCGGTAATAGCCCTTGAGAAGTTCGCTCAGCTGGGCAGTATAGTCCGTCGCTGGCAGCTGAAGATCGAGCGACTGGAAGAACGACACGATATGTTCATCCAGTTCAGCGGTTCCGACGGCACCGATGTTCCGCTCCAGCGGCTTTCCGCCCAGCAGATAGGTGATCTGTGACAGTTCATTGGCATTGTTAATGAACTTTACATGGTTGATCTCATCGAAATCATGGTCCTCGCCCTCCAGCCAGAAGACCGGGACGAAGTGATGGTCCGGGTACTCCTGTGAGAGACGTTGAGCAAGTTTCACCGCCGTGACCGCTTTATAGATGGTGTATAGTGGTCCGCCGAACAGTCCCAGCTGCTGACCGGTGACCACGGCAAAGCAATTATCATTCCCCAGCAGGTCGATATTGGCGAGTGTGCGGATGCCGGAATGGAAATCCTTGTTCTGCTGGTGGAGGACGCGGGTGAGGGTGTTGCGGTCATAGTGTTTGGACTGGAGCTCAGTGAACTTCCGCTTCCAGGCTTCCGGGTCCTTCACATTGCCGGCATAGTACTCCGCGACCTTCTCGTAATGCGTCGTATAGTCGGTATATAATTGAGTAAGGACTTCGCGGTCTGCTAACTGGCGATTATTGATGAATTCCATGGTCTCCTGTCCGATAATTGCTGTTAATATACGCTCATTTGAAACCAGAATCAAACCACCGGCGTGTACATTGTGTGCATTGATTTTAGCTGAATGTTATAATATATTGCTATAGCAGAATGTCCAAACATTCGGGAAAAATAGCAGTTGTCACCGGCGGAACGGGTGGGCTCGGACGTGTGGTCTGTGAACGATTGCTGACCTCCGGTGCCGGAGTGATCGCTCTGCATTCCGGTGTTCATGATCGGACCCGGGATGCTGCCGCGATGCGGGAGCGGTTCCCATTGTATAGTGAACATGCTGTGGATGTCCGCGACAGTTCTGCCGTTGCGGCATTCTTCGGGACAGAGATCGCGGCGCGGGGAAGGATCGATATCATCTGCAATCTGGCTGGCGGCGTCGGCCCCAAATCTTCGCTCGAGGATCTTTCCCTTCAGCAATTCAGAGAATTGTTCGCACTGAATGCTGAGTCATGTTTCCTGATGATGAGTCATGCGCTCCGTTTCATGAAGAGAGCCGGAACAGGAAGGATCATCAACATTGCCGCACGCCCGGCGGTCATCCCTGAGCCGAACCGCGGCGGATACGATGTTGCCAAGGCTGCGGTCATCGCGCTCACCCGGTCAGCAGCGGAAGAAGTGAAGAACAGCGGCACGATCACGGTGAATGTCATCGTTCCGGGGACGATCCTCACTGAAGCGAATAAAGAGTGGGGAAGTGCTGAAGAGATGCGGCGCTGGGTGACACCGGAGCAGATCGCCGATGAGATCCTGGTGTTGTGCGGTGATAATGCAATACAGATGAATGGACAGATCATACACATGTTTGAGAAGGATGACCATGGGATTACGTGAGAAACTCAATGAGGACCTGAAAACTGCCATGAAGGCCGGTGACAAGATGCGGACGGAGACACTCCGGATGCTGCGTGCACAGGTCCTGGAATTCGAGAAGAGCGGTGCAGGACGCGAGATGAACGCGGACGATGATATGAAGATCCTCCTGTCATCCGTGAAGAAACGGAAGGACTCCGTGGAGATGTACGAGAAGGCGGGGAGGAAGGACCTGGCCGAGAAGGAGCTTGCCGAGATCACCATCGTGCAGGAGTATCTGCCGAAACAGATGGGTGCAGAGGAGTCAGCGGCCGTCATCGACCGGATCATCGCCGCAGCCGGGACCAAGGAACTCTCCAAAGTGATGCCGCTGGTCATGAAGGAACTCAAAGGCAAGTTGGACGGCAAGATCATCAACGAGATCGTCAAACAAAAGATCGCATAACCTATGGCACTCATCGATATCATCATCGGCCTGGTCCTGCTCGTCTTCCTGTATTCAGGATTCCGCAGCGGCTTCGTGAAGAAACTCATCGGTTTCTCCTGCCTTGTGCTGGCACTGATCCTCGGGACGAAGTTCGCCGCCGATGTGAACGAAATGATCTTCGCCGACATGGGACTGACGGGAAGGACCGGATTCTTTGTGTCATTCCTCGCTATTGTCGTGGCGGTGACCCTGACGCAGTCCATCCTGTATAAGATCTTCCTGGAGGACCTGGTCGATTCATTATGGAACAATATCTTCGGAATGATCGTCGGCTTCATCGAAGGGGCACTGGCAGTGAGTATCGCGCTCATCGTTATGAGCATCTATCTTGATATGCCCTCCGCTGAGACAAAAGCCGAATCCCAGCTCTACAAACCGGTGAAGAACTTCGCTCCGATGGTCTTCGATCAGGTGAACACCCTCCTGCCGGAATCGGAGGATTTCTATCAACAGATCATGAATGCAGCGACGACCGGTTACCGGAATATGGAGACGAAATAGGACCGTATGAGCCAGTTCGATGCCGCGGCTGACAGATTAGAATTCCCCAAAATACTCCACAAAATAGAACAGTATGCCTCCTCCGAACCGGGGAAGGATGCTGTCCGCTCCATCCGCCCCGGCACCGATCCGGGAGAGATCTCCGACGAACATAACCGCGTCTCTGAAATGAAAGGCATCCTCGAAGGGGAGGGGGCGTTCCCCATCGACGGCATCAAGGATATCCGTGATGCCATCCGTCAGGCCGCCATCGAGAACAACATTCTTTCTCCCAAAGAACTCCTGAATGTCGCTTCCACTCTGGCGGCGGGACGGGCCATCCGTTCGTTCATTGAAAAACGACGCGAGCAAACACCTCAGCTGTACGCCTTAAGCGGTTATATTTCAATCTTCAAGGAGCTTGAGTTCAACATCAATCAAGCGATAGACTCGAACGGTGAGGTGAAGGATTCGGCAAGCAAGGAATTGCGTTCCATCCGGCAATCGATCGCAGATAAACAGAGTGCCATCCGCCGCGCATTGGAGAGGATCCTGCGTGCAACAGCAGAGCAGGGAATGGTGCAGGATGAGATCGTTACGACCCGTGACGGCCGCATGGTCATTCCGATCAAGTCCGAACTGAAGAACAGGTTCCCCGGTTTCATCCACAGCACATCGGCGAGCGGTCAGACCGTCTTCATCGAACCGTCGGAGACCCTCACCTATAACAATGAGATCACTGAGCTCTTCTTCAAGGAGCAGCGGGAGATCGAACGGATCCTGCGCGAACTTACGAGGCAGCTTGACAAGGTCGCTCCCATGGTCCGGGAGACTATCGACATCCTGCAGAGGATAGATGTTTGTTATGCAAAAGCACGGTACTCGATTGAGATAAAAGGGAATACACCGTTCATTAAAAGTCAGGGCCCCCTCATCATCCGGCAGGGATATCATCCCGTCCTGTTGCTCAGGCATCAGCGCGAAGCGGTGGTCCCTCTCACCATCGAGGTGGGCGGTTCCCACTCTACGCTCCTGATCACCGGGCCGAATGCCGGAGGCAAAACAGTCGCATTGAAATCGCTCGGCATCCTTGCTGTCATGGTGCAATCCGGGATCCACGTCCCGGTCTCTCCAGATTCTGAATTCCCGATCTTTACACAGATCTTCGTTCTGATCGGTGATAATCAGTCCATTGATAATGATCTGAGCACCTACAGTTCTCAGATCCTCAATGTGAAACGGATCACCGAACAGGCGGGCCCCCGGTCGCTCGTCCTGATCGATGAGATCGGTTCGAATACCGATCCGACCGAAGGAGGGGCGATCGCTGCAGCCGTGATCGCGCATGTGAACCGTTCCGGTGCCGTGACAGTCGCAACATCCCACCAGGCATCGCTGAAGGCGTTCGTCCACGATACCCAAGGGATGCAGAACGGTGCGATGGAATTCGACCAGCAGACGCTGATCCCGACCTACCGATTCAGGGCCGGCGTTCCCGGGAGCAGCTATGCGCTGGAGATCGCAGAACGGCTCGGTCTCGATCCTTCCATCGTCACAGAAGCCAGAGGCCTGCTGGGGGAACAGAAAGCGAAGATGGAACAGCTGATCCTGGACCTTGAGAACAGGTCACAACTCCTGCAGCAAAAACTTTCGGAGACGGAGTCCGAAGCTAATAGGTACAAGAGCTTATCGGTAACGTATGAAAGTAAATTAAAGGAGTTCAATAAGGAGCTGCGAGAAGTAAAACGGAAAGCGATCGAAGAGGCAAAGACGATCGTCGACCGGGCCTCGTCGACGGTCGAGAATACCGTCCGTGAGATCAAATCGAAACAGGCGGAGAAGGAGACGGTACGGAAGGGGAAGGACGCGATCGCAGAGCTGGAGAAAGAGGTCTCGCAGCTGGAAAAGGAGATCGGTGCGGTACTGAGCGAGCAAGATTCGGATCCCGGACAGGTGAAACTGAATGATACGGTCGTCCTCCGCTCCGGCGGACAGACCGGTATCGTTCTGACGCTGCCGGACAAGAATGGTAACCTGCAGGTGGCGTTCAACACCATTAAGGCCAAAGTCCATATCTCGAACATCAAATCCATCTCAAAGAAAGAGGCGAAGAAGATCGCCGTAAACACTTCATACGTCAGTGATAAAGCGGCGGAACGTGAAGTGGATGTTCGGGGAATGTATGGGGATGAAGCTGTGGAGATGGTGGATAAGTTCATCGATGATGCAACACTGTCGGGTCTCCACCGAGTGGATATCATCCACGGACACGGTACCGGTGCATTACGGAAACGGATCCATGCCTTCCTGGAGCATGACCGCAGAGTGAAAGCGTTCCGGTTCGGAGACAGGACCGAAGGAGGGGCCGGAATGACGATCGTGGAGATCGCCGAATGAAACGGAAGCCCATTACAAAGATATTGATCGCAAACCGGGGAGAGATCGCTGTCCGCATCCACCGTTCGGCGTCGGAAATGGGGATCAGGACCGTGGCTGTCTATTCGGATCCGGACAGGACGGCACCGCATGTCCTGTTCTGTGACGAGGCTTATCCGCTGCACGGTACGACCTCTGCTGAGACGTACCTGGATATCGGGAAACTGATCCGTATCGCTAAAGAATGTGGTGCCGATGCAGTGCATCCGGGGTATGGTTTCCTCTCCGAGAAAGCAGAGTTCGCCCGGGCTGTGATCCAGGCCGGGCTAACCTTCATCGGTCCTGCCCCGGAGACCATCGATACACTGGGGAGTAAGACCTCCGCACGTGATCTGTTGGCCAAGAAAAAGATTCCGATCGTTCCCGGTACAACCAAGCCTATCAATGATTTAGCAGAAGCTCATAAGGTTGCTTCATCCATCGGATATCCGGTGCTCATCAAGGCTGCGGGCGGTGGCGGAGGGAAAGGGATGAGGCGTGTCGATTCCCCGGAGGAGTTGGAAGGTGCCATCGAGCGGGCCCGCAATGAGGCATCGAAGGCATTCTCGGATGACAGGGTCTATATCGAGAAATTCATCATCAACCCGAAGCATATCGAGATCCAGGTTCTCGCCGATACGCATGGGAATGTCATCCATCTCGGCGAGCGGGAATGTTCGGTGCAGCGGCGGCATCAGAAGGTCGTTGAGGAATGTCCCAGTATCGCTGTGACCCCCGCTCTGAGGAATGCGATGGGAACGGCAGCGGTCGAGATCGCCAAAGCGGCCGGGTATGTGAACGCCGGTACGATGGAATTCCTGCTGGATGCCTCCATGAACTTCTATTTTCTGGAAGTCAACACCCGGGTCCAGGTGGAACATCCGATCACAGAGATGGTCTACGGCATCGATATCGTCAGGGAGCAGATCCGGATCGCGCAGGGGGAACCGCTGTCGATGGACCAGGCATCGGTGGTCATCTCCGGACATGCCATTGAAGCCCGCATCTATGCCGAGGAATACGATAACAATTTCCTCCCGTCGACCGGTACCATCACTCATTACCAGCCGAGTGAAGGCCCCGGGGTGCGGAACGACTCCGGCGTCCGGACCGGTTCGGAGATCACCATGTATTACGATCCGATGATCGCCAAACTGGTGGTGCACGGCCGAACCCGCGAGGAAGCGGTGGCCCGGATGAAGCGCGCGTTGCGCGAATACAAGATCAACGGCGTGAAGACGACCATTCCGTTCTGCGAGATGGTGCTGTACCACCCGGAGTTCATCAAAGGAACGTACGATATCAATTTCGTGGCGAAGCATTACCTCGTCCCGGACGGCACGCTCGATGCTCAGGAAGCAGCGGCCATCGGTGCTGCATTCGCTGCGGAACGGAAGACCGGAATGAAAACTCCATCCACTCCGGTACCATCCGCCGGTTCACCATGGAAAGTACGGGGACTCCATGAGTAGGACCACACTCCATATCGCTGAACGGACATTGAGTCTTGAGGAGACGACCGGCATCCTGTATGGTGAGGATGGTGCACCGGTCCCGGCCGATGTGCGCAGGATCTCCGCCGGCGAATACAGTGTGATCATCCAGGGACGGTCATACCATATCTTTCTTTCTCTGGGGGCAATGCAAAGCACAGCCACCGTCAATAATTTCATCTTCCCGATAGAACGGGAGACGCTGCGGGATCAGCTCACTCAGCGTCTGAAGAAGGAAGCGCGTACCGAGAACGGATCCGTAACCGTGCGGGCACCGATGCCGGGGCTTATCACAAAGCTGCTGAAACAGGAAGGTGCCGTCGTACAGCACGGCGAGGGAGTGCTGGTGATCGAAGCGATGAAGATGGAGAATGAGATCAAAGCACCGAAAAGCGGGACCATCAAACGGATGTTCGTCGCGGAGCGCCGGACGGCCGAAAAGAACGATCAATTATTTACTATCGAGTGAGTATGAGCAAAGCGACAGAACCGACCGTGACCACCGCACTGGCCCTTCAGCATGGCTTGACCGAGGAGGAATACAATAAAGTACTTGCCATCCTCGGTCGGACGCCGACCTACACGGAATTGGGGATCTATTCCGTGATGTGGAGTGAGCACTGCAGTTACAAGAATTCCATTGCACAGCTGAAGACATTGCCGCGATCCGGGAAGCGTCTGCTGGTCGGTGCCGGAGAGGAGAATGCAGGACTTGTCGAT
>JABWAK010000081.1 GCA_013361065.1 Bacteroidota bacterium
CGCCGCGACGCGTCGCCCGCGAAGGCGCCCGGGAGGGGCGCTTTCCGTTTGCCCGCGCCGTTCGCATGGGGTAGACGGATGCGGATGCAGATCAACGCCTGGTTCATCGCCATCGTCCTCGCCCTCGTCCTCCTCTGGAAGGTCGATCTCGTCGCCACGCTGCTGAACCTGAAATCGCAGGGGGAGGGGATTCCGGAGGCCTTCCGCGATCTCGTCGACGCGGAGACCTACGAGCGTTCGCTGGACTACGGCCGGGCCCGGGCGGTCCTCGGGATCGGCGAGGGGATCTTCTTCCTCGTGCTGCTCTTCGCTTTCTGGTGCCTCGGCGGCTTCGGCTGGCTCGACGGGCAGGTGAGGGGCTTCGTGGGAAGGGGCGGGTCCATCCTCGCTGGGATCGTCTACATCACCGCGCTCGCGGCGGGACTGGGGCTGCTGCGCCTTCCCTTCGACTGGTACGACACCTTCGTCCTCGAGGAACGGTTCGGTTTCAACCGCACCACCTACGCGACCTGGTTCGCCGACCTCGCGAAAGGGGCGGCGCTCTCCTTCGCGATCGGCGCTCCGCTCCTCGCCCTCCTCCTCTGGATCTTCGAAACGGTGCCGCACGCCTGGCTCTGGGGATGGCTCCTCGTCACGGTCGTTTCGCTCGCTTTGACCTACCTCGCCCCGGCCTGGCTCCTTCCGCTCTTCAACCGCTACGAACCCCTCCCCGACGGCAGCCTGCGCCGCTCGATCGAGGAGACCGCGCGGAAGTGCGAGTTTCCTCTCGCGGAGGTGAGCGTGATGGACGGCTCGAGGCGCTCGACGAAGTCGAACGCATTTTTCACCGGGATCGGGAAAACCAAGCGCATCGCCCTCTTCGACACGCTCATCGAAAAGCACAGCGAGGAGGAGCTCGTCGGCGTCCTCGCCCACGAGATCGGGCATTACAAAAAGGGCCACATCGTGACCTCCCTGCTTGCGGGCGCTCTCACGACGGGGGCGATGTTTTTCCTCCTCGGCCTGATGATGAACAACCGCGCGCTCTTCGACGCGTTCGGGGTGAAGGAGACGTCCGTCTACGTCAGCCTCGTCCTCTTCGGCATCGTCATGAGCCCGGTGAACGATCTCCTTTCCGTCGCGGGAAACTGGCTGAGCCGGAAACACGAGTTCGAGGCCGACGCCTACGCCGCCGAGGCGACCGGCAACCCCGCCGCGATGGCCTCGGCGCTCCGCAAGCTGGGCCGGGAAAACCTCAGCAACCTGAATCCGCACCCCTTCTACGTCTTCCTCAACTACACCCACCCGCCCGTGGCGCGGCGGATCGAGGCGCTCGGGGCGAGGTGAGGCGCTCGCCCGGCACCAGGATTCCTTCCGCCTCGGCGAGCCGCTTCCGCTTCGCGTCGAAGGTCAGAAAGAGGTCCGCCTGCAAGACGAGCGCGGACGCGACGTGCAGGATGTCGAAGCTCCGGTGGCCCGCGGCGAGGGTGCGGGTGGAGGAATGGGTGTCGTTCCCGTAGAGGGAAAACAAGAAGCTGGTGTCGGCGCAGATCACCAGTTGCCGGCCGCTCCCTGAAGGATCTCCCGGAATTGTCCGGCGGTCAGGGCGGTCGCGTCTTTTCGGCTGCGCCGAATCGCCGGACTTTGCGTCCAGTCCGCTTCGCCCTCTCCGCACCCGCGTTCCGGGACGAGGCGGGCCAGCGCTTTTCCCGTCGGGTGATGAGGATTTCCTCGCCGGCCTCGATCCAGTCCAGAGGACTGGTGTGGCGGTTCCGAAGGTCGCGGACCGTGGCGGTTTTCATTGTGGCGCAAGAATCAAGCGCAAGGCCCGCTTCGCCAAGGGGAGGCCGATCTCCCGCCTCACCGGCGCGTCCCCACCTTCCACTCCTCCATCAGGTCGGTCGGGATCTCGTCGAGGAAGCGGGAGGGGCGTTGGAGGACGTCGCCGGTGAAGGAGCCGTGCCAGAGCAGCGGGTAGGCGAGGTAGAGCTCGTCCTTCGCCCGGGTCACGGCGACGTAGAAGAGCCGCCGCTCCTCCTCGAGCCCGCTCCCGTCGTCGTCCCCGTCGACGACCCGGCTGTTGGGGAACATGCCCTCGGCGAGCCAGACGCAGAAGACGGCCTTCCACTCCAGGCCCTTGGCCTGGTGGACGGAGCTGAGGCAGACCGATTCCTTTTCGGCCTGGTTCGCGGTGGCCTCGACGGCGTCCTGCCCGGCGAGGAGGCTGAGCTGCGTGAGGAACTCCCCGAGATCGTCGAAGCGCTCCGCGTAGCGCTCGAGCTGTTGGAGATCCTGCTTCCGGTTCTCGTAGTTCGTGAACTTGCCCTTCATGTAGTCCTCGTAGACTCCGCCGAGGATCGAGGGCATCATCGCCGCGGGCGGCCTCGGACGGCCTCCGCCATCGACGAGTTCGTCGAGGGTGTAGGCGAGCTGCTCCCAGCCCGGCCTGGCCTTTGCCGCGACCTTGAACTTCAGGAGGATCTCCGAGAAACTCGGGATCGTCTCGGCGGCGGGGAGCCCGCTCGCGAGCCATTCGCGCCAGAGGTTGTCGGCGCCCTTGCCCCCGATGCCGGGGAGCATGCGCACGAGCCGCTTGAAGGCGATCTCGTCGCGCCGGTTGAAAACGAGCTTCATGAAGGCCGCGACGTCCTTGACGTGGGCCTGCTCGAAGAAGCGAAGGCCGCTCGTGATGACGAAGGGGATGCCGCGCTTCGTCAGCTCGAGCTGGATTTCCATGGCGTGGAAATGGGCGCGGTAGAGCACCGCGATCTCGTCGAACTCGATCCCCTCGTCGCGCAGCTCGAGGATGCGCTGGGCGACGAAGGCGGCCTGCGTCCCCGGATCCTGCGTCGGGACGAGGGCGGGCCGGGCCATGCGGTCGGGCCGGGCCGGGGCGAGCTCCTTGCGGAATTGCTTCGTGTTCGGGGCGATCGCGGCGTTGGCGAGCGTGAGGATCTCGGGGACGGAGCGGTAGTTCGTCTCGACGACGTACTTCCTCGCCCCCGCGTAGCGATCGGGGAATTCGAGGATGTTGCGGAAGTCGGCCCCGCGCCAGGAGTAGATCGACTGGGCGTCGTCGCCGACGACCATGACGTTGTTCTGCGGCGCGGCGAGGAGGTCGATGAACTCGGCCTGGAGCAGGTTCGTGTCCTGGTATTCGTCGACGAGGATCCATTCGAACTGCCGCTGGTAGAGGCGGAGGATGTCCTCGCGCTCGCGGAAGAGCCGCAGGGGCTTCTCGAGGAGGTCGTCGAAGTCCATCGAGTTCGACCCGCGCTTCTTGCGCTCGTAGCGTTCCTGCAGCGCCTCGATCTGGGGAACGAGATGCCGGAAGTAGGGATAGCGCCGCCCGACGAGGTCGTCGATGCCCTCTCCGGTGTTGATGGAGAGGCTGAAGAGGTCGCCGAGCACCTCCGGCTTGGGGAACCGCACCGACTTCGTGTCGATCCCGCTCTCCTCGATCGCGCTGGAGAGCAGCTCCTTCTGGTCCTCGCGGTCCAGGATCGTGAAGCCGGGCTCCCACCCGAGCTCGCGGGCGTGGCGGCGCAGGATGCGGTTTCCGACGGAGTGGAAGGTGCCGCCCCAGAGGTCGCGCAGGTCGAAGGGGACGAGCTCGCCGACGCGTTCGAGCATCTCGCGGGCGGCTTTGTTCGTGAAGGTGAGGAGGAGGATGTTCGCCGGGCTCACCCCGTTGTCGAGGAGGTAGGCGACGCGGTAGGTGAGGGTGCGGGTCTTGCCGCTGCCGGCGCCGGCGATGACGAGGGCGGGGCCGGGCGGGGCGGTGACGGCGGCGAACTGCTTCTCGTTCAGTTCCGCGGCGTAGTCGATCCTCGATTTCGCGTCCGCGGGGACCGCGTCGGAGGGGGTGCGGTTGACGGTGTATTCACGGGGCATCTTCCGGGGAGTCTATGCCCCGGACCCGGCCCTTGCGCAAATAAAACGCCGGGGCGCCGCCTGTTTTACATCTTCCGAGCGGCGGCCTCCGCCAACTGGCTCCGCTCGCCACGCTCCAGGGTGACGTGCGAAGTGCAAGCCTCGTCGCGGAGGCGCTCGCGAGTGTAGACAAGACCATTGCTAAGTCGATCCACATAAGGGTTGTCGATCTGGGCGGGGTCGCCCACGAGGACGAGCTTCGATCCCCGGGCCATCCGCGTGACGATGGTCTTGGCCTCCAGCGGGGTGAGTTGCTGCGCCTCGTCGAGAATGAAGAAGCGGTTCGGGATCGAGCGCCCCCGGATGTAGCAGAGCGCCTCGATCTCGATGAGGCCGGATTCGAGAAAGGGGTCGTAGCAGCGTTTCCCTCCGCCCGGCGGGGGGAATTCGGGGCCGCCCTTGCGCGGGGCGCGCTGCGCCTGCTTGCGTTTCGCCGCCCCCTGCTCCGGCGTGAGGAGGAACTCGAGGGCGTCGTAGACCGGCTTCAGCCAGGGATCGAGCTTCTCCTCGAGGGAACCGGGGAGGAAGCCGAGGGTGTCGCCGAGGGGGATCACGGGACGGCTCACGGTGACGCCGTTGTATTCCCCGTTGAAGGTGGCGTGCAGGGCCGAGGCCACCGCGAGGAGGGTCTTCCCGGTGCCGGCGGAGCCGTAGCAGGTCACGAGGGTGATCGCGGGATTGAGGAGGGCGTCGAGGAAGCACTGCTGCCCGAGGTTGAGCGGCCGGAGCGGGGCGCCGCGCTGGATGCGGATCTGCTCGGGGATGTCGAGCTTGTGGAAGGCGCCGTCGACTCCCATCCGGGCGGGCATGGTCCGCTTCTCCCCGGCCTGGAGGAGGACGTATTCGTTCGGGCTGATCCGGCGGACGTGGGCGGGGCGCTCGAGGCCTCCGGTGCTGGCGAAGCGCTGGAGGTCGTTCGGCTTGATCTCCACCAGCACGGGCGAGGCGGCGCCGACGCGGGCGCTGTCGACCTTGTCGTTCTGGTAGTCCTCGCAGGGAATCCCGATGGCGTGGGCCTTGAGCTGGAGGTTGAGATCCTTCGTGACGAGGATCGTCGGCGCAGTGTTCTTCTCCGCGATGAGCTGGGTGCAGAGGAGGATGCGGTTGTCGTTCGAGGCCTGTCCCTGGAAGAGGGCGAGGAGCTCCTCGACCGCGGCGCTGCGGTTGCCGGCCGCGGCCTGGGCGGGGACGAGGCGCACCGAGCCGCCCTCGCGGTTCGGGATGCCGGTGGTCGCGTTCTCGGGATGCTTCGAGAAGAGCGCGGCGAGCTTGCGGTGGACGCTGCGGGCGTTGCCGCCGCGCTCGGACTGCTCGTTCTTGAACTTGTCGAGCTCGCAGAGGACCTCGAGGGGGATGCAGACGTGGTTGTCGGCGAAGCGGTCGAGGCAGTCGGGGTCGTGGAGGAGGACGTTCGTGTCGATGACGAAGTTCTTGCCGATCGGCGACGGGGCTTTGAGACCGTTCCCGTAGAGGGATCTCCGTTTGCCCCGGTCCTCCGCCTTCGCCTTCCCACCGCCGTGGATCACAAACATCTCGGACTGGAGGGGGCGTCGGAGGGGACTGCCGGCGCCGGCCTCGGAGGAGGTATCGCTCATAGGTTCAACGAAAACGGCCCCGGGGGACCATGGGACTGCGGATGAGCGGGATTTTGGCCAAACTCGTTAGGAATGTCAAAGTTTTAGGAAGATTAAAATTCAACTTTGACGCCTTCCCTCGCTCCGAGGGCGTGGCCGGAACGAAGCTGCCGGATGAGCCCTTCGACCTCGCACTCGACCAGGGCGAGGGCGGCGGCGGGGGCGGCCTCGTCGATGTCCGGCACGTTCCAGTAGCGGATCCGCTCCGACCAGCGGGGGAAGCGTTCCTCCATCATGGGGCGGTGCTCCCGTTCGTAGAGCGCCACGACGAGGGAGGCCTCCGCGAGATCGGATTCCTCGACGCGGCCGGGTTCGCGGCGCGTCAGGATGCGCGGCACCGACCGGACCGAGAGCCGTTCCGCCGCATGGTGCGAGAGCGGAAGCTCCTCGAGATGCGGTCGGAACCCGCGCGACTCGGCCCTCCAGAGGAGGCCGTGGCGCGGCGCCTCGTGGTTGAACCAAGCCTCCGCGTAGCGGCTCCGGTAGAAGTTGCCGGTGCAGAGGAAGAGGACGGACTGCCAATCGTTCACGGGACGACTATGCACCGCGATGGAAGGAAAACCAATTAGGAAATGTTAAGGGTTCGACACGCGGGGCGGGGCCGCGCGACGGGGCGCGCCCGGGGACGGTCAACGCTCCCTGCCGCGCCCGATCCCGTGGTATTCGAACCCGTGCTTCCGCATCGTCGCGGGGTCGAGGAGGTTCCGTCCGTCGAAGAGGAGAGGGGAGAGCATCGACTCGCGCACCCTGCGGAAATCGACCCGGGCGAACTCGGGCCATTCCGTCGCGACGATGAGGGCTTCGGCGCCGAGCGCGGCCTCCTCGGGCGAGGCGGCGAGACGGATCTTCGGGCCGACCGGCAGGTCGGCGGCGCGCTCCATCCCTTTGGGATCGTAGGCGACGACCTCGGCGCCCTCGGCGACGAGGCGCTCGACGAGGTCGAGCGCGACGGAGCAGCGCAGGTCGTCGGTGTTCGGCTTGAAGGTGAGGCCCCACACCGCGATCCTCTTCTCGCCGAGCACCCAGAGGGCCTTGCGGACGCGTTCGACGAACCGGTCCAACTGGCGGCGGTTGATCTTCTGGACTTCCTTGAGGAGGTCGAAGGGCGTCCCGAGCTGCTCGCTGATGGCGATGAAGGCGGCGATGTCCTTGGGGAAGCAGGATCCCCCGTAGCCGAGGCCGGCGTTGAGGAAGGAGCGGCCGATGCGGGCGTCCATCCCGATGCCTTCGGCGACGAGCTCGACGTCGGCGTCGCTCGCCTCGCAGATTTCGGAGATCGCGTTGATGTAGGAGATCTTGAGGGCGAGGAAGGAGTTGGCGGCGTGCTTGATCAGTTCGGCGCTGTTGATGTCGGTGACGAGAAGCGGGGCGACGAAGGGCTCGTAGACCTTTTTCATCAGGGCCGAGGCGCGGTCGCTGTTCGACCCGAAGACGATCCGGTCCGGTTTCATGAGGTCGGCCACGGCGGAGCCCTCGCGGAGGAACTCGGGGTTCGAGACCACGTCGAACTCGGCCTCGGGGGCGTAGCGCAGGATCGTCTCGGCGACCTTCTCCCCGGTTTTCACGGGGACGGTCGACTTGTCGACGACGACCTTGTAGCCCTTGAGGCAGGGGGCGATCTCGCGCGCGACTTTCTCGATGAACTTCAGATCGACCGATCCGTCCGGATTCGGCGGCGTGGGCACGGCGATGAAGACGACGTCCCCGTGGTCGACCCCTTCCGCGGTGCTGGTGGTGAAGGAGAGGCGTCCGGCCGCGACGTTCTGGGCGACGAGGTCGGCGAGGCCGGGCTCGTAGATGGGGATCTCGCCGCGGCGCAGCGTCTCGATCTTCTTCGCGTCGTTGTCGACGCACATGACGTCGTGCCCGACTTCGGCGAAGCAGGCTCCGGTGGTCACCGTCTCCAAATTCATCTATCCTCCCGGCAGCGGTACCGGCAACGGTGATACCGTACTGTATTACATCGTTGTCTCCAATACCGATCCGTATGCGTACTCATTCGGCACTTCAGTGTATGATACCATACCTACACCGGTCAGTGTGGGTACAAATAACTCACGTACGCAGAATCCATATCTGTTGAATGCTACGATTGAACCTGCAGCGACAGTCTCTCAGGTTGCTGCACCGTCAGGTGCTTCACGGGATGCTGATTCGGTGATATTCTGGAATATCGGTACCCTTGGTCCCAATGAGACGGATACACTGAAATTCAAGATGCGGATCTCCAGCACGCTGGCGAATAATTCCTACGTCACCAATAAGGCGACGGTCATCAATACGCAGGGACGCCGCGATTCTTCCAGTTTCACGTACCGGAAAACGATCTTCTATACGGCGAAGCTGTACGGAACACGCTATATACTGCCGGGTGATAGTATCTACTTCACTTTATGGGAGGCGGACACCAATAAGAATGTCAGTACCATTGAATCGATCACTCTCATTGATACAAATCGCGTGACCAGTGAGCGTGAGAACGTCACCATGACAGAATCGGGTGCCAACACCGGTGAGTTCTTGGGGAAGATCGCCACGACCTATGGTGCGTCTGCCGGAACGAACAATACCGGTGTATTCAATGTGAAGCCGGGTGACAGTCTCCGCATCTCCTATGTGGACCGCAACGATTCCACCGGAACAGGGGCGGTGAACCGCTGGAAATATTGGGTGACGAAAGTATTGAACGGTCACGCCGTGGCATTGAGCGGAACGGATTCGATCCTTCCGACCCAGACCATCTATTATACGGTGAACGATTCCGACCTGAACCGCAGCAGCACGACGATCGAAACGTATACCATCCGAGACAGCAACCAGGTGACGGGCGAGATCGAGAACCTTCTGTTCACGGAGACCGGTGTGAATACCGGTATCTTCACCTCGAGCATCGTGACGGTTTTCGGGACATCCTCGAACGGCAATAATAACGGTACGCTTACGGTGCAGAAGGGCGATACCGTGACACTGAAGTACTATGATTCAGTGATCGTCAACGGTTCCAACGGCGGTTTGAAGACCTGGAAGACCTATGTGCGGGGCGGCCAGACGGCGATCCTGTCCGCCACGTCGCCGGTGATCCCGACCGATTCGATCCTGATCAGCATCACCGACAATGATCTGAACATCAGTGCTTCTATTATAGACAGCATCCAGGTCCGCGACAGCAGTGTGGCAACCGGTGAGGTGGAGTACTTCTATATTAGAGAGACCGGTATCAATACCGGTGTTTTCACAAAAACACTCGCTACTGTCTATGGTGCATCTGCCGGAACCAATAATGACGGGGTCTTCTCTGTCAAGGCCGGGGATTCGCTCCGTGTGACCTATTATGATACACTGCTGACCAACGGCGGTCCGGGCGGTGTGAAAACGGTCGGTACCCTGGTCATTGGCGGGGCGAATGCGACCCTCACGGCGACCTCGCCGATCCGTCCGACTGACTCTCTGCTGGTCTCCATCACCGATGCGGACCTGAACTACTCCGCCAGCATCGCCGAGACCTACACTATCCGGGACAGCAATATCGCGACCAGTGAGATCGAGACCTTCACGGTGACCGAGACCGGTGTGAATACCGGTGTCTTCACCAAATGGATCAGGACGGTCTTCGGTGCGACCGCCGGCACGAATAACGACGGTATCTTCAATGTGAAGGCAGGGGATTCGCTGCGGGTCACCTACCGTGATTCGCTCCGTCTGATCGGCAGTGATTCCACACTGCATGCCTATACCCGGATCCTGGGCGGTACAACGGCCACGCTCACCGCCGATTCTGCCATCTATCCTGCGGATTCCATCCTGGTCACCGTGACCGATGCAGACCTGAACCGGAATGCCGCAGCGATCGAATCGTATACCGTCCGTGACAGCAGCATCAGCACCAACGAGGTGGAGAATATCGTCGTGACGGAGACGGGAGTGAACACCGGGATCTTCACGAAATGGGTGCGCACCGTGTTCGGGCTGACGGCCGGTACGAACAATGACGGCATCTTCACGGTGAAAGCGAACGATACCCTGCGTGTGACGTACAAGGACTCGCTGCGGCTCAACGGCAGTGACACCACGCTGACAGCACAGACCCGCGTGCGCGGCGGTGCGACCGCCAGCGTCACCTCGACCACACCGATCACCCCTTGGGATTCTCTGCAGATCTCCATCACGGATGCCGATCTGAACCGCTCGGCTGCTGTCGTGGAGTCCTACACGGTCCGCGACACCAACATCGTCACCGGTGAGGTGGAGACCATCACGGTCACTGAGACCGGCGTCAACACCGGAATCTTCACGGCGTGGATCCGCACCGTGTTCGGCATGACCGCCGGTACGAACAATGACGGGACGTATAATGTGAAAGCAGGGGATACGCTCCGTGTGACCTACCGTGATACGCTCATGACCAACGGCGGTGCTCAGTGGACCTCTGCCATCACCGTCGTGATCGGCGGCGTGACCGCAACGATCGGTTCCAGCCCCGCGATCATCGCAGCGAACGATACATCGCTCATCACCCTGACCGATAACGATCTGAACACCAATGCATCGTCCGTACAATCATATGTGCTCTCCCTCTATAGCAAGACAGGGGAGACCGAGACGAAGACCTTCACCGAGACCGGCGTGAATACCGGTATCTTCACCGCGCTGGTCCCGACCATCTACGGCTCGACCCCGGGTCCGAATGCGAACGGTGTGTTCACCGTGCAGCCGGGCGATACGATCACCGTGCTGTACCATGACTCACTGCGTGTGCTGGGTGATACGGCAACGGTCAATGCCATCTTCCGCATCGGCACAGTGACATTCTCCACCTCCTCCAAATCCTACGTGGACGGCAACGGCGGATTCGTGAAACCGCCCGATACGCTGCAGTACACCGTGAAAGTGAGGAACACCGGAACCGTGGCAGCGACGAATGTCGCGCTGGTCGATTCGCTCCCCAATCATGTCACCATCCTTGCCGGCACGATCAGCAACAGCGGCACGCCGTCCGGACAGGTCATCAGCTGGCCGCTCTTCACCGTGGCCGCAGGGGACAGCGCGACCTATCAGTACAGCGTGCGCATCGATTCGACCATCGTCAGCCAGGTGCCGTACGTGAACAAAGCGACCATCGACGGTAACGGTATCCGCACGCAGGTCACGGCAACGTTCACACCGGTGAATCGTCCGTTGATGACCATGACCAAGACCGTCAGCAACGGCAGATCGAGACCCGGCGATACGCTCACGTACACCATCACGTATTCGAACATCGGCACCGTCCCGGCAGCGCTCGTGACCGTGACCGATGTGCAGCCGGACAATACCACCTATGTGCCGAATTCGACCACGATCAACAGCGTTGCCAAAACGGATGCCGCCGATGCGGATGAAGTGACGCTGTCCGGGATCACAGTCCAGCTGAATATCGGACTGATCCAGCCCGGTGCGTCCGGGACGGTCACGTTGAAAGTGAGAATCAATTAACGAACGAAGAGAATAGACACAATAACCAAACCAAATACAGGAGAAACACTATGAACACTCGATATCGACGCAGACCGAAACCTCCTCCAACCTGGATGAGCGATGCGTAAGCGAAATGGAAAGGAAATACAATGAAACGATACAGCAGAAAGAAGAACGAAATGAAACACGAAGAAACAACAACCAACAACAACCACACCAAACAGAAAGGAACTACCATGAAAACCAGAATATCGGTTTTTGCGGCTGTCGTCTGTGCGTTCGTCCTGTTAGGGACGACCAGTGCATTCGCAGCAGGTACGCCCGCCGGTACGGAGATCAAGAACGTCGCGAAAATGACGTATAAGGATCTCTCCGGTGCGTCGTTCGATACGTTGTATTCCGATACGGCGAAGACCACCGTGCAGCAGATCGCCGGTGTGACGCTCACACCGACCGGATCGCTGCAGTATTCCAGCGACAGCATGTGGGTCTATTTCCCGCATACGGTCACCAATACCGGTAACGGTACGGATTCCTATAACCTGATCTCCGCCGACTCGGCCAGCTGGGTGAACAACGTCGTGTTCGACGCGGACGGTGACGGAGTGTGGGACACCGGTGAAACGACCCCGGTGACCTCCATCTCCAACCTGATGGCGGACTCGACCTACAAGATCATCGTCCGGCTCTTCGTGCCGAACGGTACGGTCAGCAGTCTGCTGGATACCATCCGTACGACGGTCACCTCGACCTACGTCGATCCGGGCCCGAACGCCTATCCCACGCAGTCTGCCTGGGTGCGTGATTCGATCCGCACACGGGTGACGCAGATCTCCCTGAGCAAGACCAACGACAACGGGAATCCGATCCCGGGTGACACGATCGAGTACACGATCGATTACACCAACAACGGCACCGGTACCGGCGAGGGTGCAACGCTGTATGATACCCTCGATGCCAATGTGACCTATCTGCCCGGAAGCATCAATGTGGTCTCCGGCGGCGGTACTGCGGCCTTCAGTGGTTCGCCGAACCGCATCGTCTGGTCGAACATCGGCAATGCCGGTGACATCTACGGCGGTATGACCGGTCAGTTGAAGTTCAAAGTGACGGTGAACGCGAATGTTCCTGCCGGCACGACGCTCTCCAACACCGCGTACCTGGTCTATACGGACAGCATCAGCGGCCGCACCAAGCGTCCTCCCGGAGGCCCATCCACGAGCACCGTGGAATCGGACGGCGGATGGGACCTTGACATCGCTGCGATCTCGAACTCGTTCGTGACCAACAATGACGATGACTCGGTGAACGTCAGCCAGGTGATCGAATTCAAGATCAAGCTGACCAACACCGGTAACCGTCAGGATACCGCGACCTGGGCCCGCACATCGTCCCTGCCGCTCACGTGGGAACTCTTCCGCGATACGGACGAGGATGGTGTGTATGACCTCGGCACCGATACGCCGTTCATCGTCGGTACGGACTCCGTGATCGTTGCGCAGGGTGATTCGATCTTCCTGATCGCCCGCGACAGCATCGCGCAGAACCAGACCGACCGTGCACGTGACAGCGCCAACTACGTTGTGACCTCCGTCTTCCTGCCGGAATCGGCCACCGGGTATCACATCACCCGTGTGAAGGCACCGGTCATGACGCTCACGAAATCGGTCACCGCACAGAACGGCCGTTCGCGTCCGGGTGATACGCTCATCTACACCATCACCTACACGAACACCGGTTCCGGTTCCGCGAACCAGATCGTGATCTCCGACGTCTCCCCGAACAACACGACCTACATCGAGGAATCGGTGCGGATCGATAACTCGGCGAACGGCGGCACGGGCAATGGCTCCACCTACGTGTCCAAGACCGATACCGGCGATGCTGATGAAGTGACGGAATCCTCCGGCACCATCACCGTCTCCCTCGGATCCGTCGGACCGCGTCTGCTGGGCGATGCCACGCACACCGGAAAGATCCAGTTCAAGGTAAAGATCGACTAACAGTAACACCTTTTTCGGGGCCCCCTTCAGGGGAAGGGGGCCCCGGAGAAGTTTAAGAATGCACAACTTCATTAAACATATTGCCACGTTCCTCCTGCTCAGCGGTGTGATGGTCGCTCTGGGCCAGCACGTCCATGCACAGACGCCTGCCGGTACCAGGATCGATAATATCGCGACCGCACGGTTCCAGCTGCAGGGCGGGACACCGGACACGGTGAAGAGCGATCCTGCCTCCATCGTGGTGGAAGGGTGGGGAGTACTTTCGCTGAATAAAACAGCATCCCGCGACAGCGCACATGCGCGGGATACTGTTCAGTTCACGATCGTTGCAGGGTATGTCGGGAATCTCGGGGCTTCACAGGTCGTCGTCACCGATACGGTGCCGTCGCAATTCACGGTGATCGGCGTATCGCGCGGTACGTTCACCGGCAACATCGTCACATGGAATGCCGGCCGGATCACTGCTGCCGCACCGGATTCCATTGTGATCACGGCGGTTGTCGCCTCGGGTGATGTCGGTATCACGTCGGTCATGAACATTGCCACGGCGGTGGACAGTCTCGGTATCGTGACGCGTGATTCGGCTGCGGTCGTCCTGCACATCGACCTGACCGAATCGTGCGTCATCGCCATCGAATCGTCCTCCAAACGGATCATCGGCAACGGTCAGCAGTGGGCACGCATCCTGGCGAAGATCACCGACTCGCTCGGCGTTCCGAAGCCGGACGGCACGCCGGTGCTGTTCCGTACGGACAAGGGGACCTTCTCCAACGGGAAGGATACGGTCACGCATTTCACCCTGAACGGTACGGCGGTCGATTCGCTCAATGCGGACATCACCTCCAGCACCTTCGTGGAAGCGACCGTCACCGTCCAGCTGCTGAGCCTCTGTAATACGGCCGATTCCATCACCGTGCTGTTCTACCCCGGCGCGATCACCGGTGTGGTGCTGGACAATGTGACGAAGAAGTTCTATGAGAATGCCTATATCCGTCTGATCGACTCGACGACCAGCGTGCTGATCGATGCCGATACCACTCAGGCGGACGGACGCTTCCTGATGTTCGTCCCCAAGACCGGCACCTACCGTGTGGATGTCTCGGCGTCGGACAAGTTCTCGCTGGAGAACACCGTGACCACCTATGTGCCGGTCGACATCACTGGTACCACGACCCACATCATCCCGAACAAGAATGCCATCTCGGGTACGGTCTATTATTGGTTCAACAACCGTCCGATCTACATCCCGAACATGCCGATCGAACTGTTCGAGATCAAGATCAGCGATGACGGTGCGAAGGGCCGTATCGATGCCGATGCCACCATCGCCACACTGCGCACCGTCACCGACTCCCGCGGCGTGTATGAGTTCGTGAACGTGCAGCCCGGCATGTATAAGGTGCTGTTGGGCGATTCCGAACTGAACGGCCGCGCCACCATCACCATCCCGGAGAACGGGTACTATGTGCTGAACGGGAACATCCCGGTCGAACTGACCGTCTCGCCGACCATCGTCAAGGAAGGAACGGCGGCTGCGTTCCTGGGCGATACGGCGACCTATACGATCACCGCCCGGAACCCGAACGAGTTCAAGCTGACCGATGCAAAGATCATCGATTCGCTCCATGTCGATATGCAGTTCGTGAGCGCCTCCGGCAACGGGACGTACAATCCGGCCAGCCATTCCATCACATGGAACCTCGGCCAGATCGACTCCAGCTACCGCGGATCGGTCTCTGCGTCCGTACGTGTCTCGTCCTCCACGCCGCTGCCGTCCCTGCTGAACCGTGCGACCCTGACGGCGAACGAGATGCCGGCCCTGACCGACTCGGTCACGACCCTGGTGAAACGTCAGGCGGCGCTCGGTATCGTGAAGACGGTCAATAAGGATTCGGCCGCCATCGGCGACACCATGCAGTACCGCATCGTGGTGAAGAACACCGGTGCCGCCGCTCTGCCGAACGTTGTCATGACCGATACGCTCGATGCATCGAAGATGACCATCCTGTTGGTCTCATCCAATGCCGTCCAGGACAACAATATCGTGACCGCTCAGGTCGACACCCTGCAGCCGGGCGACAGTCTCGTGGTGACGGTCCGCGTGCGTGTGACGGACAGCGCCGCACCGGCATATCAGAATACGGCCCATGCGGTCTCTGCGCTGACCACCATCCGTACCGCTTCCGCAGCGACGCCGTGGAGCCAGAACATCCAGCCGAATGTCGCGGTCCTGCACCTGACCAAGTCCGTCTCGCGCGATACCGTGG
>JABWAK010000261.1 GCA_013361065.1 Bacteroidota bacterium
ATCGGCGCTTTGATATCGCCCCAGGAATCCTCCATCATCAGACTCAATCCGGTGAAGTACCGGTTCGGCACCCATTTCTGCGTGTGTTTCTGGAGAAGTGTTGACACATCGCCGTTCACGCGGAATTCCGGCACTCGGATTCGGCCGAGCCCGGCAGGATTGGAGAACAGCACCGCAGCATTGTTCCCGGAGGCTGTGACCGCCCCGCCCATGCCGAGCGAGCGGACATCATGGACAAGCGATTGGTCGGTCCCCTGGAGCCGGAGCGGTGCAGAAGCACCCTGAGCGGCCGCAACGGATCCGACAACGAGTAACAGACGGAAGGTGGAAAGGATCGTTCTCATTTGAACTGTACTCCTACACTTAAGCGGTGAACGGACGGGAGATAATCCCCCATCGCACCATAACTGTAATCGATCGAAAGCGGGAAACCGGTGAACGTCTGACGGATACCAGCTCCTGCCGTGAAACTGTCGTTATCATAATAGACCTTGTACCCGGCCCGGACGAAGAACGCTTCGTCGAATGCATACTCGGTGCCGAGATGCATCTGCTGTGCGTAATCGTTCGGCTGGAACAGGTCGTAAGCGAAGGTGATGCGGTTCGATTCCGATGCACCCAGCAGCGCGTCAGGACCGATCAGGTCCGCCGCTGTGCCGATGCGGAACATGAGCGGTGCAGGGAACGCTTCTTTCGCGAACTTCACCTGTTCGCCGAAATTCTGGATGGAAACGCCAATGCGTACCGAACGGTACCCTGTATTATACTGCATCCCGAAATCGAAGAGGAAGAGCGAAGCGAAGGTGTTCACTTCCTCCTTTGCTCCGGTGGTAGGATTGATCAGAACGATGGTGGCGCTGTTCCAGAGCGATTCACGGATGTATTTCGCGGTGATGCCGGCGGTGAACCGGTCGGTCATCCGCTGTGCATAACTGATGCCGAGCACATAGGATGAAGGCGAGAAGGTCTCCCCGGTCAGTCCCGGATTGTAATGGATGTCCGGACCGGATCCGACGAACGCCAGCTGGTCCGTGCGCGTCACATCGATCGAACCATAATCGACGTACTGCAGATGGAGTCCGACCGTTCCGCCGAGGTCCGCGAGCGGAAAGGACCCCGCCAGGGTGCTCTGCCGCGTATCAAAGAGCCAAAGGATGTGCGTTCCGGTCACTTCTATCTGTTCACCCACGGCCAGACCGGCCGGGTTCCAGAAGACCGCATCGGAGCCGGCGGCAAGAGTGGAGTAGGCGTCCCCCATCGCCGAAGCACGGGCGGTCGGCGTCACTTTCAGGAACTGGAGTGAACTCGTGCCGACCTTCTGTCCATACAGCGGAGCGGCAGCCGTGAACGCGAGCGTCAGAAGGAGGAGCGCCGCGGATGTGTGTGTGTGTGTATTCATATCGTTCCTGCTCATTGAATGACGACGAACTTGCCGTGCGTGCGGTTGCCGTCCGGCGTCTCGACCACGAAGAAATAGACACCGGAGGCGATCACCTGATTGTTGCGTGTCGTTTTGAAATACTCCACCGAATAGAGACCGGAATCATGCTCGATCGTCTCGATCAGCTGCCCGCTGTACGAGATGATGCGGATGGTGCATTTCTTCGGAAGGTTGAAGAACCCGATCGTGTTGTCAACGTTCCCGGCACCGGTGAAGCCGGAACGGACGATGTAGGGATTGGGCACCACGACGACCTTTTCCAGTTTGTCGGTCCCTCCCAGCTGCGTCTGATGCAGCGTGATGTTCGTCCGGCCGCTGGTATTACCGTTCGCATCAACGGAGAGGACGCTGTAATAGTAGGACTCGAGTACTTTCGTCGAGGTATCGGTGACGGTGTACGACCCGCCGGCATAGAACCGGCTGTCCGCTTTGCCGACGCTGTCGAGCAGCTTCCACGGACCGAGCGGATGGATCGATTTCATCACTTTATAGTGGCTGAACGGTGCGGTGAGCCGGGGTGCGGTGAACGTCTCTGCGGCCGGTCCCCAGGAGATCCTGTTCTGCGCCAGAGGCGTATTGCTGACGGTGATGACCGGTGCGGGAACGACCAGCGGTGCGGCATAGACACCGCGGTCCGAAGAGCGTTCCGGCCAGTACTGCGAACTGTCGTAATCCAGAACAGTGGAGGACCCTGTATAGAGCTGGATCGCGCGGTCCGCCACATCGCGGACAGTGACGGTCTTGGAATTCACATAATCCGGCAGCGGGTATTTGGAAAGATAGGTGCTGCCATGCAGTTTGTTGTCCGCACCGTAGCGGATGGTGTCATAATAACTGGGGACGGGGTTGAATGCGGCGGTACTGGCCGATTCATTGCATTGCTGGCCGCAGCTTCCGCCTTCATCCTTGAGACCCGCTTGTGCCTCTTCTTTGGACGCTGCGCCGTATCCCGCTACCTCTGCCAGTGCGAAACGGATCTTGTCCCCCGGCTTCAGGATGTACGGACCGAAACAGATCTGTCGGCCGACGGCGAAGATCCAGCTCTGGCGGACATTGAACGAGACACGTCCGTTCCAGTCCGGACCGAATGACGCACCATAGATACTATTCCCGCTCCTCGGCCAGGCGGTGATGGTCATATTGCCGAGGAATTTCGATTCACTCCACAGCGAAGTCTCCAGCCGGTTGAGGTACGGTTGTTTCAGGTGGTTGTTGGCATCCCAGACGATGGCGGTCTGTCCCTGAGTGGAGGACGCTACGACCGTTTCGGACCGTAACGCGAGTTTCGTGGTATCATAATAGAGCATCGTGTATCCAACGGACATTGGTGCCTGCAGGCCGCCGCCGTTCGTTCCGGTCTCGGCCCATTGCGTGAAATATTGCGGATCGGGCAGACCATCATCGCTCATCGTATAGTTCAGC
>JABWAK010000082.1 GCA_013361065.1 Bacteroidota bacterium
CCTCCTTCTCCGTCAGGACGAAATACTTCGGTTGTCCGGGCGGGACGATGCAATTCACCGTTCCTGCCTCCACCAAGTCCGTGTTGTATTCCACCGGCGTGCGCCAGTGTTCCTTGCCGGTGTGCAGGCTGATCCCGATATCGACCGTGGAGTAACTCAGCACAATGATGGTATCGAACTGTTTCATCCCGGAGAACCGGTCCTGTTCGATCATCGCGTAGGGCTTTTTCCAGCGGATGGAGCGTCCCAGCATGGAGTAGCAGACGAGCGTGTCCTCGTTCGCGACGAGATAGAGTGAATCGTTCACCACCAGATGGGGGGCTTTCGCGTTGTAGTCATCGATCTCCACGCTCCAGACCTTCTTTCCGGTGGCGTTCTCGAACAGCCATGCATATTCATCGGAGGAAAGGAAGAGGTATTTCCCGTTCTGCAGCGGCTGGATGCGCTTGACGTCATCCTCCAATTCTGCGTTCCAGAGATTCTTGGACCCCTGCGCCGTCAGCAGCGCGGAGAGGAGGGTGAACAGTACAGCGAACGTGTACCATCGTTTCATGATATGCTCCATCGGGATGAGAGTGGGATGTAGTGTATTGTGTCGAAACTATACTTACCGAATGCTTCCGATACTCCGCTGATAGCGGTCGGCAAAACGCCGGTCCGCACGGGCACGGTAGCCTTCCTCTTTGATCAGTGACCGGACATTGCCGATCCGCTCTTCCATCTCATCCTTCTTCATGTACCGGTCATCGAAGATCTCGCGCGTTGCGGCGGACGGTTCATGGATCCGCTGGAGGATGGAAAGGAGTGCGGTCGGATCGTAGCCGGCCCGCTTCAGATAGACCATGGTCAGCGCGTCCGCATCCTTCTCATAGGACAGGAGGCGCGGCGCGATGAGGTCCTGATAGACCGAGTTCGCGTATTCCTCGAGTTCCTGTTCCTCCGCATCCCCTGCCCCGGTCTCCGCTTCCAGTTCGGCGAACGCCGATTCGGATTTGATCTTCGCTTCGCTCTTCTTCAGTTCCTTCACACCGTGCCGCTGGACCACATGCACCATCTCGTGGGCGACCACAGCGGCGAGTTCCGCTTCATTCGCACAGGCGGCGAGCATCCCTTTGGTGACGAAGATATACCCGCCGGGAACGGCGAAGGCACCGGCCTTTGCATCATCCAGGACGTAAAAGCGGAATCCGAGATCGAACGCTTTCGTGTATTTGGAGAGGCGGTTCCCGATCAGATTCAAATAGAGTGTCGCCGTGCGGTCGTTGACCAGTCCTTTCTCCGCGATGATGCGGCGGGCGATGCCGAGTCCAACCGCCTCCTCGTGGAACTGGATGTCGAACGGCCGCTCGACCTGCATATATCCCCGGAACGGTTCCACGGAGAAGCTGTGCTCGAACTCCTCCATCTGCTGTGCGGTCACGACCGGTTCGGAGAACTTGCTGATCTCCTGACCGCCGTCCGCCCCGCTCTGCACGTACTTGTCCCCGAAGCCTTTCACCGCAGCGGCCAGCTCGGCCCGCGACGCGCGGCTGGACGTCTTTCCCTGCAGCATCCGCTGATCGCGTCCGCCGGTTCCGTCGCGCGGCGCAAAACTGTTCTCGGAGAGCCAGCCGGTCTCATTCCCGTCGGTCTTCACCTTGAACCAGCTCCCTTTCTGCTCCACTTTGTTCACATCGGTGGAAGCGGGAAGCGATGCGATGATCTGGAAATAGGAGGCCGGTCCTTCCCGCAGATAGTTGGTCGGCTGCGTGGTGCGGAGGGTCTGTGCGGCAACGGACGCCGTCAGAATGACGGTCAACAGTGTCGTATGGATGCTTCTCATGGTTTCTCCTGTGCTGATCCCTGCTGCGATCGGTTCATTTCGATGTCATACTATAGACGCCGTCCCATCCCTTGCCCGGAGGATGCTTCCGGTATTCCTCACACCGTTCGATGTACATGCGGGAGGCGGGATCGTCCGGACCGAGTTTCTCTGCGGTGCGGAACAGGGAGACCGCATCGGTCCACTGCTGCTCGCGGTAGAGTTTCAGTCCTGCCTCGAAGGTCTGCACCATCTTCAGCCGCTGTTCGGTCGCTTCCTGACGGCGGCAGACCACTTCGTAGATGCGGATCGGAAGGTTCTTCCCTTTCACGCGCATGGTATCCATCTCGCGGAGCAGGAATTCATCGATCACGCGGTCATCGGCGGTCGCTTCGCTGATCATCAGCGATGTTCCGTAGTACTTGTTCACACCTTCAAGACGGGAGGCGAGATTCACCGTATCGCCGATCACCGTATATTCCTTCTTCGAACGGCCGCCGATGTATCCCGCCACCATCGGTCCGGAGTTGATGCCGATGCGGGTGGAGAAGACCGGCTCCCCTTTCGCCTTTGCTTCAGCGGTCATGGCGGCGACAGTGCGGGAGAACTCATACGCTGCGCGCACCGCGAGGATGCGGTGGTCCGGGTTCTTCAGCGGGATACCGAACTGCACCATCACTGCATCGCCGATGAACTTGTCGATGGTGCCGTCATACTTGAAGAAGACATCGTTCGCCATGGAGAAGTAGCTGTTCAGGAACGCCACGAGCTCTTTCGGCCGTTTGGATTCAGAGATGGTGGTAAACCCTTCGATATCCGAGAACATGATGGAGGCTTCGACCTCCTCACCGCCGAGTTCGACGCGCTCCGGGTCCGCACTGAGCTGTTTCACCACATGCGGGTTCACGAACTGACCGAAGATGCGTTGGATCTGGCGTTTGCTCCTCCCTTCCGTGGCGAAATTCCATCCGGTGGAGACGATATAGGTGAAGAGCATGGCGAAGAGCGGGAAGACCACCTTCATCCAGAGCAGCTCGCGCAGGAAGAGCTGCGTTACTGCCGTCAGGAAGAGTGCAGAGAGCAGGAGCAGGATGCCGCTGCTGATGACGATGTTCTCCAGATAGTTGGTCGAGACGGCCACCGCGAGCGCCAGCAGGATGCTGAGCAGCAGGATGGTGAGGAACGGGACCTCGGCGATGATATCCTTCCGCAGGAAGTTGCTCATGGCCGTGGCATGGATCTCCACTCCGGGATACGGTTCCTGATAGGTGAACGGGGTGTTCTTCAGATCGAAGAGACTCGGCGCATTAGAACCGATGAAGACGATCTTATCACGGAACGCCGCGAGCGGGATGTCCGGTTCGATGCCTGCCTGGTGTTTCATGGCGGAGACGATGACGGAGTGGATCGAGTAGTACGGGAAGACACCGTCCGGTCCCCCTTTGCCGTACCAATAGATCAGATAGGGCGAGGTCAGGGACCCGGTCATCGGCCGTTCGGCACCATAGAGGTCCGTATAGACATTGTAGGACAATGCCTGCAGCGGCTTGCCCTGATAGGAGTACTGCAGCGCGATCCGCCGGCAGACGCCGTCCTCATCCGGTACGAAATTCACCACACCGATACTCTTGGCCGCTTCCTGGAACTGGACCAGCGGTGAGTATGCTTTATCGAACGAGAACGAGCGGGTCTCCGGCACCGCAACCACCGAAGCGGGGAACTTGACGAGCGGATCACCCGGCTGATCCTGTTCCTCCTGCCGGCTGAGGATGGCCGCAAGATAGACATTGCCGGCATTCCGGATGGAGGCGGCGAAGAGACTGTCGTTGTAGGCACCGACGGACTGTGCGCGGTCCTCATCCGGTTCGGTGAACTGGAAATCGTAGACGACCGCACGGGCACCGGACGCTGTGAGGAAATCGGTGGTCAGTGCATAGAATTCGCGGGACCAGGGCCAGCTGACACGGGCGGTGCGTTTGAAATACTGCAGACTGTTCTGATCGATGGTGATGATGACGATATTCGTGTCGGGCTGGCGGGTGTTCTGGGCGATGCGGAACTGGATATCCAATGCGTTCAATTCCACATTGGAGCCGAGGGAGGAGCCGGCAACGGCGTACGCAGCGACAAGACCGGCAACGGCAGAGACGATCGAACGAAAATGTCTGGCAAAAAGGAGCTTTTTTACTGCTGGAGTCATTGCATCCTGGTCCTTTTTACACGGGAAGATTGCCGGAATGTCCGTTCTGTATGACGAACATGCATGAAGAAGTGAATTTTTCGGATGAAATTCAACGGAAAAAACGGGGATGTGACGGGGGAACAATTATCAATTATCAATTATCAATGAACAATGGACAATGGAGAATGTAGAATGGAGAATGGAGAATGAAGAATGGAGAATGGAGAATGGAGAATGGAGAATGGAACAGAAGAAATCAGAGGTATATTGGAAGATGCGGTTCGATCAAAGAGGAATCTGTCCGTTGATCACCGCATAGCACGATCGGCTTTCATTTCATCATTGAGTGCACGGTAGTCGACCTTGCCGAGGTTCTTTTTGATATGATGAAGGATGATGAGCGACAGCCGGATCCGTTTATCCGGGTCCTTGCTCTTGCCGATAATATAGAGAAGCGTCCGCTGTTTGCCCGGCGTGAGCGAGTGGAAGATCTTCTTCCCTTCCGGGTCCTGCCGGAAGACCTCATTCAGTTCCTCCGGCATCGGGAGTCCGTACGCACTAGTATCCTTTTCCAATGTGATATCGGCAGAATCCCCCGGTTCAAGGTTGAGTTTTGTCCGCAGCGTCTTGTTGATGGTGACCACCGGGACCCCGGTCCGGAAGAAGACGATCGCGCTTTGGTACCGTTCCGTGCCCATCACCGTGCAGATGACACGCTTCGATTCGCCACTGGTGAGCGCTTTCGCCGCCTCCTTCGGGATCCTGAAATGCGCTCCCCACAATTTGTTATCGGATAACTCCAGTCGAGAGGTGAACGTGAATGTTCCTGTCCTGCTCTCCGCCGCAGCTTTTTTTGCCGTCGTGCGTTTCTTCGTCCGTACCGCTGTCATGCGGTCTCCTTCTGTTGTGGCCGATACCGGATCATCCGTCCCGGCTGTGTGGAACGTAAGAAGAAAATCAGAGTTTTGCTACAATCTTCAAGTATTTCTCCCCCTTCCCCGCCTGCCGGAACAAGAGGTCAGCGGTAGCGTCTAAATGGACACAAGACCCCCGATCGATCATCTATCAGAGGAGCAACGACCATGAAACGAACGATACTCATTTCCCTGCTCACCGCTGCGGTGCTGACAGGCATGATGGCGCAGGAGGCGGCCGTCATCAGGACCGGTGCGAAGAGCAGCAAAGGATGGCTCGGCGTGGGGATCCAGGATGTGACGCCGAAGTTCGCACGGGAGGAGGGACTGAAAGTGAAGGAAGGGGCCTTCGTCAACGAAGTGGTGGAAGAGAGTCCTGCCGATTCGGCCGGGATCGAAGAGGAGGACGTGGTGACGGAGTTCAACGGGAAGCGTATCGAGACCGCAGAGGATCTGAGTGATGCCGTGGCCGCGACGAAACCGGGGACGAAAGTGACGGTGAAAGTGAACCGGAACGGTGAGACGAAGAGTCTCACCGCCGTCATCCGGAAGAACAAGACACGGAGTTTCGGCGCCTTCTCCATGCCGGCGATGCCGAAGGTGGTGATGGAACGGATCGGCGCACCGCTGACCGCTGAAGGACTGTCGCTGATGGAACTCAATCAGCAGCTGGCCGAGTATTTCGAGGTCCCGAACAAGAAAGGAGTGCTGGTCACGTCAACAGAAGCGGATGAGAACGGCGCGAAGGCCGGCATCAAAGCAGGCGATGTGCTGACGAAGATCGGCGATGAAGTGGTGAAAGGGATGGATGACGTCCATGAAGCACTCTCCGAAGCGGAGGAAGGCGATAAACTTCCCGTGGAGCTGTTCCGCAAAGGGAAGAAGATGACCGTCACGCTGGAGGTCTCCGAACAGCATGCACCGCGCCACGGACGGATCTATTTCCGGAACGGGGATCAGGGACATTTCAACTTCGAGCTGCAGCAGAAGGAGCTGGACCGGATGCATGAAGGGCTCGAGATGCGAATGAAGGAGCTGCCGAAGCGTCAGCGGGAGTTGATCCGTCTCGAACGGAAACTGAGCGGTGCCGAGGTGTGAGGGGAGGATCGGTGCAGAGGGATAGAACGGCGGCGGATGCCGCCGTTCCTTTTTTAGTTCAGAATGAAATCACGGACCGTCGTCCGATAGAGTGCCGTTCCCATCACGGATGGGACATTCGAATGTCCGGCACCCGGCACTGCGATGAGATGCTTCGGCGCAGGGGCTTTATTATAGAGCACCCGGCCATTCTTCTCCAGATCGATGAAGGTATCATCGGTCCCATGCAGGATCATCACCGGGCATTTCACCCTGCCGATCTTCCCTGCGTTGTCGTAGACACCTTTCATAAAGAACGTGCCGGGCACATCGAGCATCGTGCCGCTCTGCGTAAGTGCACTGGCCGAGGCGAACGCGGCTTCCAGGATGAACCGCCGGGGTGTGAAGACGTTCGCCGCAAGATGCGTCGCCGGAGCACCGCCGAGCGAGAAGCCGTAGACCGTGATGAGAGAATCCGGGATACTCCGCGTGATGCGGACATACTCGGACGCCGCCTGCGCATCGGCATAGATCCCCTCTTCGGACGACTCCCCTTCACTCTTCCCATATCCCCGATAGTCATAGATGAAGACGCTGAATCCCATCGCATAGAAGAGCTCCACCCGGTCCCAATAGAACTGGAGATGATCCCTGTTCCCGTGGTTGTAGAGGATGACATTCTTCTGTGTCGTATCGGGATGGGAGACGAAGTAGCCGTAGATCCGCTTCCCCTGTGAGGAGAGAACGACCTCCTGCCGCTGTGCGGCCGGTATCACGGCGGTAGAGAGCGAATACGCGGTGAGCTCCGTATTGTTGAACAGTGAACTGTCCATATCGAAACAGCCGGTCAGACAGAACACGAGCGTTGCAACGATCGACAGTCGTTTCATCGGAATGCCTCCCATTGCACACCGCAGTAGATGCCGACATTCCCGTATCCCCCGACCGACGCTGCCCCTTCGAAGATACCGTGGCGCATATCCTTGTTCGCTGCGAGCCATTTCGTTTCAAGCTGCAGCACCCAACGCTCATGCACGGGAAAAGTGTATCCGGCGAACGGCGCCAGGAACAGGTCAGAGGTACTCTGCTGATAGAGTCCTTCCGTCCCGAAATAGAGGAGCGACCGTTCTGAAAGCTGATAACTTGCAGCGGCGGAGAGGGATGGATACAATCGAGTGGTGGAACCGCGGACCGCATCCCAGAAGAAGTATCCTCTTCCGGCGAGCGTCAGTTCCGGAACGATCCCCTCCTGCCGGACCGCACGGTATGCACCGCCCAGGTCCAGTCCGACATCCTTGAAGAGTGCCGCCGTGAGATGTCCGTTGCCGAAAACGGTGAACGCATCCGAATATCCATACTGCGCACCGGCGGTGAGATACGGAACCGGAATGGCGATACCGCCGAACGGGATGATGCCGCCGCCGAAGGAGCCGGTGAGATGGACCTCACCGGCAGGGATCGTCCGGATCGGCTGAGTGACACCGCACCCGATGAGGATCGACAACGGCAGAAGGATGAGCAATCGACGGCAGGAACGGTTCATGGAGTGCTGACTCTCCTAGGATGGGAACTGCTGACGGAACTTCGGAGGAACAGGTGCGAGTTTCCTTGCCTCATAATTGAAGAATGCGATGCCGGTCTTTGCATGGACCACTTCCCGGCCGCTCTCCCGTTCCCGGACAAGATAGTACAGATCACAGCCGAAGTTCGAGAAATCCTTCACGGCGATCTGGATGCGGAGCGATTCACCGTAGAACGCTTCGGACTTGTAGACCACGGCGGAATCGGACATGATGATGCCGGCTCCCTCCACACTCATCTCCGTCCACCCATGCTCCACCAGCATGCGCAGCCGCGCTTCGTGCAGGATGGAGAGAACGGAATCGTTGCCGAGGTGGCCGCCGTAATTGATATCGGAGATGCGGATGGGGATCTCCGTCGTGAAATGATAGGCTGCGGGAAGATCGATCTTGAGTCGTGGCATAGAGTGTTCGGCGACGGACCGGGGCAGCCCCGGTCCTGACCGTCATGCGTTATGATATTCCTGGATGGAGCGGACGCTCATCTTCCCCTGCTTGATCCGCTCGATCCCCTTCACCGCGGTCGCAGCGGCGGAGAGCGTGGTGATGAAGGCGATCCGCTGCTGGATGGCGGCCCAGCCGATGGAGTACTCGTCGTACCGGGATTCCTCGCCGAGCGGCGTGTTGATGACCATCTGCACCTCGCCGTTCTTGATGGCATCGACGATGTTCGGACGGCCTTCGTTCACCTTGAAGACCGCCGTTGCCGCGATGCCGTTCTCGTTCAGGAACTTGGTCGTTCCTTCGGTCGCAATGATGCGGAAGCCGAGGTTCGTGTAATCCTTCATGATGCCGACCGTCTCAGCCGTCTTGTCGTTATTGTTCACGCTGACAAAGATGGTCCCCTCCTTCGGGAGCGGGTTGCCGGCGGCGAGCTGCGCTTTGGCCACAGCAGCGCCGAATGATTGCGAGATGCCCATCACCTCGCCGGTGGAGCGCATCTCCGGACCGAGGAACATCTTCACTTTCGGGAATTTATTGAAGGGGAAGACCGATTCCTTCATCGACATATGCTTCACTTTGCGGAAGTCGAAATCGAGCACGCCGAGATTCTTCAGTTTCATCCCGACCATTACCTTGGCGGCGATCTTGGCGAGCGGCAGACCGGTCGCCTTGCCGACGAACGGCACCGTGCGGGATGCACGCGGATTCACCTCCAGCACATAGACGATGTCGTTCTTCATCGCATACTGGACGTTGATCAGTCCCCGCACATGGAGTGCGAAGGCGAGTTTCTTGGTGATCGCGATGATCTCCTGCAGTTTCTCCTCCCGGAGCATGTACGGCGGCAGCACGCTGGAACTGTCGCCGGAATGGATACCTGCCGGTTCGATATGCTCCATAATACCCATGATGTGTACGTCTTCACCGTCACATATGGCGTCAATCTCCGCTTCTTTAGCACGTTCCAAAAAATGGTCAATAAGTACCCGGTTATCCGGCATGCTTTTGAACAAATGCAGCACGTGCCTTTCCAGTTCGTCATCATTGATAACAATGCGCATGTTTTGGCCGCCCAATACATAAGAAGGTCGCACCAATACAGGGTATCCAACTTCGTGCGCCACTTTGATGGCTTCGTCGGTATCCAGTGCCACGCCGTAATTGGGATAAGGAATTTCCAGCGCTTTCAGCAGGTCGGAAAAAGCTCCCCGGTCTTCGGCCATATCCATGGAAGTGAAGTCGGTACCCAGAATGCGGTACCCTTTTTCATGCAGGGTTTGCGCAAGTTTGAGGGCCGTTTGTCCCCCCAATTGTACAATGATGCCTTCAGGTTTTTCCAATTCGAGGATTTCTTCGAGGTGTTCCCAAAAAACCGGTTCGAAGTACAGTTTATCGGCAATGTTGAAATCTGTGGAAACGGTCTCCGGGTTGCAGTTGATCATAATGGCTTCGTATCCGGCTTCTTTGATGGCAAGCAGGCCATGCACACAGCAATAATCGAATTCGATGCCCTGTCCGATGCGGTTCGGGCCGGAGCCCAACACCACTACCTTTTTTCCGTTGGAAGGAATACTTTCGTTTTCTGTATCAAAGGTAGAGTAGAAATAAGGCGTTTTTGCTTCAAATTCAGCAGCGCAGGTATCCACCATTTTGTAGGTGCGGCGGATGTTCAGCTTTCGGCGTTGCCGGGTCACTTCTTCTTCCTTAATGCGCAATACCCAGGCAATCTGCGCGTCAGAATAGCCCACTTGCTTAAGTTCGAGGAAAAAATCGGCAGGGATATCTTCAGCTACGTTGAAACGGAGCAGGCGCTCTTCCATTTTGACCAACCGTTTGATCTGTCGGATGAACCAGGGATCAATTTGGGTGAGTTTTTGCACCGTTTTTTCCGGCACACCCAGGCGAAGCGCATCCTTGAGCCGGAAAATCCGGTCGTCACTCACTTGTTCCAGTCGTTCAAGAATATCAGAGGTCCTGATCCATTCCTTTTTATCAGCACCCAGTCCCATACGGTTGTTTTCCAGCGATTGACAGGCTTTTTGCAGCGCTTCCAGGAAGTTGCGACCAATTGCCATTACTTCACCCACCGATTTCATTTGCAACCCCAGGCGGTGATCAGCACCAGCAAATTTTTCAAAATTCCAGCGCGGCATTTTTACGATCACGTAATCTAAGGTCGGTTCAAAAAACGCGGACGTGGTTTTGGTGATCTGGTTACTCAGTTCATCGAGGCGGTAACCAATGGCCAATTTGGCTGCTATTTTTGCAATTGGATAACCCGTTGCCTTACTGGCCAAAGCTGAAGAACGCGAGACTCTGGGGTTGATTTCCACAACAATTAAATCTTCTGTTTCCGGATGCATAGCAAACTGGATGTTGCAGCCTCCGGAAAAATTGCCCAGCGAGCGCATGGCCAGGATAGCTTCGTCACGCATGCGTTGGTATGCAGTATCCGAAAGGGTCATGGCCGGTGCTACCGTAATGCTGTCTCCAGTGTGAATCCCCATCGGGTCGAGGTTTTCAACCGTGCAAATAATGACCACACTGTCACTGGCATCGCGCAACAATTCCAGCTCAAACTCCTTCCAGCCCAGCACAGCTTTTTCCACCAGTACTTCGTGCGTTGGCGACATGCTAAGGCCTCGTCGCAATAAAGCGTCAAATTCTTCTTCTTTGTGTACAAAAGCTGCACCGGAACCACCCAGGGTGTAGGAAGGCCGTATCACCAGCGGGAATCCGATTTCCTGAGCGGCCTCTTTACCTTCCAAAAAAGAGTTGGCAATGCGGGAAGGGGCTACAGAAAGGCCTATTTTTAGCATATGACTCCGAAAAGATTCCCGGTTTTCCGTCAATTCAATGGCATCCAGGTCAACGCCAATGAGCCGGACCCCGTATTTTTCCCAAACCCCGCGCTGTCCGGCTTCTATGGTGAGGTTAAGTGCTGTTTGTCCGCCCATCGTTGGCAAAACAGCATCTATTTTACGGTCTTCCAGTATCTGAATAATGCTATCTACCGTGAGCGGCAACAGATAGACATGATCCGCAGTGACCGGATCCGTCATAATTGTCGCCGGATTGGAATTGATGAGTGAAACTTCGATGCCTTCTTCCCGCAAAGATCGGGCGGCCTGGCTACCAGAATAGTCAAATTCGCAGGCTTGCCCAATGATAATGGGGCCGCTGCCAATGATCAGAACGGAACGAATGGAAGTATCTTTTGGCATGGCTGAGTGAAGGCTTTGATAAATTGCGCGCAAAGATAGCCAAGACCGTTGTATTTTCGCCGCTGATTGCAACAATTCAAACGCAGGATGAACAAAACAGCATTGATTACGGGTGCCGCAGGGGGCATCGGACTGGAATTAGCCAGGTTATTGGCCAAAGATAACTACAATCTGGTATTGGTTGACAAAAGCGAAACCTTGTTAAAAGTCATTCCCGGCTTGCAGCAACTCGCACCAACCATACAAGTCAAACCAGTTTTAACCGATTTGACGCGGACCAATGTCGCACAGGAATTATTTGACGAACTGAAAAAAGAAGGCATCCAAATCGAAATCCTGATCAACAATGCAGGATTCGGCAACTATGGTGCCTTTGCCGAAACCGATTGGGAAGTGGAATCGCGTATGTTGCAATTGCACGTGCTCACATTGACGCATATGACCAAGCTATTTTTGCGGGAAATGCTAAAGCGGGGCAGTGGCAAAATCATGAACGTAGCCTCGGTAGCCGCTTTTCAACCCAGTCCTTTTATGGCTATTTATTTTGCCTCCAAAGCTTTTGTACTTCATTTTTCAGAAGCCATCGCCAATGAAGTCAAAGGTACCGGCGTAACCGTTACCGTGCTTTGCCCCGGAACAACGAAAACCGGATTTCAGGAAACTGTAAACGCAGGGATGCCCGAGTTTAGGGAAAAAAGCTGGGTCTATACCTCGGCTGAAGCCGTTGCGGAGTACGGATACAAAGCTATGATGAGTGGCAAAACCGTAGCCATTCACCGCTTTTTCAATTACGTTTCTGCCAATCTGAGCCGCTTTTTGCCGCGCAATACGGTCACACAAATGGTGCGCAGGATACAGGAGAAGAATCGGGCAGGCCTGAAATAATTTATCCCAGGTCTATGGTATCTCCCAACTCGGGAATCACAATGTCCGTTATCCCTTTTGACTTCAGGTAACCTGCGAACGCTTCCTGACGCTCGAGGGTACCGTGCACCAAAAAGACCTTCTTTACTTTTCCAACCTGGTTGGCAATAAAATCAGCCATTTCATTACGATCGCCATGCGCCGAAAAGGAATCCATAACCTCTACGCGGGCATTAACCATTTTTACTTCTCCGAACAAACGGAGGGTCGGCGCGCCGGATCGCAGGATGCCCCCCGGTGTGTCAGGTGTGCAATACCCCACGATCAGGATAGTGTTGCGGGGATTGTCAATTCCATTAAACAAGTGGTGTTTGATGCGCCCTGCATTGGCCATACCGGAAGAACTAATGATGATACAGGGCTCGTCGGAAGCATTGAGTTCTTTCGATTCTTCCACCTCTTTTAGGTAATGCAGAGAGTTAAATCCAAATGGATTTGGATCGCTGAGCATGTATTCATGGATTTCCTTGTCGAAACATTCCGGATGGGCACCAAACACACGGGTTGCATTGACAGAAAGCGGGCTGTCTACGTATACGGGAATCTCGGGCAGAATGCCTTCTGATTCAAACTGGTCCAAAATGTACACAATCTCCTGGGTGCGCCCTACGCTAAAGGCTGGTATGATTAGTTTTCCGCGTTTTTCTACGCAAGTTTCCCGGATAATTTCCAGAAACTTATCTTTTTCAGCAGGCGCTGCAATGTGATCGCGGTCGCCGTATGTAGATTCGCAAATCAGAAATTCCACCTCGGGCATTGGCTGTGGGTCCCGCAAAATCGGGCGATCAGGTCGACCAATATCCCCTGTGAACCCAAAATAGCGGGTTTTCCCATTTTCTTGAATACGGAGGGTAACACTGGCACTCCCCAGAATATGGCCTGCATCTTTGAAGAGCACTTCCACCCCGTTGCGCACAGGAACCCATCGATCATAGCTGCATCCCACAAAATACTTCATGGCTTCCGTCACATCCTCCTGGGTGTAGAGTGGTTCTTCCAACTGCTGTTTGAGCTTTTTTTTCAGGATGCGCTTGTTCGTGAATTCTGCATCTTTTTCCTGAATTTTAGCACTGTCCAAAAGCATGATGCTGCACAAACTATGGGTAGCGTGTGTGCTGTAAATCAACCCGTTAAATCCATCTTTAACAAGCTTGGGAATCCGTCCGCTGTGGTCAATATGGGCATGAGACAGGATCATGCAGTCAACCTGAGCCGGGTCAAAAAGCCAGTCATCATTAAAGGATTGCATTTCTTTGTCGCCGCCCTGGTACAATCCACAATCGAGTAGGATCGTAAACCCATCTGACAGGGTCAGTAAATGCGCACTTCCGGTAACTTCACGTGCCGCGCCACAAAACCTGATTTTCATAGAATTGCTTTTGCGCCAAGATAGGAAAACTTCCTGCAAATTGCATATTTGTATGAAAGGCGATGGAGCTACAAGAGATTCTATAAACAAAAAAAGCCCGATTCTTTAATTTTTTCAGAATAAATTGCATCTTGCGTCATCGTTTTAAATGTGGGAAAACGACCAAACACTTTAAATCCGGATTTTTATTGAAATTGTCTGCCGGATTTTCTCATCCATACAATCCAACACCCACAATAATTAATTCGCCTGCCATTGGGTTGTCGTTGGCCTTTTCTGTTTTTTGGCCAGCAACCCTGCTACACACTTTTTTACATCGGGAAAACTACACACACGACATTACCCCTCCATAGGTATGTTCTGCGCTAAGCGTAAGGCTTTTTTGTACTTACCTGGCGATGATCAGAGCACGCCTGTTTTGGTTTGGATTTTAGCATGCATGGGTTTAAATAATTAAAAAATTGTCTTCCACAGAAGCAGGAAAGGATTGCTCCTTATTCTGCAAACTTTAAAAATCATGAAACATTTTCTGACGACCAGGAAAGGCGTAATTTGTTTCGCCAACTTCAAAACAAACATTACTACACGATTCAGACCGATTTTACCGCTACAGTTCTCGATCCCAACGACTTACGTACTATTTTTACTAGGCGTGCAAAGCGCTTCTGCTCAATGCCCTGCCCCTTCGGGCCTCACTGCGCTCAATATTGGCCAGAATACGGCCGAACTGCGTTGGACGTCCAATGATACACCAACCGACAATTGCTGGACCCTCACAGTGGCAGGCCAGGGACTGGCAAGCTGCAACAACGCAGGCCAGGCTACGATCCAAACTACGGTATGTTACATCAACAACGTAGTCAGCTTCTCCGCTCCGGTGACTGGTATGACGGTAGTAGGCAGCCAGATCAGCGTTACCGTAAACGGCTTGCAGCCAGGCACTGACTACGAATTCCACGTAGCAGAAACCTGCGATGGCATCGGTGCACCGCTGAACGTATCTGCCTGCGCAGGTCCTGCAGCTTTCATTACCTTGGATGCACAGTACACAGTAACGGCTACTACGGTACGCCCGACGTGTCCGTTCATCAGCCCGGGTTATGTGCCGAATGGCTCCTTCACAGTGACGGTAACTGACGGAACAACTTGTGCCGGCACGTACACCGTAAATGCTGCTCCGGTTGCAGGCTCAGGCCCTGCAGGTTCTACGCCTCCATTGACGACTGTGACCACTTACATCGGTTTCCCACAGGGCGCGTTCCTGTTTTCCAACGCAGGAGCAGGGTGCTATACAGTAACCGTAACGGAAACGGGTTCTTGCAATCCTGGAGTTGATCCTGTTGTAATTCAGGTTTGTGTACCAGACGGTATCGACAACGTCCAGCCGCTGTTCTACGTAACAGACGTATTGGGCAACATTTTGGCTGACAACGATCCGTTGACAGCAGCAGGTGTAACGCGCAACTTCGGCACGGTAGCTGTACCGGAAGGCGAGTGCGGT